>JBDRJG010000016.1:0-17023 GCA_043815085.1 Candidatus Iainarchaeum sp. | reverse complement strand
AGCATGAGAAACCTTGCTCTGTTCTACATTCAACTCTTCGGATAATTCTCCTACAGATTTCCCCTTATCCTTTAATGAAGTAATAATCTTTATCTTAAGAGGATTGGCTAAATTTGTGAAAAAAACATGATATTGTGAATTATTCATATGAATTACATTTCATATTTGTTTATAAATGTTTTGTCTTTTTAATTACTCTTAATAAATGCTAAATCTATTTAAAGAAATATTTTATATTGGTACTATGAACAAAATTAGGAGTTTAGAAAAGGAAAGAGACGATAAAGAAAAACAGGATATAAAACAGAAGGATAAATCTTTCCTTGAGGTGACTCTTATTAAAGCAGATTCTACATTTGCAAATTATAGGAGGGGTTATAGGACTTTTTCAGTAAGAAATCCTGAACATTCTCCCTCAATAGATGATAATCTTCTTTCAAAGATAGCAAATGGGATAAGAAACAACTATGGATGTAGGTTGATTTCTCTTTCAATGAGTGAGGGAGATAGCGATTTTTCTAGAAAAACATATATTTTTACATTTGATAAATAAAATATTAATATATCAATTTCTTTGGGGACCAGAAAAGATATTTTCTAACCTTCTATCTTGAAAGTTCCCTATTCTACTTTTATCATCCATTTTAAAGTACTCAATTTGAATAAAACCTCCCCCAATCATTACACTTCTGAGTATATAATCTCCTTTTTTAAAATCCGTAAGAGAAACCGGATTAACACTTTTACAAAAACCTCTATCTGAAACTATCAGTGTTTTATGAGGTTTCTTCTCTAAAATACGATAGGGAGTCACTTTAATAAAATAAGTATCATTTTTTATCATTTTTTATCTGGGGATAATGCTGTTCCTAAAAATGAAGAGAAAGAATCTAAAAAAGGTTCATCTTTGGATTTGAAAATATCAAAATATTTCTGATAATCCTGGATTTCAGTTGCACTTCTTATCTTTAAAGGGGATATTTTTGAAAAATCTCCTTTTACCAGCAATTCTGCCAGATCCTTATGGATAAAAGCTCTTGGAGATTCATCTTTTAAATCCGGAAAATTCAGGTGAGTTAAATGCTTTATATCTAAACTTCTAACATTTAATGAAAGCCGATCCCTTTTATTTGGAACATAAAACCAAATCTCTGCCCACCCCTCTTTTTTTAAATATGGTCTTCCTTTTTCATCAAATTCAATTATATCAAAATGTGCAGGATAATACTCTCCATCACTTAATTTAACCTTGTAATTCACTTCAGGCATTATAGGTATACTTCCCATAAAAATATCTTTTATCCAGCCTATTTAAAGATTATTGTAATAAACAGAAAACACTTTAGCAAAAATCATTAACCCAATATCCCGGGTTTAATTCCTCTCCTGTTGAGTGTTTAATTAAATCATTCCATTTATAGAGTGCACCAGGAAAGAATAT
Source organism: Candidatus Iainarchaeum sp. (assembly GCA_043815085.1). GTDB lineage: Archaea > Nanobdellota > Nanobdellia > Pacearchaeales > GW2011-AR1 > MWBV01. Next base: position 15,582 of record JBDRJG010000016.1, on the reverse strand, counting down.
CTTGGATTTAAGATACTCTCCAATCTCCTTGTTCCCTGGATAATCTAGATTCTTAGAGGTTTTATTCTTAAGTATACTCTTTGCCATGTAATTATTAATTTGTGAGGCAAATAACTCTCCTAAAAGATAATTATGATAATAAACTGGCGAAGAAACAAAATGGATTTTTGAAGCCCAGTCAGCTTTGTCCCTCGAGAAATCAAGAAGCTGATATTTTTTTACCAAACTCCACCACAATCTATTAAGATTCTGGTCAGGATTATCATAAAGATTTCTCTCAAAATTAACCATTACTTGGGACCACCTTGAAAAAATGAGTTGGCGTAATTTCAGACTTTTTCTCACACTCTCTCCAATCTTATCAATTTCTTCTGCCTTGACATCACAAAATTCTTTTATAAAAGAAACATTTTTAGCATTTCTTCCCATTAATAGAGCTATAGCTTCTGTTGTTAGGGTATGGCTTGTATCTCTTATTAAGAAAGGTAAATCTTTATCAATATACTTCCAATAAATTCCATGACCTAATTCATGAAGAACAGTATCCATCCATTTTTCATTATTTTTTATATTCATTAAGGACCTTACATCTCCCTCCCTGTCCAAATCCATACAATATGCATGTTGGTATTTGCCTGGTTTCTCATATAAATCACTTCTTTCAATTATATCAAGAACATCGAGTCCTATACTTGAATAAAATTTTTCCGCCTTTTCAATAATGTCCTCTTTGTAAAAATCATCCAAATCTATATTATATATATGGGGCGCCTCTTGAAAAAATAAATCCTGATAATGCCAGGGATTTAACTCAGAAGTTTTATATCTTTTAGAAAGAATATCATCTATCTCTTTCTTAACTTCGCTGAAAATCAAATTAGTAGATTTGTCTAATTTAGAAAATATCTCAAGTATTTCATTTTCAGTTTGTTCATTTGCTTCAAGAGAAAGCACATAATAATTTTTAAACCCAAGACTTTGAGCAAGTTGATTTCTTAATTTTATTAATTCTATCAAATCATTTGCAACAAACTCTCCTTGCATTTTGCTTGCCTCCCAAGCTTCTTGTAATATTACAGAATCAGTTTCATTCTTAAGAATTTCTTTAATCTGATTATCTGTAAATTCTTTTCCATTTATCTTTGCCCTAAATTTATTGAATTTCTCTTCTATTGCAGTAAATTTCTCAAGAATTTTATTTATCAAATTTAAATCTCCCTGATTTCCAAGATAAGAATTATACAAAAGCCTTAATTGTCTTTCAATTAATTTGTCATCAATATTAATGCTTAAAAACTGTTTAATTTTCTCGAAATTTGCTCTATTATTGAAAAATTTTGCAAGTTCCTTCTGGCAAAGTCCATATCTTTCATAAGATTCCTTTTTACCTGTTGTAGTGGCGTCCCAATATGAATGAGTTAAATCTTTATGAAGAGGTTTTATTCTGTTTGTCTGTTCTTCTAGAAAATCCATTATCTCTTTATTTATCATTTTTATAAAAATGGGACAAGAGGGAATTGAACCCCCAACTCACGGTAACTCTGACTTTTCAATCGCTGGAGCCGTACGGTATGCCGTTTACCTATTGTCCCGTCTGATCAACAATTATTGGAAGTTTATTTAGTTCACCATCTTCCAATACAAATATTTTGTTTTTTCCTATTAAAAACTTATCTTTCTTAGGCTTTTTGTGACAAATCAAAAAACCTAAATTAGAGTTGCTATCTTCTAGGTATCTATTCAATTGGTTTATTTGTGATACTGAAATGTCCTTATCTAAATAGTCTTTTATCTCAATTATAATCTTCTTATCTTTCCTTTCTAAAACAATATCAGCAATACCCCTATTCATTTTAACTAATTTATTTACATTACCATATCCAGATAATTTAATAGCAATTTCATCTTCAAATGTTTTTGCTCTATCTCTAATTTCTTTTAATCCAACACCATATAATTTTAATCTTTTAAATGGAAATTTAATCTCTGCTTTTTCATATGCTTCAAAGATACCTCTCTTAAATGTATTCTGGACATGGGTCTTACAACCTCTATTTATTTCTCTTTGAGTCGCTAAAGAATTTTTCTTAATAAAATTTATAATCTCTTTTTGTTTTTTTAATTTCCATTTCTCTTCCTTTTTTATAGAATTAACTCCTGCTTTTTTGTATATTTCTTTTATACTTTTAAAAAAATGATAAGGTTGAACTCTTGCCTTTTCAGTTATTTCTTGGATTGTAATTAAAGGATTTTCTCTAATGAGATTAATTATTTGTTTCTTTTTTTCTTCTTCTCTTCTTAAATCAATTTCTCTAGGATAATCAACTCCTGCAAACTTGAATGCCTCTTTAATTCCTTTAAATGCATTACAAACATTTATCTTAGTCTCTTTTGCTATTGTTTGCCCTCCTGCTTCTGGGTGCTTTTTTATATACTCTGCGATAATTCTTCTTCTCGTCTCTTTATTTTTTATATCAAATGTTCTTGGAGATTTCATTTTTGCTCCTTCAAAAGCATATTTGAGACTTTTGAATGCTCTTTCTGGATGTAATTTAGTTTCTTTTCTGATATCTTTATATGTTGCAGTAGGATTTTTCTTTATATAATCTATAATAATTTTCTTCTTCTCTTCAATAGAATAAATCTTTCTCCTCATTATATTAAGAAGATACGGGTATATTTAAAGATTATCGTTATACTGCACACCCCTCACTTCATTTTTTTGATTTCTTCAATCTCTTCAAAAGAAACAGAACAACCTTTAAACTTAAGAGCATAGAGCAAGGCATCCAAAATAGAATTTCCATCCCTCAAATCCACTAATCCCTTTTTCCATGCAACATACATAAGTTCAACAGAGCGAATCACCTGAAACTGTTTAAAATATTCAAAATTTTCCTTAACTGGTTTTATATTTGTATGCAATTTTCTGCTGAGCAGTTCTTTCAAATTCTCTGGTTTTTCAATAAGCATTCTCGTTGTTCTCTCATCAATCGCAATTACATTTTTTATCTTTTTTTCATTAAGCATTTTGCTCAGAGCTAGACAGGAAGCTTCCCCTAGCTGCATTATATTCACCTGGCCTTTTGGACTCTGAAAAAATGAGTTTGAGATATTCATGATCTCTTTCGTTTTTGCTCCTATTTTGGAATTATCAAACCCAAAAGAATCGGCAAGCTCTAAAACTCCTTCATCAAGCAACCTTTTAGTTCTCAACGCTTCCAATTTAAATCGTTTTATTTTAAGTGGTTTATCTATAATCTCTGCTTTTACTTCATTAGTAATCAAAAAGCCTCCTCCAAATATTTTTTTAAGTTTTCTAATCTCATCAATCAAGCCATTCATCGAGAAACTTATTAAAGTTCCTGCATCGAATATAATTGCTTTGTTTAGGGTTTTCATCTTATCTCCTTATAAGAGGGTTTAATGCTAATTATTTTAAATATGTAAAAGAGGGAAATTGCCCAGAAGATTAAACTCAATGTCAGTGCCGGCCAAGATTCTGTTATAAACGTGCTTATAGCAATCCCAGTTGCCCCAAATAAATTTAACAAATGATAAAGCACATAATCTCCTTTTAATTTTTTATTTGAATGAAATATATATGCTAATATAATAAAAACAACTCCAACCCAACCCAAAATTGAATAAGTATCAAAGATCATTCAAACATTTCCATTGCAAGTTTAATTCTAGATTTTGTGTTTCTCGTGTAATTTTCAGGAACATCAGCTATCCCTGTTTTTCCAACATAATCAGCAAGCTCATACAAACTTACTCCAAGAAGATTTGCTGTTTGCTCCATAGAGATACCATGTTCATAAATTCTTGAAGCCTTGCTAATTTCAGCGTTTCTAAGGACTTCTTTTACATATTTTTTTAGTTTTCCAGAAAGATTTTCAATAGAGCCCCTAATCATCTTAAAATCTTCTCTAAATTTTTCATAATTCTTGCCTTCAATATCTTTTATTGATTTGTCGAGGTATAAGAGAGCATTGTTGTAGAATTTCTTCCATCCAGGCAATTGCCTATAATCCAACCTCTCCACAATCTTGCTTAAAGAATATACAATGACTGCAACTGCAATATTGTCTGGGTCTTGTGCAAGGGAGGCAGTATTTATTGTCTGATTGCTCAAACCCCGAATAGTAAAAGAATCATTTTTTTCAAGTGCAGCTTTCGTTTCTTTCAAAATTCTTAAGACATTAGCACCTTCTTGCATGTTTTTTTAAAGAAAAAAGATTATTTAAAGGTTAATGTCCTTTAAAAAATAATGAGACAAATCCTATTAGACACAAACTTCATCCTCTCCTGCATGGAGCAGAAGATAGATTTTTTTGAGGAAATTCCTTTAATGGGAATTCAGATAATAATTCCTAAAGAAGTCATAAGAGAGCTTGAAAAACTAAAAAAAGAATCAGCTCTGAGGCTCTTAAAAAAGAGTGAATTCAAAAAAATCTCTCTAAAAGGAAAAAATGTTGATAATGCAATAATTAATTATGCAAAAGAAAATCCAGATACAATAATAGCAACACTTGACAGAGGAATAAAAACAAAAATAAGGAACAAAAAGATGGTTATAAGAAACAAGAAGAAATTAGAAATTTTTTAATTAAATTTATTCTTTTCAAAATATATTTAAGGAAATATAAGAAAAACCTTTAAAAACCGATTTTTACTCTAGTTTTCATATAAAATGTTTTATCTAACTGAAGTTGAAGATTATGTAAGAGTTGAGCCGAGATTGTTCGGACTCCCCACTGTGGAAGCCGTCGATAAACAGCTCCGTGAAGTTTATTCCAGCTATTATGACAAAGAGCTCGGAAGATCTGCTGCTATTATTGAGGTTTTAGAAGTTGGAGAAGGAGTGATAATTCCTGGAGATGGAGCAACTTATTACAATTCGAAATTTAAATTACTCGTCTGGAGACCAGAATTGCAGGAATTGGTCTTTGGAGAAGTTGCAGAAATAACAAAATTCGGAGCATTTATTGAAATGGGTGTCATGAAAGGCATGATACACATAAGCCAGACAATGGATGATTTTGTAAGCTTCAGCAAGACAAATGTTCTTTCAGGAAAAGCTTCAAAGAGAAACCTAAAGCAAGGAGATTTGTGTCTTGCAAGAATTGTTGCAATCTCTCACAAAGGAGACGAGCCTAAAGTAGGTTTAACAATGAGACAGCCAGGATTAGGAAAAATAGAATGGATTAAAGAGGATTCTGTAAAAAAGCAAAAAGAAGAAGAAAAATATGCAAGAGAAGAAGAAAAATCTGAAAGGTTAACTAAAAAAACTAAAGGCAAGAAGGGGACAAAGAAAAAATGAATTTAATTGATGAATTAACAAAAGAACAAGCACCCAAATTTCAAATTAATTTTCTTAATAAAGAATTCATAGAAAAAACTCTTTCAGATAACCAAAAAGGAATATTTAATTTAAATTCAGGAATAAATAAAGAAGAAATAACAAAAATAATGAATTATATGAGAGGAAATTACAAAAATCATGATTTTGAATTAAATTATGATGTAACAAATTACGAAATAATGTTCAAGAAAAAAGGAGATTTAAGATAAAATGCCTAAAACAAAAGCTTGCAAAATGTGCAATTTAATAGTTGAAGAAGGGGATAAATGTCCAAAATGCGGTTCCAAAGAACTAACAGAAGGATCTAAAGGGAGAGTAGTAATACTAAACCCTGAAAAATCAGAAGTCGCACAGAAATTAAATATAAAAGAAAAGGGAAATTTTGCAATTAAAACCAGGTAAAATGACATTAAAAATCCTTGAAGAAAAAGAAAACCCCCTTTTTGGAAGAAAAGAAATCGTATTTGAACTTTCTGCAGAGATTACTCCGAGCAATAAAGAAACCATAAATCTAATTTCAAAAAAATTATCAATTCCTGAAGAAAATATAAAAATAAAAAGAATTAAGGGGGGATTTGGTTCAAAGGAATTTATAATTGATGCAAATGTTTACAAGATAAAAGAAGACAAAGAAAGAATAGAAAAGAAATCAAAAAAAGGGGTTGCAAATACTGTCGAAGTAAAGAAAGAATCGGAAGAAGCTAAAAAAGTTAAAGCAGAAGAAAAAAAGAAAGCTGAAGAAGCAAAAAATGCTGAAACTTCTGGAAAAGTAAAGGAAAACAAAGAATAATTAAAATGTCAAAAAAAATTGTAAAAAAAGGAAAGAAACCCCATAAAAACAAGCCGACAAGCAAAAAATATAAAAAATACAAAATAGAAGGAGACAAAATTACAAGAGAAAGATTCTGTCCGAGATGCGGTCCAGGAGTATTTTTAATGAATTCTAAAGGAAGACTTTATTGCGGAAAGTGCCATTATACTGAATTTGAAGGAAAGAAAAAAGAAGAAACAAAATAAATACTATTTTTCGTTATCGAGTTTATTATATTTGTGTATATAATCTCCAATATTATAACCCTCATCAAGAAAATAATTTATTGAAAATTTAAAATTAAGAATATCCTTAATATTTTTACTGGATTTAGCCTTTTCAAAAAGCTCATCCAATTCATCTTTAACTTTTTCCAATGTTTTTCCCATTTTGAGCAGATAAATTTTGTATTAAACATTTATATAAATTTATAGTTTCAAGGAATATATTAAATATAAAAAATAAATCTCCCTAGATATACAAGAAGAATTATTTTCTTCTTCTCATTTTTCTCAAATGTTTGATATATCTTTTTTCTTCTTTATGAACACTACGATTATCATGGGGGGTGTTATTTGCTTCAACTTTCTGCTTGTATCCTCTTGCATCACTTGAAAAAAAGAGGGGTTTACCTATGCTTTCCCCATAAACATTTCTATTATACTTCTCGGCTCGCTTAGAAAAGCAACTATTCAAACTCTTCTCTTTCTCACTATAAAATCTATGAGTTTTTCTGCTTAATTTTTGAGCATCTAATGGAAGACAAGTCAACGCAAGAATGGTAAGACCTATTCCAGCCTTCTTTAAATTGTCTGTTATGTCTCTCATTAAATTGTCTGTTATGTCTCTCATATTAAATTTACATAATAGAATCACTATTTAAATATAATTGTGTATAAATATACTCATAAATAATACGAAACCCGGGGAGATTTTATGTGAAACCCTCTTATTTCGTTAAATTTCCAAACAACGCTCTTCAATTTCTGACAACTTTAAATGAGAATCAGTATCAAGAAGAACTCTATTTGCAAAATGTTCTTGTGGTTCATTTGATAAATATTTTAAAGAGGATTCTATAACAGACTGCATATCTTGGTGAAAGCTATCTGTTCTATTTCCAAGATAAAGATGTGATAAATTAAAACCACTCATTCTTTCTTCATTTCTGTTTACTTTTGTTATTTTTCCACAACCATATTCATCACAATATTCTATTTCATACCCTTTTCTCATTAATTCTTCTGCAGTCTTTGCAAGATTTTCTATATAAGTTTTAACATCATCAAAATGCCTAGCATCTCTGGGAACAGCCCATTCTAAATTTGCATCTTTATTATTGATTTTAAAATGTGGGTGAAGAAAATTAGTATCTTCAATTTCTAAATAATTTCTGATCTTTTTTGGTAAATATTTCATATGATTTTCCTTTTCCATACAATCTTCAAAAAAGGAGCTATATTTAAAACTTACTATTGTGTATAAATATACTCATTAATAATACGAAACCCTGGGAGATTTTATGTGAAATCCCAGATTTCTCCATAGCTCAGTGTGATGCACTATTAACCACTGATAACTTTATTTAAAAATCTTCTTTAATATTTAAAAAAAAGATTTAAATACTCAAGCAAATGAAAGATGTTTATGGCAACAGAAGAAACTTCATTTTTTACAGATAAGAATAGCCCTTACTATAAATATAATCCTATTATTCAATATGCAATTAGACCAACTCTAAGATTAGCTGACGCTTACAATCATCCCATTAGGGGAGGAATTGCAGCTGCAGTAGCATCTGGTGTCGCACATTATGGTCTTGTTGAATTGGTAGTTCAAGCTTCAGACCATTTTCTTGGAACTAATTTAAGGGATCCACAAACAAAAATGGCATTAACAGCATTACCTTGGTATCTTCATCTTTGTATTGGTATTAATATATTGTCAAATATTGGAGTAGGTATTCAAAAATACTATAAAAGAAAAGAAGAAAATTCAGCCCCTTAATTCTTTGTCTTTATGTATCACTCCGTTCTGTGAAAGACGCACCGATTTCTGACTTTTCGGACGAAATTTTCCCCCACTACGTAGGGCAAAAGAAACTAACAGGAATTTCAATTACTGGAACTGGAGGTATTCCTTCCAAACCTTGTTCTCTAATTCTTTTTGTTTATCACTTTACTCCCTCCATAGCTCGGTTGGATACCATATATCCCACGTATACTTCTGCAGTTCGGAAGAAATAAATTATAGAACCTTTGTTGTCTTTGCAGTACTACGCCCCGACCGGACAGAAGTACCTAATGTCTACCTCAAGAGATGAACTTATATTTTACTTGTATAGAATTAAGACCTCGGGGGTTTAAGTAATTTTAGTTTCTAAGATCCTTCATTAGGAAATTGTCCTTTTGCAACTAAGTTTAAAGAAGGTATATGGGCGGGTGTTGAAAAAGCATAAGCAATTGCTTCTCCCACACTTGTTGGTGGAGCTAAAACGAAATGATTTCTATGAAGTCCACCATATTCATCTGAAATAACTTTAACAGCTTCTTGCACCTTTGGATTATCATACATACCCGTGTCAACTCCTCCCGGTCTTACTGTTGTAACAAATATATTCTCTTTGTATAATGCCAACATAATGGAATTTGCATATCTATCAATAGCACCTTTAGCAGTACAATGAGTTCCACCGTAAGAATAACCTCTAATTGCACTCATTGAACTAATTATAGCTATCTTTGTTTCATTCTGCTTTTTAAATACTGGTCTGAATTGGTTTAGCATTAGATGAGTTGCTCTAATGGCTGTTTTTAATTCTTTTTCTAATAATTCTATTGGAATATCCTCTAAAGGCAAATAAGGATTATCATCTTTTAATTTGTAACTTCCTGCACCAAGACCAACTGATTGAACCCAATATATTTCCTTATCTTTTGGAAAATTTTTAACAAAATCTTTTACTGATTTTTTATTTAACAGATCTAATGCAGAATATTCTAATTTATTACTTCCTATTATCAAGTCCAAACTTTCTTTTAATTTTTTTAGTTTATCTTCTGAAGTAGAAACCATATGTATAATTGCTCCTTTTTTTGCCAAGACACCACTAATAGCACTTCCAATATTCAATTTGAATTCTTCATCATTAATGAATATGGGATCATGGCTGGGTTTTCCAGTTACAATATCATAGAAAGTTGTTATTAGTGGCTTATAACCACATCCAGTTACAACTATTCTTTTGTTTTCTAATTCATTACCACTTGAAATTTCTTCTAATCTACTAACCATTACAGAATAGTTTCAGACTGATTAAAGAAGTTTTACCCGATTATTATCGGTATTTTAAGAAATAATCTATAAGCTTATTTTCACCTTTTCTTAGGTTCTCTTGAAAAGTGGAATAAGATCTTTTTATTTTCTTAGCCATATCCTGAATTGTTAATTTTCTTGGGTAATTATAATATCCTTGTTTATATGCAATTTCAAGAGCCTCTGTTTGTTTCTCACTTAGTGAAGGAGTAAATTCTAAACTTGAGATGTTTCTTAGCTTTTCTTCCTTAATTGAAAATAATTCTCCATGATAATATTTTATAGAAGCACCTACAATTTTATCCAATTCTTTCTTATCAAGACATGCAATTTCCCAATATTCCCACCCGTCACTTGAAACATGGATTGGTTTTACTCTTATATATTGGGGATTATAAAATATTCTTATTTCTGCTTTTGCTTCTCTTGAAGTTGGATGTTGGGCATGAACAAAAATAGAATCATGGTGTTGTTCAACTTTTTTTATTCTCTTATCTTTTTGAATTTCTTCTATGAATTTCTTTTTGTTTTCTTCTGAACCAGAAAGAACTCCTCCAACAAGAAGATTAATTTTATTATTCTTAACAAAATTAGTATGGGGAACAGCATAAAATTCTATCTTATATTTTTCACACAAAGGAGTGTAGATATCATCTTCGTCTTTGAGTTTAAATTTAGCTACCCACATAACCGATATTAATCGGTTTATTATATAAGCTTTTCTCTTTAGCAATGCCCTATCTGAGCGTTTTACTTTTTTTCTTTCATCTTTTTTCTGACTTCTTCTGCTGTTAAGTAGTGGTTTTTAAAAACTTTTTCATATTTGGTTCCTTTTAATAACTCTTTTGCTTTAATTTTAGTAGCAATTAATTCTTCACCATAACCTTTTTCAATGGCAAGCAAATCTGTTTCTTTTTCATTTTCAATTATTCTCTTTTTGTTTATTTTCATAAGAAATTTTAGGAATTCAAACCAAGTACCTCTTTGAAAAATAGAAAAGTGTGAAAGTTCGTGTGCTATAAGACCGATCATAACTTTTTCATCCAATTTTTTACAAGCAGTACTGAATGCTAGAATATTAATTCTGGGAAACAACCAAAATACACCTCCTCCAGGGATTAGAAAAGGTATTTTTATTATTAAAATTATTCCCTTGATTTCTGGAAATGATTTTTTTCTAATATCTTTTACCAATCTTTTATATTTCATATAGTTTTTAAATAAAATAGATTATAAATAATTATCTCCCAAGCTGGGAGTTGTATATTTTGTCTGGACGCCCGCTCCGAGCACCTAGAATAAGTTATACGCCCTTACTTTTTATTGAATAACTAAGGAAAGTTATATTTATATAATGTGTTAAAAATTAGTTCTTATGGAAGAATATGTCTTAATTGGGTTAATCCTTGCTATACTTCCGATAATTTCTTGGCTTTTACAGTTCCACTTATCAAGAAAGAAAAAAGAATTACCTCTCTTTAAGAAACATCCCCCCACCTATTTGTTAGATTGGTTATTTGTTCCATTTAATTTTTTCTGGATATATACTATAATTTTTAATCTGAATGCATTTATTTTGCTTGGAGTTGTTAGTTTGTTAATTAATTATGTAAGTGCTAAATATTATATTAAACAACACATAAAAGAGAAGAGACCATGTCACCTTTTTAACATTAAAAACAGTAAATCCTCTGCCGCGGGTTATGTGCATGCCATCTTTTCAGTTATACAGTCATTTCTTATTCTCACATTTCTTTTTAGTGGGATTATGAATGTATTTGTTTATATTAACTCAATAGCATTGTTTTTGTTCTTATTGCCTATTTTATATTCTTCTAAAAAAATTCATGGGAAAATCTCTGGACCTGACCGGGCAATATTTGTAGCAGGGATAATCATCTTAATTTTAAGATTGATACTTTAGTAAAATAACTCTCTGTTTGAGCGTTGAATAGAAAGTTATACGCCCCCAGCAGGCGGGTATAAAAAGTAATACTGTTTTGGGGGTTAATTCAAAACCCTGGGAGATTCTTCAAGCCAACAAAAAGCAGACCTGAAGCTTCTCCTGGGTAAAAAGAGGTGATATTAAATGGAATGATAACAACTATTTAAACCTTTCGTTCATGTTACTCTTTAAAAATGACAGGAGAGAGTAAACCTAAAGTAGTAATAAAAAAATTGATAGTCCTTATGTAATAGCGAAACCACTTATCTCATTTAATAACTACACCCCAAAGGATTACTAACTACATTAATTTAAAAAGGCAAATTATCATCCTCTTTCTTCTCTTCTTCACTCTTTTCCCATTCTACTTGCTCATGATACATAGCATCTCCAAATGTTTTTTCATTTTCCCACTCAAAAATTGTCTTGGGGGAATTTACAGGTCCTTTAATTCCAAAACCATTTATCTTCAAAAAAGACTTTTACTCTGTCCCCCATAAGACAATTCCTTTCAACTTTAGAAGCGCTATTTTTAGAATATGTATCTTCCATTTTTCTTCTTCGTCAAGATTCTTTATAAAAATTTATATAATGGAATTCCCTAAATAAATAATGGAAAAAGAGAAAGTTGATGCTTCTAAAAACCCCTCTGTCACACAAGAGCAAGTTCACGATTTGCTCTTCAGCAGGCAAATCGACTGGCAGGAAATTATATACGATTTAATAAATACAGAACAATTAAATCCCTGGGACATAAATATTCTTGTTCTAACAGAAAAATACTTTCAAAAAATACAGGAATTAGAAAAGTCAGACTTTTTTATTTCAAGCAAAGTCCTTTATGCAGCCTCTCTTTTGCTGAGAATAAAATCTGAAATTTTGCTTAATAGTTATCTAAAAAGTATAGATGATATTCTCTTCGGAAGAAAAGAGGAGATTAAGAAAGCAGCATTTGAAAGAATAGAACTCGGGGAAGAGATACCAGAATTAATTCCTAGGAGTCCTCTCCCAAGATTCAAAAAAGTAACACTAAAAGAGCTCATGGAATCTCTGAACAAGGCAATTACGACAGAAAACAGAAGAATAAAAAAAGAAATAATAAATAAAAACGCTCTCACTGAAAGTTCAATCTCTCTTCCAAAAAGGAATTTTAATATAAAAGACAAAATAAAGGAGATTCTAGATAAATTAACAAGTTCCTTTAATTCTGATAAAAGACATAAAAAAATTTCCTATTCAGAATTTGCAAGAGGAAAAACTGAAGAAAAGATAAACTCTTTCGCTCCACTGCTGCATCTGGAAAATCAAAAGAAAATCTGGCTTGAGCAGAAAAACCACTTTGAAGAAATTTACATCTGGGAAAAAGAAAATTACTGGAAAAATAATGGAAATCCATTCAAGGATTTGATAACAGAGCTCAAAGACGGAACCTATGACGAAAGTCCAATTTCAGATGAAGAGTTTGAGAAATTCGCTGAGAAAGAAGAATTAGATTAAAAATGAAGACCAAAAAAAAGATTAACAAATTTATATACTGGACACCAAGAATTTTATCAATAATATTCCTTGTTTTCCTGGCTATGCTTTCTTTGGATATTTTTGAGGGCAATTATGGTTTCTGGGGGACTATCTTAGGGTTGTTTATGCATAATATACCCGCACTTATCTTGTTAATCACTCTATTAATATCCTGGAAATATGAGATTGTGGGGGGAATTGTTTTTATTCTAGCTGGAATTTTATACATTGTAGTAATATTAATAAATTCATTTGAATGGTATAAACTGTTTTGGACTTTAACAATTGCAGGACCAGCATTTCTTATCGGAATTTTATTTATTCTTGGTTGGTTCAGAAAACGAAAACCCTAATAAGAGCAAATAATCTTAAAAACCTCTTTTAATTGCGATAATCATGAGAATAGCATCCCTCTTTTCAGGAGGAAAAGATTCTGTTTACTCCTCCTATATTGTTAAAAAACAAGGACATGAACTAGCATGTCTAATAACAATTCTCTCTAAAAATAAAGAATCTTACATGTTTCACACTCCAAGCATTGAAAAGACAAAGCATCAGGCTGAATCTATGAATATCCCCTTAATAATTCATAAAACAGAAGGTGAAAAAGAAGAAGAATTAAAAGACTTGGAAGAAGCAATAAAAAAAGCAATAAAAAAATACAAAATTCAGGGAATTGCAACAGGAGCAATTCAGTCTGCCTATCAATCTTCACGAATTCAAGCAATATGCGATAAACTAAATATAAAATGCATAAATCCTCTCTGGCAAATAAATGAATTGAATTACCTCAACGATTTAATAAAAAACAAATTCAAAGTGATTGTGACTGGAGTTTTTGCCTATCCATTGAATCAATCCTGGCTTGGAAGAGAGATAAATCCCAAATTTATCCAGGAAATTATTAAACTTAATGAAAAATACAAAATCCATGTTGCAGGCGAGGGTGGAGAATACGAGACTTTTGTTCTGGACTGCCCTTTATTCAAAAAACCTCTAAAAATTAAAAAATTTAAAGATTTTAAAGAAGGGGAAAATAGTTATAGAAGAGAGGTTGAAGTAGAAACAAAATAAATCAAAATGGGAATATTCAGTTTTATCAAAAAAATATTCAGTGAACCTGAAAAAACAGAATCGCCCAGAGAAAAAATAGCTTTTTCTGAAATTGAAACCTTCATAAAAAAGAAAATGAATGACAAGAATTCCACGGAAAATCAAACTATTTCCTTAATTAAAGAAAAAATAACTGCTTTTACAGGTGAACTTAGAGAAAAAATAAAAATTGTAAATGCAGTGGATATTGAATTAAAAGAGAAAAATGACAAGATAAAATCTGCAGTAAACGAAGGGCGAAGAAAATACATAGGATTTCTTGAAAGATTTATGGATAATGTTGAAAATATTGAAGATCTTCATATAGAAGAAGTCACAGAGAGGATAAATTCAGCTTTTCTGCGACTCAATGAGAGTTCAGGCAAGAGCTATGAAAGAGCAACAATACTCATTGGAAAAGAAATGGGAGACATAAAAGAAGCCCTAAAAAGCTTTTCAACAGAACTTATAACTCTATTCAATGAAAATAAAGAGATCATCTCAACTTCTAAAAGACTTCTGCTCATTGAATCAAAAATAAAGGAAATTAAAGAAATAAAAGAGAACTCTCAAAAAATTGATGAAGAAATCTCCAATTTAACAAATAAAATCCTTGAAAAACAAAAAGAAAGCAAAGAAATTTCAGAAAATATAGATAAAATAAGGAACAGTGCTGAATATCTTGAGAATATTGAAAAAGAAAAACACATTCAGATTGAAAAGAAAGAAATTGAAAAAGAAATAAATGAACTAAGACATCTCATTGATTTCAAGGGCCTTTCTAATTTTTTTCATATTCTTAATGATAGAATGGCAATTGTTAAGCTCTACAGGGATGATTTTATGGAGGAATTTAAAAAAGACAGGGGAAACCGCCTGCTGAATTTGCTCAATGAATCAAAGCTAAACAATGAAAAGATATATGACAAAATAAAGCAAATACAGGACAAAGAGCAAGAAATAGAAAAAACCAGAGATGAAATTAAAGAAGATAAAACACAGGCACTCACATCTGAGATTGAAAAAACAAACACGGAAATAAATGACTTAAAAAAAGAAATTGAATGGGCAGAGAAGAAGAAAGAAAAACTGAAAACCACACAGGAAGAAATCCTCAATCTAATAAGGGACGAATTGGGGCTGATTGGTGTGGATTTTTTTATTACTTAATTCTGATGAAGTTTATTGAGATAACTTCTTATATTTCTTTTCCGTTATTATTTTATGATACTCGAAGAAATAACTATTGGAGAAGATGAAGAAAGCAAAAGAAAAGTTATACAAAATAATTTAGGGAAACAAGCTATTTTGAAGGATGACCATAAAGGATGGCATTTTTGCAAAATTTTAAAAAAGGGCTATGATGATGAAGTTTATCAAGTTCAAAGGAGAGATGATGGGGGAAAAGAACAACTATATTATCATAATTTAAAACAATTGATAATAATAAAAAATTATTCAAAATTATCCAAGATCTAAATTAAGTAAGCAACAATTATCAAGGATTACAACATTTGAGGGAGAGGATTAATT
>JBDRJG010000015.1:0-29569 GCA_043815085.1 Candidatus Iainarchaeum sp. | reverse complement strand
ATATTATATATACTCTATAATATAAAATTTTATAAAATAAAGAAAAATAAACAAAAGTTAATTTTTTGTTTATAAAGGTTTCCATAAGAAACAAGGGGGAGGGGGCAAAATAATCTGAAATCAACAGATCATTATACATTTAAATCTCTATATATTTTTACAGAAAAGTTTATAAATTAGTTCCCTTTATTTTTGTTATGCAAACAGAAAGGAATCCCTTTAATCTTATTGTTGGAAAAATGATTGTAACAAAAGAGGGAAAGAGATTGGGGTTTGTCCGGGATATTACTTTTGAGACAAAATCCGGAGAACTAATAAGCCTTGTTTTAAAAGATTTAACCCCTTATTCTAGAAATTTAAATTTAGAAAAAACCTCTTCTGGAGAATTATTGGTTCCCTATAGTTCAATTATCGCAATAGGAGACTTTGTGATTGTTTCTGAAGAAGATTTAATATAAGGGGCCCCACCCAAATATTTAAAAATATAAATTAAATTTATTTAATATGAAATTAGTAAGTTTTAACTTCACAAAAATTGATGCAGAAAAATTATCAGACAATTTAAAAGACCTAAAAATTTCTACTGGAATTGATATTTCTGATATAAAAACAATAAAATCTGATTTTTTTAGATTAAAGGGAGAATTAATTGCAGTCGGTTTTAATTATACTGTTGCTTATGAGGCAAATATAGCCAAATTAGATTTTAAGGGGAATATTGTTCTTTCAGTGGAGCCAAAATTAGCTAAAGAAGTTCTAAAACAATGGCAGGATAAAAAAATTCCCGAGGAATTTAAACTAACGGTTTTTAATATAATTTTAAAAAAGTCCAGTTTGAAAGCAATTCAATTTGAAGAAGAATTTAATCTTCCCCTGCATATTCCACTCCCAACCATTAAGCCCCCAGAGAAAAAATAAGACAATTCTTTTGATAAAACCCCTTTTTATACTTAACTTTAAAAAAACATCGCTCTTAAGTAAAATATGCATATTTCAAAAGAAAAACAGGAGAAGATTTCAGAACAAATTTTAGCTTATCTTTATTCAGTTAATCCAAAACCCCTTTTTACCTTTTATATAGCAAGGGAAATAGCTAGGGATGAAGAATTTGTAAAGAAACTACTTTTTGATTTAAAAAAGAAGAACCTGGTTATTGAGATAAAAAAGAATACAAAAGGAAGGGAATATCTTAGAAGGAGAAGATGGAAGCTAACAGAAGAAGTATATACTTTTTATAAAAACAAACAAGTTCCAAATTAAAGATTATTTTTAATTATCTTAATCTTTTTATAGTGGGAAAGATTAGAAAAGAGATGGAAGAGATAAAAGAGGCATTCTCTAAGGTAAAACAAGATATTGATTCCTTGAGAGAAGAGGTTTTTTCCTTGAGAGAAAATTTAATGGAAACAAGGCAAAGTTTAATTGAATTATGCGATTTATTTAAGCAGTTTTATAGTAAAAAAGAAGGTTTTGGGCATCCAACAGATAATCCAACACACCCAACCCAATTTTCAACAATACCAACAGATAATCCAACACATCCAACACTTCCTAACCCCTTAAAAGGGGAAAAATTGACTATTTCCATAGGAAATGAAGGGGTTCCAACAGACAGACAGACAGACAGACAGACAAACCAACAGACAGACAAAGGTTCGTATAATATGGAAGAAAAGAGCAAAACAAACTCAATTATAGACGCAGCAAGAATTCTTGATTCTCTTGATAATTTAAAAAAAGAAATTCGTTTAAAATTTAAGCGTCTCACAGATCAGGAAATGACTGTTTTTTCTGCAGTATATCAAGCCTGTGAAGAAGAAGGCTATTCTGATTATAGGGGGCTTTCCCAGAAACTAAAATTGACTGAAAGCTCAATTAGAGATTATGTTGGAAGGTTAATTAAAAAAGGAATTCCCGTCGAGAAAATAAAATTAAATAATAAAAATATCCAGTTAATTATTTCCCCAAACCTTAAAAAAATAGCTTCCTTAAGCACGATTTTACAGCTAAGAGAACTTTAAACACAATTATTCGTTGGAAGGAATAACTATTTACCTCTCTCTCTTTTGGGGTTTAATTCTTTTTACAAAAGAGGAATTCTCTTTGTTTTTACTCTATTTTTTGTTCTTTTTTTGATATATTAACTCTCACTTTTGACTTTTTTAACAGTTTTTCTTTAATAATATCAGGTATAAAGACTCTTTTTTTCCCATTTGCTTCAATAACCTCTTCTATTATATCTTCACCTTTAGATTTTATTGCATTTATCTGCCCCCGAATCGTACTCTTTTCTTTTCCTAACATAGCAGATAGATCATCATATCCTAATTTCATATCTGTATTTAAAAGAATCCAAAGTAT
Organism: Candidatus Iainarchaeum sp.; assembly: GCA_043815085.1. GTDB lineage: Archaea > Nanobdellota > Nanobdellia > Pacearchaeales > GW2011-AR1 > MWBV01. Next base: position 27,208 of record JBDRJG010000015.1, on the reverse strand, counting down.
TGCCCTTTCTGTTACTGAAAATTGCCCTAAATTTGGTGTTTGAACACCTGTTTGAACACCTGTTTGGACAGCATAAACACCCGTTTGTTTATTAAACACCCGCCTGTTTGTTTTAAACAGCTGTTTGGGTTTGAGTTCATTCATTATAGATAAGATGTTTTTTAACCCCTCAAGCTCTTCTTTAATCGTCGATAAATCTTCTTTTAGAGCATCAATATCTTTTTGTTGCAATTTTTTTTCAGAATCCAGGTGTTTAATCCATCCACTCACTGCAGCAACATCTTTTTTTACAAAATCAAAACCTTTTTTTGTATCTTCTTTTATCTTTTCAAAATCTTTTTTTCTAGAAAACCATAAAAACATATAATATTTTACCAAATCAAGTTTAAAAATGTTTTGTTTTGTATCGAGAAAAAACGAATATGCCTTTTTTTAAATGAGATAAAATAAGAAAAAAACAAGAGAAAATATATCCAACAAACAGCTGTTTGTCAAAAAAAATAATGGAAAACAGGCTGTTTGAACAGCCTTCAACAGCTGTTTTTAGATTAAAAAGAAAAGGAATTGTTTTAAACAGCAGACAAACAGCTGTTTGAACAGCCCAAAAGCCAAACATTTTATCGTCCATAAATACATACAAACAGCTGTTTGAACAGCCCAACACACACTTTTTCCAACACATTCAGCACACCAACCAAGATTATTATTGTGATTCACCAAGAACTAACTTAACCTAAGTGCACAAAATCTGGAAACAAATTAATTAAGGAATTTTTGCAGCTGAAAATTAAAGGTTAATTGTGTATTTTATAACATGGAAATAATTAAAAGGTTGAAAGAGCATTTAGAGAATATGGCAAAAACAATGCATGATTTGATTTTTGAGCATGATTTGATTTTTGAAAATGTAAGGGGAAAGTATTTTCAAGCCGTAGACCCCCTGGTTGTTATTCAATGTCCAGACTCCATAGAAAACCCCAAAATGGGGGGAAAATCAATTATTCCTGCCTGGAATCCCATACATGAGCGTTTTTATGATGTTTCTTTAGAAGAGTCTCATTTATATATAAAAATTTCAAAAAAGAAATTTGAGGAAATTAAGAAAGATTTAGATTCTAGATTAATAGATAAAATAGAAGAAGATCATTTTAGGGAATTAAAAGCAGACAGGCCAACACCAAGTGATTACAAAGCTAACCTAAGTGCATAAGATAAAAATGGATAATAATAAAAAAACAAGAAAAGAATTGATTAGTTTATTAGACGAATTAAATATAGTGGATTTTACAATAAATACAGAAGAAAAGCAATTATCAATTCATTATAAAGAAGATTTTGACATTTTCTTTCCAAAACTCAATGCAAAACCAGAAGTTTTAAGAGACAGAGATAAAATTCTTCCATATGGAGCAACACATTTTGCTTCTTTTGATTATAATACTTGGCACATAAAAGGGAACATTTTACAACACAAACCTAACCTAAGTGCAAATAGCAAGTACATAGAAAATATTAAGGAAAATATTGGTCCCGGGCAAGCTTCTCCATTATAATATGAAAAAATACCCAAAAACCCCTAAAGCTTCGCACAATATACATTATACGAACCCGTAAAAAGCTTTATTTTTACTCTTTTTTAACTTCATAATCCCAGTTCACAATTTCTCTTCTTTCAGATTGAACATCTTTGTATAAAAATAATTTTCTCTCTCTTGCCTTCAAGTATTGGGTTATTGATTCAGAATATTCAAAACCTCTTTGATCTTTAAAATTAAATATAACAGTAAAATATTCTCCTGCTCTTTCTTTATTTGAAACATATACCTTATATTCATTAACATAATTTCCTAAAAATTCTTCTCTTGTATGTTTTTTTCCATAGTAAGAATACTCTCTTTCTCTATCTTCCCAATCTCTATATTTTTTATAATAATTTTCTCTATCTTCCCAATCTCTATAATAATTAGAACAAGAACTTCCACAAGAATCTCTATAAATAGTCCTATAAATTGGCTGGATTTCATAAGAATCAGCCAAAAGGACATTATTGGGATTTTGAATTTGAGGAGAGTAGCTTTCTTCCAAAACAACGTATCTTATTTGCACTTCTTCTTTTTCTTGTGATTTTGTTGTCCTTATATTCGGAGTTAATACAATCAAAAAGATTGCAATAATAATTAATCCCAAAACCAAGCCCACAATTAATTTATTTTGATTTTCCATTTAAAATCAAACTTTCATTGTTTTTTAAGAATTGTTGTTCTGAGAAGATAATTTAAATATTCTTTTTATTTTCTACTTTTATGAAACATCCAAGAATCTTCTTATTTTCACTATTTGCATTAGGGTTTCTTGTTTTAGCATTCTTAGTAAATTGGATGTTTATAATTGGGGCTGTTGTTTTGATTATTCTCAATCAAAGAGAATTAATGAGAAAATTCCCTAAAGATATTTAAAGAAGTTCGTACAATTCTTTAAAAAGAGTAAAACAATCTATCATGAAAAAAAAAGAAAAAATTAAAGCAATTGTTTTTGATGTCGGGGGAGTATTGGCGTTGGGGAATAATTCAAGATGGAAAAAAGGGAAAATCTGTGTACAAGCAGAGGGGGTTCATGCAGATGTTGCAAGAAAATTAGGTATTTCACTTGATCAATATTTAGATTCAATAGACACCAACTACGCCCTTGCAATAGAAGGGAAGACTCCAAAAAATAAAGTTATGAATATTCTTTCAAAAAACCTAAAAGTTTCTAAAAAAAAGTTAACAAACCTTTATATTGACTCCTATAAGCGTAATTTTGCTTTAAACAAACAGCTGTTTAAACAGGCATTTGAACTTAAAAAGAAGGGATATAAAATCGGAGTTCTCTCAGACCAGTGGTTTTTATCACAAAAGGCACTCATGCCCAAAAAACTTTATAGTAAATTTGATGTTGTTCTGATTTCTTGTGAGCAGAAAATGAGAAAACCAAATCCAGCATTTTATAAATTGCTTATTAAAAAGTTAAAAACAAGACCTTCAGAAATTTTATTTATAGATAATCAAATATGGAACATCAAACCCGCAAAAAAACTTTATTTAAAGACAATCGTCTTCAAAAGCAATTATTTGCTTTTTAAAAACAAGCTGTGGGGGAGATTATTTCTATGACTCCAGAAGAATTTTTACAAAAACTTGAAGTTGAATTAAAAATTTCAAAGAATTCGGAGTATACTCTGAGAAATTACCTGGATTCAAATAAAAGATTTTTAAAATCCATTAATAAAAATCCAGAAAAAATAATAGAGGAAGACGTAAAAGCATATATTGCAAAGAATCTTTCTAAAAGTTCTTCATCCTCAATAATCATTTTTCTCTCAGCATTAAAATACTCTTTTTTAAATGTCTTGAAAAAAGATATTACTTTGGGGATTAAGCGTCCAAAGAGAGAGAAAAGGCTCCCAACAGTATTAACAAAAGAAGAAATAAAGAAATTGTTCGAAGTATTAGATACAAAAAAGTCCAAAATAATGGTTTCTTTTATGTATGCTTGCGGATTTAGAGTTTCCGAATTAATTAATTTGAAATTAGATAACTTAGATTTTAATGAAAAAACAGGAAAGGTGCTCCAAGGCAAAGGAAAAAAGGACAGAATTTTTAATATCCCGGAATTTTTATTGAAGGATTTAAAGGAACAAACAGAAAAACAAAAAGAGAATAAAGAAATTTATTTATTTACTGGATTAAAAGGAAAACTTTCAGAGAGAAATCTGCAAAAAATTGTTTCAAAAGCAGGAAAAAGAGCAGGAATAAATAAAGAAGTTCATTGCCACACTCTAAGACATAGTTTTGCGACTCATCTTTTGGAAAATGGAACAGATATAAGAAAGATTCAGGAGCTTTTAGGACACGCAGATTTATCAACGACTCAAATTTATACTCATATATCAACAGAAGAATTAAAAAAAATAAAATCGCCAATAGATAGTTTATAATGGATATTGAAAAATACTTACAAGAAAAAGAAATTAGTTTTAAAAGCTATGAGCACCCAGCAGTTTATACTTGTGAAGAAGCTGAAAAATATAATAAAGATATTAAAGGGATTCATTCAAAAAATCTTTTCCTAAAGAACAAAAAATCTACAAAATTTTATTTAATTATTGTCCCAGCAAAAAAGAAAATAAATTTAAAAGAATTGTCGGGAACTACCGAAGACAAATTAACATTTGCTAATGAGAAAGATTTAAAGCAAAAATTAAAACTTTCAACAGGAGCGGTATCCCCTTTTGGATTAATTAATGATGAAGGGGGGAAAATTAATTTATTAATTGATAAAGAAATTTGGGATTCTGATTATGTTAGCTTCCATCCAAATATAAATACAAAAACATGGAGATTATCAAAACAAAATTTTCATAAATATATAAATTCTTTAAAGAATAAATTAATAATTATAAAATGAAATGCCCAAAGTGCGGACATGAATTTGAAATAGAAGAGGACAGAGGAGATTTACAGAAAAAAGGAATGATAAAAAAATTTTCAGAGGGGAGGCACATGTCAAGAGCACCCTTTGGATATGAATGGAATTTAAAAGAAAAAATTCTAATTCCCGCACAAAGTTCAAGGGAAATAGAGGAAATATTTGAGGAATTTTTGCAACCAGATATGAATTTATCAAGGCTTGCAGAGAAGCACAGTTTTTCTGTTAATGGATTAAAAAAAATTCTAAGGAATTTCGTTTATGTTGGAAAAGTAAAGTTTGACGGACAAATCCACGAGGGAAAACATGCTCCTCTTCTTTCAACAACCTTATTCAATCACGTTCAGGATAAACTGGATAAAATTGGAAAAAAGAAATAATTATTTTTCTTTCTCAATTTCTTTTTCCAAATCTCCGAACGGAAAAGGCCTTTTTTCAGAAACAAATGTAATATATCTCATAAAAATATAAACTTGCATATTAAATGAATTGCACATTTTTAGCAATTCTTCGTTTTTCTTATTTTCTACAAGAATTAAAACAAATTGAACAATAGCGAAGCATAATATAAAAAATCCCCACACATTTAATATAAATCCTGAAACAATAAAAACAGGGATTCTCATCCAGATTTCTCTTTTATTTATTTCCCTCTTTTTATCTTTCTTCATATTTAAAAATAGGAAATTGCCTTAATAAATCTTACCTGTAAGAAGTTTGTCTTTTTGCTCTGGCTTTAGAGTCTCCAGGTTTGTAAGTTTCTTTTCTTCTTATATCTGCAACAATGAGGTTTCTATCATATTCTAAATATTCTTTTTCTAGTTCTTCTGAATTTGAAAACTTTACAATTGCTCTTGCTAAAGCGAGTCTAGCAGCCTCAATCTGACTTTTCTCACCCCCGCCCCGCACAATTATTTTGACATCAAAATTTAATTTTCCAAGAGTCTTTTCTGCAATCTTTAGTGGTTCCTTCATTCTTAAAATATCGAAAGGATGAAAATGCTCGTAATTTCTGTTATTAATTGTCACTTTTCCAGAACCTTCGCTAATAATTGCTCTTGCAATTGCAGTTTTTCTTTTTCCAGATTCAATTATCTTATTCATTTGAAAATCTCTTCTATTTTAATAGATTTAATTTTATCTCCTGTTTCGAGAGAAACTTTTTCTGAATCTTCATATTCTTTTGGAATCCCAGAATAACACATTATCTTTTTGAATGCATCTCTTCCTCTTCCTTCTCTGTGGTCTGGAAGCATGCCTCTTATTGTTCTTTTCACAATTTTTTCACTCGTCCGAGAATATTTTGGCCCCCTTTGTCCTGATCCGACTCTTCCCCTCTTTTCTTTAAATTCTCTTTCAATATTCTTTCTGTTACCAGTTATTAAAACCTGCCCACAATTTAATATAATTATTTTTTCTCCTTTAAGAGCTTCTTTGGCAGCGTAACTAGCTAATCTTCCAAGCACCGCATTTTTACCATCTATAACTTTCATTTTTTTATTATTTTAATCCCCTTAGCAGAAGGATTTGATTTAATTTCATCAATTATATAAGAAACATTACATTTAGCACTTAATAATTTTTCTTTGGCTTTCTCTGAGAAATTAAAAGCAACTATTTTTATCTTCTTTTCAATTTCGCCTTCAGACAAAACTTTTCCAGGAACAACAATTATTTCTCCTTCTTTTGAGTCTTGATTTATTTCATCTAGATTTAAATTGATTCTTTTTCTCCTCGGGCGAGATAAAATTTGGGCAATTTCATTCCATTTTGCATTTTTTTTAGCTGCAATTAAAGTTTTAACTAAAAGAGGATTGTTCTTTTTTTGAAGCTGTTTTTCTATTAGAGTTTTTGATTTCATTTTATTTTACAGAGAATTATTAATTCCCCGCTAACGCGATTAACTCGCAGGTAGAAATTTCAACAAATTTTCATTTATAAATCTTATTGTATATGTGGGGAAGAGATAAAAATTTTCGAGTAGCATATTTCTTTAGAAATATGCGGATGAAAGGGTTCGAACCTTCGATCAAAAATTTCTTACGAAATTTCATCAAGCTCGGTTGAACCTTCCTATGCGGATGAAAGGGTTCGAACCTTCGTAGGCACTAAGCCAACAGCTTTTGAGGCTGTCCCGTTTGACCGCTCCGGCACATCCGCAAACTATGGGATTATCAAAAAAGAGTTCTATAAAAATCTTTATTTTCTATTTTGATGTAACTACATAGTGACTATTGTTAGAAAGGTTTATAAAGTCTTAGTAGAGTATAAAAATATGGAATTTAAAGGAATTTTAGATAGCAGAAAATTGCTTAATGGATTTGAAAAACCCGAAATAACTGGTTTTTCAAGCGATAACTCAGTTGAAAATATGGGCCAAGAAAAAGTCAATTCTTTGAAAAACGCAATCGCCGAAATAAAGAGATTGATAGAGGAAAGAAAGAAATTGAGTAAAGATTTTATAGAGGAAGGAGATGGAATAAAATTAGAGATTGATAATTTTATTTTGACAAACGAGAACACAAGAAGGAATACTTCTATTGGACAAAATGAGGGATTGATTGAAAAAAGTTCTTTAAGAAATAAAAAAGTAGAAATTTCTGAACTGCAATTAAAAGAAAAAATAGATTGTTGGAAAGATATAGCTCTCTTAAAAAAAGAACTTAGAAGTTACGAGAAAGAGTTGAGTGAAAAAGAAAGCAGAATAAAGGAATTAAATGAGATTTTAAGTGAGAATTAAAATGGCCTATCAAAGAACTCTTTCTATAGAAGAAATGAGCACCAAGCTGAAACCCATACTTGGAAGCAAAATAGATGAACTTTATTTTAGATACACTGTTTCTGATTCTTTTGAAGAAAAGAATGAGATACTGCGTGTATTAGGGTCATTATATCAAAAATATCTTGGAAAGTTTTTAGATAAGAAATTATTGCTTGAACCTCCAGAGAAAGCAAAAGTTCAAGGAGAATATGAGCTTTCAAAAGTAATTTATGCAGGAAAGGAATTGTATCCTTTTTGTTTAAGAGAAAATGATTGGCCAAGACACGTTTGTATCAGTGGAATGAGTGGAAGTGGAAAAACAACCTTAGCATTTAATATTCTTCAGAGATTTATAGAAAAAGACAAACCCTTTCTTGTTTTTGATTGGAAGAAAAGTTTTCGTTCTTTGCTAGAAGTTGATCCTTCTATAATGTGTTTTACAATTGGGAATGATTTAGTTAGCAATTTATTTAAAATGAATATAAATCGCCCACCAAAAGGAGTTTCTCCAAGAGAATGGATTAATGTTTTGTGTGATTTGCTAACAGAAAGTTTCTGTGTTTCATTCGGAGTTCACAAGGTATTGATGGAAACTTTAGATGAAGTTTTTGAAGGGTGGGGAGTTTACAAGGGGTCTCCGCATTATCCAAACTGGCAGCATGTTAAAAAGATGTTAGAAATAAAAGCAAGAGAAAGTAAGGGAAGAGAAGCTAGTTGGTATGAAAGCGCCCTTAGAATTGCAACAGTTTTAACATTTGGAGATTTTGGAAAAGTAGTTAATTACGATGGAAAGAAAAGCCTTTCAATTGAAGATTTATTTGATAAAAGGGTTATGTTTGAATTAAATTCCCTTGGGAATGTAGAGAAAAAATTCTTTTGTGAATTTATCTTAACTTACATCTATAAATTAAAGAAAGCAAGCCAGATTAAAATCAGAGAAGGATTTAATCACGCAATTGTAGTAGACGAAGCGCACAACATTTTCTTAAAAAATAAAACATATTTTGTCTCAGAATCTGTAACAGACATGGTATATCGTGAAATGAGAGAGTATGGAACTTGTCTTATTTGCTTAGATCAGCATATTTCAAAGTTAAGCGACACTGTGAAAGGGAATAGTGCCTGCCACATTGCATTTCAGCAACAGCTTCCACAAGATGTTATGGATATAAGCTCTTTAATGCAATTAGGAGACAGAAAGGAATTATTTTCTCAGCTTCCAGTAGGGTATGCAATTGCCAAACTTTCAGAAAGATATAGCTCTCCTTTTTTAATTAAGGTTCCATTCATAGATTTGAGAAATGAAACAATAAATGATGAAAAGATTGCAAGTAGAATGGAATGTGTTATTAAAGGAATTGAAATAGAAAAAGATGATCCAGAGTTTAAAAAAGCATTAATTGGAAAGGAAAACGAAGAGATAAATAGTATAAAAGAAAATATCCCGGAAAGAGAGATAGAAATAAACATAGAAATACCAGAAATTCAAGACCAAGAAGAGAAAAAATTTGATTTAAACTTAACACCCACACAAGAGATATTATATTCTTTTGCACGTGAACAATTAGAAAAGGGAAGAACATTAAAGTCAATAGAAAGAACTCTTGAAAATGGTTTATCTGAAAAGTGTTATACTTTAGCAGATATTTCAGAAATTATAAATTCCTTGATAAACTTAAAATTAGATAAAAGAGAATTTAAATTAAATTTAGAGAGAAGTAGAACAAAAGAATATCCCGTGATGGGGACTCTTGATAAAGAAGAAAGGGAATTTCTTGTTTATCTAATGGATAACCCTCTTCATAGAGAGAGCACAGTTGAATTATACAGAAAAATGAAACTATCTCCAAGAAGAGGAAATATTCTGAAAAATAATTTATTAACTAAAGGAATCATAAAAATACAGGAAGAAAGAAATACTAGGGGATGGAAAAAGATAATAAGATTAAATACTTCAATTCAGCATCAAAAATAAACTCAAAAACCAATCAAAATAATATTCACCAAACAAAACAAACACACAAATACAAACCATTTCAAAAATAATACAAAATCAATACAAAACACATAGCAAAACAATTTCAATTTATTGAGATTAAACACGCTAAAACATTGTAAGATTTAAATTAAGATTTGAAATAGCTCACTTTGTTGATTCAAACAACGTGAAATACCTGCCCTGTCGAAACAGACAAAGCACAATACAAGAAAATAAGAGAAAAAAGAATAATTCTACATATTACCCAATACAACATTCCATCCGAAATACCCTGAAACACCCTTAGAATACCTAAGAATAACATACCTCCATATATAATAAATATTCGTACACGAATTCGCGTGCGAGAAATATCTAAAATACCTAAAGATATTAAAACACCCCCAAAGACACATTAAAAACACAAAGAAAAATAAAAATATAACAAAAAAACACCAACAACAAAAACAAATCAGAAATAATTGAAATTATTAATATTAATAAAAATCAGAAATCATGAAAAATTTTGAAAACTTCAGTTTAAGCAATGCTGGAAAGAGATTCCTTATTGAAATCATTCTTATTACATTGTTTTTTGCACTAGTAGGTATAAGTAAGCTTGCTGCCCAGGATTCTAAAGACCCACTCGGGTACGACCTCCGTTTTGGAAAAGATAACAAAGTTTATCTTGTGTATGACATCATTATAAGAGAGAGCTCTTATTTTCCTAGCGAACACAAAAATACAATCATTGTAGATAGTTTTTATGTTCATGGATTAAATGAATTAAATTTAAGTGTATCCCCCTTTGTAGAAAAAAAGATAATCTCAAGAGTCTATCATTGTAGTCAAGGTAAAGAATTATTTGTTTATTCAAAAACAAATAAAGAGAGAAGCCAGGAAAATTGGCCAAGTATTGAAAACGTTACTTTTAATGTTTATGGGAAAATGATTGGAAGTACAGTTCACTTAAGAAAAGAATTAAAGAGGGAACCTCTAAGAAAAGGATGGACAGGCCCAATTTGTTTGTTTTGTATAATAGGATTATTCTTTATTAGAGCATCATGGAAGAAATATGCTGATATGAGATCCTGGAGAAAGTTTAAAAGATCAACTGAACTCTCGGTAGTGGCTTTATTCTGTATATCCTCAATCTTCCCCTTCTTCTATTGGATAAATTCATCGCATAAAGATTATGTGGGGGGTATTATTTATGTAATAATTTTTCTTTCTATGGCAATCATTAATCTCCTAGTAAATACCACATACAAGATATTGTTAAGGCGTCATAACAAAAGAGCATCAATTGAAGCTCTAAGAAAAGATAAGAAGTATCTATAAATCTTAATTTAATTTTAAACGCTTTAAAGATTGGGAATCATGAAAGCAAATTCACAAAGCACATCGGATTCCATTAGAGATTATCTAAGAATCGTTGCACAAGAATTTAATTTTTAAATCTTTTAATAAATAAAGAAATGAAAAATTTTGAAAAAAACCAATACGAACGCAGGATAATGATTTTAATCATCCTATCCTCATTTATACTTGCAGGATTGGATCCGCTTTTTGGGCAGACCCAAATTACCCCCAGGGATTCAGTTATAGAATCAGTTAAAATGGGATTTCCAAAGATTTATGGGACAATCGTAAATGAGGCTGTCTTAAATAGTAAAAATGATTCCCCAAGTCAAAACCAAACAATAAAGATGCAATGTTACTGTTTTACTCTTTATTGGATTCTTCTCAGTTCTGATAAATATCCCATCCCAGAAGAGGATTTCCTTAAGGTCTCCACGAATCTACCCCTGAATAATTCAAAATATCACCTGTCTTCCAGATTATGGGGGGAACTTAAAGAGAATCCAGAAAAATTTGATTCTATAATATCTGAAATGGTTGTTGATTGGATTAAAACTTTTCAGGAATTAGATTTAGTTATTCATGCCTACAAATTTATTCGCTAATTTAAACAATTTAATAAATAAAACAATTTCTAAATCTTTTAATAATAAACAAATGAAAAATATCTTTATTTTTCTACTTCTACTATTTTCAATTCAAACCTATTCCCAAATAAAAGTAGGAGGTTCAGCTGAAGGTGGATATGAAGATAGGTTAATTAGGCTAAAGGATGATAAAGGAAACGATTATGCTTCCAGTTTTTTAAGGGAAAAAGAGTTTGCGGAGATATATATAGCTGCAAATTACAAAAAATTTTTTCTTTACACCAAGATTAAGACTTACTTCGAATATGAGAAATTATACAAATACAATCCTCTCCAAGTTGAATACACTCTTGGAGCAACTTATAAATTTAAGTGGATTGAATTAGGGTATGAACATTTGTGTTCTCATACAATAAAGTTTTATTTCTTTGAGGAAGCATACGATAGGTTTTCAGTAAAATCCATGTTGTGGGAGAAAACATCTTCTCGCATAAAAACAGAATGTTCACTTGAATTAGGTTATGAAGACAGGTTGGTTAGGTTGTGGGATGGAAAAAGCTTAACAACCTTCTATAGATCTTATCTGTTAAGTAAAAAAGGATTTGCAGAAATATATCTGGCTGCAAGTTACAAGAAAATTTCTATTTATACAGATGTTAAGACCTACTTTGAATGCGAGAAATTATATAATTACAATCCACTTCAGGTAGAATATTATCTTGGAGCAACTTATAAAATTAAATGGATTGAAATAGGATGGAAACATTTGTGTTCACATTCTCTAAAGTATGATGCTTTTCATGAAGCATATGATAGAATTTCAGTAAAATTCACATTATTTAGTAATATTGAGAAATAATTTTATAAACAGTTTCTAAATCTTTTAATAAATACAGTTATGAAAGCAACAAATCAGCTTACACGTTTTCTTGCTATAGTTATTTCTATAGTGGTGTTTTTTATTCTTGCATTTGCAGGTGAAGCACTTGCTCAGGCACAAACTGAAAACCTAAAACAAAAAGACACCTTAACAAATGAAAAATCAACTTGGGAAGGTCTTTCTTTAACATTCTTAACAGGAGAAACTGCTCTTACAGATGGAAATACATTGATGGCTGTTTGGAAAAAGGGGAAATCTGTGTTGATAGCAGATATTAATGATGAATTGGGAGAATTTATGTACTTTTACTATCCCAAGAAGTGGTTTTCTATTGGGCCTTCTGCAGGATTTCTTTGGGGTTCTCCTTACATTGGTCCTATCGGAACTATTGAGTTATACAAAAATAATTTCAGCTTTAAAACCTTAGATTGGTTTGGGTGGAATCTTGGAAATTCAATAGATGAATGCTCTTTCTTATTCTCTTTTCATCAATTTACTTTTGGATATGAATTTAAGAATAAAGTGGCATTAGAAACCTACTATATCTTGCAGCATTTCCAGAAGAATTCTCCAGAGCATATTCCTGGAATCAAATTAACCTTTAAACTGAATAACAGTTGGTCTGTTTTTGGAGGGGGGGCTTATATGGTTCATAAAGACTACCATCTTTGGTCATGCGGAATTAATTTTAATCTCAATAAATAAAAGTCATGAAAACAAAAATTTTGAAATTTGTAATTATCTTCTTTATCGCACTTTTTACTAATTGCGAAAAGGAGGAGAAGCACGCCTGCGCTACCTGCTCTGATAATATAACCTTTAATTCTTTCGGAGAATGGACTCTTCAGGAAGAAGGACCAAGTGGATTTTCTGGAGGAAATAATCCAGTAAATATAGTCTCAGATTGCAGCGGATGGGGAGTTTGCATTGATACAATGATATTCAATCTCCATGTATTTGCCACTGGATCCTGTGATTTAGGAGCTTTATTTTATTGGATTGATGAAAAATTTACCTCATTTATGGTAATGGAAGGATGGGAAGGTTCGACAGAAGAGGGAATTAAAATTGGTGATGACACCACAAAATTTCTGAGCGTTTATACCTACTTTGAATATCCAGTGTACAAGCCTCCAGCACCCAAACCCGATACTAATTTTATATATCTTGAATATCAAGACGATACAAAAGGGGAGTTTGTTGGTGCAGTTTTCTCAAGGGAAGGGAAATTAGTTCAGTTGTATATTCAAAAAACCAAACTTGGATATTCAAAAGGAACAAAAGGAAAATCTGTCGGTTTAATTCCTTTAGATAATGGAAAATTAATTCCTTGGTATCAAAACGAGTATTTGAGGAATTATACAAAAAAGTAAGTCATGAAAACAACAAAATTCAAACAGGTAGTTTCTTATTATTAAATAATTGATTTTATTTAATGTTAATTTCTTCAATTATTATTGAAGAATATAAAGATATATTTTATGGGGGATTAATTTTTAATTTGTAGTAATTTTTATGAGAGAACCCTCTTTTCCTCCCCCAGAGGTTTCTTTGTTTTTAATATTAATAATCTTAATTTTGTATTAACATTTAACTTAACTTTATTCTATTAAAAATTTTTAGTATTAATTAATAATTTAATTTTGAAATCATGAAAACAAATGAAGAAATGAGACCGAATGAGGTTTCTAATTCTGAAAAACCCAAAAAGAATCGTCGTTGGATGATTCATGTGTTCTTAGCTATTCTTATAGCAATACTCTTGCTGTGGAAATGCTGCTCTGGGGAGACAAAAAAAGAATATCAAGAAAATATAACCTCCCTAACTCAGGAAAGAGATTCAGTAATTAAGGAAAACGATTCATTAAAACTAAGGATTAATGAACTTGAAAATCGGAAAGCAGTGCTGAATGTTACTGACACCGTGGCAGATCGTTCTTCCGGGAAATTTGTTGAGGCAATAATCGTACCTTTGTATGATTCAAGAAAATCTTCACTTTTCATTAAAGATGTTGTTAAAACCGTGAAGGTTGAAGTTCCTGTTCCTGTCGAATGCCCTCCTGTTCCTGAATGTCCTGAATTGCTCATTGCAAAGGATTCTTGTATTATGGACACCCTGAATTTGAATATAACAGAAAGTGGGGAAGATTATTCAAAAGTTCTCACTGATAGCTCTTTTTCCTATCCAAAACTGTTTATTAGTTCGGATTTTGTAAAGAAGGATTTTTCTTCTGAATATCGTTCTTGTTTTGATTCCAGAAAACCAATTCAAGTAATTCACAATTGGACTAATGTGAAAGTTGATTATCAGTTAATAAAAAAGGCTAAGACAAAACACTGGATTGCAACAACAGGAAGATTAGCTTCAATGTTAGGTTATGCTTTGCTATATCATTCAGACAAGCAATTCGCTATTACTTATAATGGAATTCCTCCTTATGATAAAAGCAATCCTTACGAACCGGATAATAGCCTTGACAAAAAAATTGCTGGAAATAAAGTCTGGGCTGAAAGAGGAATCTGGTTATTGTATGGTGGAAGTGAAGTATTGGAGTATAGCTCAACAAGAGATTTTAGGAATGCTTATTCTTACAATCAAATGACTGTAACTTTCAATTTGAATTTTGGAAAATAATCTGTAGAATTTTAATAGTGTAAACAATTAATAATTAAAGTCATGAAAAATTTATTATTTATTTTAGTAAGTCTTCTTTTCGTCATTAGTTGTGAAGAAGTAGAAGACATTAATGTCAATGCAAAAGACGGAACAAATGGTCAAAATGGTCTAGATGGTAAAGATGGCAAAGATGGGTATTCCACTTTGATGTACTTTGATGATGCAGCACAGATGAAGGTTTACTACCTCGATAAGGATTTCAGTCTTACGTTTACCTCTGAAGATATTGTATTATACAGAGAGGCAAAAGAAGGAGTGAAAATTGTCCAAGGTGGAGAATGTTATGATATCTTTCAGGCTATTGGAACGACAGAGATGCTTGTTGGGACAGTTTGCAACGGGACAGGGACCAACGGCACTAATGGTACTAACGGAACCAATGGGACCAACGGAACCAATGGGACCAACGGCACTAACGGAACCAATGGGGGAGATGGTTTTAGTTTTGTTATTAAAACCTGTCCTTACGTTGATCACCACGGAAAAGTTATAGGTCAAACACTCTCTTTTTATTGGGACAAGGATAGAAATTGGATTCTTTCTCCTGGAGATGAATATAGTGGCAGCAGCATAATTGTTCTTAATGGAACGTCTGAAAAACCATCTACATCAATTGTAGCCATGACATTGGAATATAATTTCCAGGGAGCAAATTGCAATTATTTTAGTAGCACTGGTTTTGGACTTAATGGGTTTGAATATGATGAGGATGAAGGTGCACTTTACCTGGCTAATTCCTGTGGTTCTCTCTTGTTTCCCCCATTCATTGATAATGTAGATTTGTTGAGCCTGATGGTTAATTATGGAAGCAAGAAGCCCTATGATTTTGTGGTGAAAGCAGTTTACGATGAAAGTGAAGAAGTTATAGGAGAGGTTCATTTAGAAGGGAATCCTAATTTTGTGAAGAATGTTTACAGCACTTATTCTCTCTTTGTGTATCATGCTAACCTTGATAATATTCAATTCAAGGATATTAGGAGAGTTAAGATTGAAGCAAATCTTTACGGAAAATGTGTGCCTGAAGATTTCTATCTGGACAATGTGGTAATTCTTCTTCGGAACCGGAATGTTCATTAATCTCAGTTAAAGTTGGAGAACCCCCGTTGCATAATCAATTAAAATAAGAAAACTAATCCTCGGGGGTTTTCTTTTTATTATTTGAATTTATTTTTAATAACCAATTTTAAAAAAATAGGAGGACAAAATGAAAAAAATAACAGCAGATGCTATTCGCACGAATATGCAAATAACAGTATTTAATGGTCTTCTCTTTTGCATAATTTCTCTTGTGTTGGCTCTCTTCTTTGCTTCAAATGGGTTGAAAATTTCTGATGAAGCACCCGCCCCAAAAGATATTTATCTTGTTCTTGTATTTTTCTTTGCAGGAGTTGTTTGTTTAATCTGCCGGGGTATTTGTTGGACTATCCTTCATTATTCAAAAATTAAAAAATAGGAGGACAAAAGTGAAAAAGTTTACAAAAGCAATTCAATTAATCTGTTTGGTTTTAATTTTAATCATTACAGGTTGTGCCCCCATGAAGTTTGTTGACGATTTGTCAAGAAAAATTAATATAAAATCTTCTAGGGGTTATGTGGTATTATTCTGCGGAAATGAAAAAGGGAATTCAAGTTATAAGGAAAGTATTTCCATTGTAAAAACAAAAAGAGAATATCTCTTTGCAGGGAATATCTCTTATAAGAAAAGTAAGGATTCATATAAAGCAGGTTATATCATTGCCGCTTTTCCAGGCCCCCATTATGTATCAACTTCAACTAAAGATTATTATTTTAATGTTGAAGAGGGGATGGTTCATCCTATCGAAATTAGTCTAAGGGTTTTAAGGTATAAAATTATGCAACCTTGGGGACTTGTTGAAAATACGGATGTAGAAATAGGAAAATTTACTCCTGGAAAGCCTATTTCAATTGAAGAATATAATATGAAATTAAGGAGATGAATAAATTTCCGTTTGTTTTAACTTAAAAAGCCAAAGAAAGGAGGTAAAAAGTTCAAGAAAAATTTCAACATTATTTTCGCAGATAGTTTTATTGTTTAACTTTTTAAATACCAAATCATGAAAAAGTTTTTGTTTTTATTTATTATTTTTGCACTTGTTCTAGGAACAGGTTGTAAAAAGAAAGCCGAACCTGTTGAGGCTCTTCCACCCCCTCCTCCCCCGCCAGAGATTGAGCAGACAGAATTTCTGCTTGGATTACCTAATCGCACAGATGTTAAGAATCTGAAGATGGGAGATTCTCTTATTGTGACTTTGAATCCGGAAATAATCAATTCCCCTACTGCATCTTTTGCAACTATAGGGCCTTTTAATCCAAATTTGAGCACATATTATGAATTAAATTCTGTTTTAAAGATAGGACCCCTATCAACTGTTTGGGTTGGAAGAGACGATTCACATATGCTTATTCGTAATTATGAGGATTTTGTGGAATATTATAATTCAAGTGAAAAGTTTCTTCTTCTGGACCCAATACCTGCTTATATTGTAAGAGTAGGGAGTAAATTATATTGGGTTGGACAGGAAGGAAAATTCTGGAAAACATATTAATCCCGGTTTCCGGAAACCCTTGATGATTATTTTTCCATTCAAGGGTTTTCTTTTCATTTTTAGTATTAATTTTAATTCAAAATACAGGGGGAGTTAATTATGAAAAAAAATTTAAATTTAATAGCAAAGGATAAGAAGGTACTCAAAGAACTTGAGATTCCTCCAGAAATCATTGATAAGTTTGAAAGAGAAGTGGCCCATCAAATAAAAAATAATAAACCTCAAGAAAAAGAAAGAAAGGAGGTATGGGTTTAAGAAAAAACAATTTTTATAATTGATTTAATTTCATTTACAAACAGTTCTAGTATTAATTTAAAATTTGGAGGACAAAATTATGAAAAAGCTTTTTGATAAGTTAACTTCTCTTGGAGGAGTTATATCTTTATTGATATTCCTGTGTGTCTTTGGTATGGCTATTTGGAAATTCTTCGGATTAAATTCCGAGGTGTATCCGCTCTGGATAAAGGCATCTTACCTGACCAGTATTGCAGTAACATGTGTTGTAATATTAATCTGGTTTATTAGGTCTTTGAAAGTTGAAAAAGGAAAAATGAAGACAAATGAAAAAACAATCCAATTAACCTGTTTGGTTTTAATTTTAATCATTACAGGTTGTGCCCCCATGAAGGTTATTGATACTGTTCAATCGGAAACTCCCAAGGGATATGTAGAATTTTACTTTCTAAGGGGAGAGGGTAATCCTGGTTGTTATCCAGAGATTTATAGTATTGTCGATAATAAAGAAGTTTTTGAAGGAAGTGTCTTTTGTTGGGGTGGAAATAAAGTTAATTTGCGAATTGCTAAAACTCCCGGGACGTATACGTTTTCAGTTCAATTATTGAAATATAATTACACTTTTCCTATCCAAATAGAAGAAGGAATGATTACTCCTATAAGAATTGTTTTCGAAGATGTTTATAAAAGATCATATTCGAGAGCAAACAGTATTGTAACCAGGAGCTTTTTTAAAATGGGAGTATACCCCGAAAAAACCGTTTTAATCATTGAATATGATAAAAAAGAAAGGAGATAAATTCAATAAAAAACTTCTAATCATTAACTTCATTTGTAATTATTTTTATTTATTAATTATTTAAAATTTATAGGGGGACAAAAAATGGAAACAAAAAGAAGCGAAAAATACTTAATGAGATTAAACAGAGCTAGAAAATTAGCTTGGTTTGGTTTTATAATTCTAGCATTTGATTTTGTGTTTTGGATGGCATTTGTAGAAAGCACGACAGAATATCCTCCTTGGACACGAGATATCTGCATTGGCATTTCTGTAATTGGAGTTATTTTCTTGATATCTGCCTTGATTATTCTCGTTCATGCTCAGATGTATGATTAATACTACTAAAAAATATCCTCGCTCACTTTTGAGGATTTTTTTTGTCAAATACATATGAAAATAGTTTCATATATTGCTTATGATTGGAATTAGAATCTTCTTGTAATATTTTTTTTGCAAAATTTCAGAATCATTTCCCTAATTTCTTTGAAATTTCAATCAAATCCTTTTTAAGAGTCTCTATAGATCTAATAAAAATGCTTTTGGGTTCTATCTGTCCAAAGGATTCGAGGGAGATTACAAGTTCTTTTGTAGGTTTTATCTCAACTTTTTTGCCCTGCTTTTCACTTATTCCTTCACAAATATCGCAAATTTCCTTTTCCCCATTATCTAAAATAAATGCTTTATCCCCTTTGTTTTCTATTTTTAAATTCTGAATTCTATTTTTAACTTTTTCAGCCACACCCTTATCTAGAGTTATCTCAAAAACTCTTCGGTAATTTATTATCCCCGGGGAGAATTTTGCATGTTCTTTTCCCTTACCAATTCGAACACGTGCAACAAGTTCTATTTCTTGCCCTTTATTCAAAAGAGTAATTGGCATCTTTTCATAAACTACCTCAAAATCTCCTTTTAATGAATTAGAATAAACAAATCCTTCCTTTTCCTGCACATTCAATTTTAATTTTCCTTCTTTTTTTGCCCCTTGCTTTAAAGGAATTAATCCTAATCTGTGGGCAACTGTCTCATCATAAAGTGGAGAATCATTTTTTATGATTTCAACTTCATCAATTGCAGCTATTTGTATTTGATTAGCATATCTTCTTATTGTATTTGCAAGACTTTCATCCATTTCTGCTTTGAAGATGAATTCATCGTTCTTTTTTGCTATTGTTTCCATTTTGTTAAATTATTTTTTCTCTATTTAAACCCTGCGGCTTCTAAACAAATTTATTTGTTTTGGAAGTTTATACTCTTCTTCCTCTTCTTCCTCCTTTCTTTTTTGGCCCCCCTCTAGGCATTCTTGTATTATCAAGTATATTCAATATTTTAAAGCCATCTCTAGATAAGCTCTTTATTATTGCATTTGCTCCAGAACCAGGACTGGTATTTCCTGTTTTTGCTCGGATTTTCACATATAATGATTTAATTCCTTTTTCTTTCATGGTCTCTGCAATTCTTTTCGCTATAAACATTGCAATCGTAGGATTTGCTTTAAGTCTGCTGTGTTTTGTAACCATTCCCCCAGAAACTTTTGCAAGAGTTCTCCCAGAGGCATCTGTAACATGAGCAATAGTATTATTAAAAGAAGTATAAATATTAAGAACAGCTTCAATATCTTTTTCTTTCTTTTTAGTAGCTGATTTTTCTTCTGCTTCTTCTTTTTTCAATCCTTCTTCAGCTCTTTCTGTTTCTTCTTTTCTCATTCTTTTTCTCCTTTAGATTCTTCCATTTTTCCTTTTTTCTTAGGTTTTTTCTTTTCTTTTAATTTTATTTTATTTTCAAGTTTTACCGGAACAATATAAGAAGGTTTGTTAACTACCTTATCATCTACAAAAACTTTTTTATGAACTATAAACTGCCTAGCTTGTTTTGGAGTAGAAGAGAGTTTTTTGGTTACGAGGATTGTCTGCAGTCTTCTTTTTAGATAATCTCTCTTGTCTAAAGATAAAATAGCTGAAATTGAATTTACATCCATTCCTATTTTGTTTAGTTTGTTAAAAAGGGCTTTCTGTTCTTCTGGCTTAGCCGAGATTAATCTTTTGGCTTTTTCTCTCATAGATTTAACTTTTGCTTCTGCCTTCCAAATTTCTTTTTTATTTTTTAATCCAAATTCTTCTTTTATTTTCGCTTCTTCTTCAATTCTTGATTTTTCAAATGGTCTTTTTGGCCTTGAATATTTTTTATGTTTTCTTTTCATTTTGTTTTTTTCATATGTTCAAAATTTTTTGCTTTAGCCCCTTCTTTATTTTTCTTTTTAATTCCAGAGCCTTTCTTTCTATTTGTTCTAAAGTGTGCTTTAGTTCTTTGCCCCCTTAATGGGAGTTTAGCAGTATGTCTTAATCCCTTGTAGCTTTTTATTTTCTTTAACATTTTTATATCAAATTCTTTTCTTAAATCTAAATCTGCCCCTGTTAAATGTTTGTCTTTTCCAGTTTCAATATCTCTCGGTCTATTCACTAAATATGCTGAGACTTGGGGGTCTTTTATGAATTCTAAAATTCTCTTTATTTCTTCATCTGTTAGGCTCCCAATTGTTCTATTTTTATCAATTTTTAATGTATTGCATATAGCATTGGAGAAAGACCAAGAAATCCCCTTTATTTTAGTTAATCCAGCATAGACTTTCATCCTCCCTTCTATATCTTTTGATAAAATTCTTACCAATCTTTCTTCTCTTCTTTCTTTTTCGATTATTTTTTGCTCTGCCATATTATTTTTTTCCTGTAAATAGATTGTATCTTTCTATGTTTGTCAGTTCTTGAAAGATTCTTTTTTTGACTGATTTTTCGGGATCCGGCAAATTCGGTATTCTGCTTTTTATCTCCTTGAGAGATTCAAAAGGTTTTTCTTGTCTTTGCTTAAGTATCTCTTGCATGTGCTTCTTTCCCAATCCGGGAAGTAGCTCTATCTGATGAATTCTTTTGTTTATTGCATCAGATTTGTTGAAAAATTCAACAAATTCTTTCTCTCTTTCTTTGATAATTCTGCTTATAAATTCTTCTAATTGCTGTTTTGCACATTCAGTAAGTTTTTCCCTGTGCAATCTCCCCAAAATATAATAAATTTTATCTCTTTTTCCTTCCCCTATATAAACTTTTTCTCCAATTTTAAGCTCGACTCCTCTTCGGGGAACAAGTTCAAGAAGAATTAGGTTATTTTCCCCAATAGCTTGTGCTATTGGCATCATTTTTTTCTCTAGAGGATATCCATTTGGAAGATATTCTAAGATTATTACATTTTCTTCTTTTTCCATTTTGATTAATTAAACTCTCTAATTGTGTCAAGTATTTTTTTGATTTCATCTTCGTCTAGATTAACATCGACAAAAATTTTATTCACTTCCTCTGGTCTTTCTGGAAGAAGGTCTATTAATTTGCATATATCTTCATTTTTTACCTTTACAAGATTCAATTCAGAAAGCTTTTTTCTAAGCTCTTTCGCTTCTTTTTGGCTAATTTTTACGAATTTTTTAATAAATTCTTTAGTTGTTTTTTCTGAATCTTTATCTTTGGCTAAATATTCGAGAGATTCTGCCATGCTTAATGGGGTGCTGTTTTTTATCATTTTAATCTATGTTTTTATTTTTTTTAAATGTATAGCTTTGATTAGGAATTCTTTCTTTTTTTTCTGGTCCCTTAGCTCTATTACATAACTCTTTCCAACCCTTTTTTTGACAATTCCAGTTCTTCCTTGAAGTCTTTTTGGGAAAGCAGGATGCAGAGAAATTTCCCTAATTATTGAAACAAAATCTCCTTCCTTGAAATTCTGAAAATACCTGCTAAGTTTAAGTTTCCCTCTGGTTCTAATCGGTTTCTTATTCACCATATTCTACTCAGAAAAATTCCATTTAAAAAACTATCCTTCTTATCCGAAACTTATTCTCGCGCTGCCAAATTTTGAAGGGAGTTCACTCATAGAAAGATTAGAATTGCAGAGATCTCCCTTTTCTCGTGCATTTTCCATGTTTTGAAGAATTGCATTAAACATCTTTCCTCCCCAGACTTTTACTCCGCATGTATTGCAAATGTCTAGTGATCTATCATCAGAAATTTCAGATTTACAATAAATGCATTTTTTTGTCATCTTATACTCTTTTATTTTTAAGGATTAACAAAGAAAAATTGCTTTTTAAATTTTTGCGTGGTTTTGTCAATAGCAAACTTTAAAAACAATATTTTAGCATTAATTATATGATAATACCGATTCGTTGTTTTAGCTGTGGGAAACCCCTAGGACATCTATGGGAAGAGTATAAAAAAAGAGTAGCACAAGGAGAGAATTCAAAAAAAGTGCTCGATGAGTTGGGTGTTGAGAGATTTTGCTGCAGAGCAATATTCCTCGGACAGGAAGATCATATTGAATTAGTTGCAAAGTTCAAGAAAAGTTAAATAGTTCTTAATTTTTATTAAAATATGAAAATAGAGTTTTATGAAGAGTTTCCAAGCAAAGAATCTCTTGAAAAATTAAAACTCATAAAATTTCCTTCAAAAATTTTTATTGCTGCAAAGTCTATAGAAGAGTTTAAGAAATATGAAAAAATTGCAAAATCTTACAAAAGAGGTATTGAGGTTGCATATTGGCCAATTGTTAAGAATTCATATTGGATTTCTCCTTTTTCAAACACAAAAGATTTAATTGAATTGTTTGATGGGTTGGAGAATATCCGCAATTCTCTGCTTATTGATTTAGAATTACCTCTTAAAAGTAAATGGAAGATGTATATAGGAAACATTTTTTCTTTTAGAAAAAATAAAAAGTTGATTAAGGGTTTTCTTGAGAAAAACAAAAAAAGAATTACAACTGCAGAATATCCCTTTGCATTTGTGTCTAGTTTTATGAAGTTTTTTGGTTTAAATTATAATATAAATTATGAAAGAAGTGTAATGTGGTATTCAAGCATGATGTCAAAAATGCTTAATAAGAAGATAAAGGATAATCTTAAAAATATTAAAAACAAATCAAATTATTCAATTTCTCTTGGAACAATTGCAATCGGCATACTTGGAAACGAGCCAATTCTTTCCCCAGGAAAATTAGAAAAAGATTTAGAATTTGTAAAAAAGAGTGGATTTGAGAAAGTTGTAATTTTTAGATTGGGGGGACTAAATAAAAAATATATTGGAGTTTTAAGTAAATTCATTTAAGCTTAATAAAGATATATTAAAAATATAAGTAAGACAGCTTGATATTTTCCCATCTTATCGGACAGTACTGATACCAACGTAGGAAGCTTAACTTCTGTGTTCGGAATGGGAACAGGTGTTACCAACCAACTATGGCCGTCTCAAAATTTCAATTCCCCTCTCATTTATAAACCTTTTTATATTCAGGATTTCTCAATTTTTTATGCGGATGTGCCGGAGTGGTCAAACGGGCGAGATTAAGGCTCTCGTGGCTTAGTGCCTGCGAAGGTTCGAACCCTTTCATCCGCATTTATGGGGATGAAATAGAAATTTCCAAATTCAAAGGTAAGTTTCTTTTCATCCGCATTTGTGCGTCCGTAACTCAGCTTGGATAGAGTACCTCCGTCCTAAGGAGGGAGTCGAAGGTTCAAATCCTTCCGGGCGCGTACAAAACCCTAAAGAAAATATCAAAAACCTTTAAAACTCCTCAATTAATTATTATTTTAAGCGCTGGTGGTTTAATGGTAGAATCTCTGGCCTCCAAGAACAATATTTTGAGGTAACCAGATGATCCGGGTCCGATTCCCGGCCGGCGCATAGTAAGATAGAAAAATAGAAATGGAAAAAAATTCAGAACAAAATAAAAAGAACTGGCACGACAAGCATTACAAAACTTTGTTATTGATACCTCTGGCCTTGATTATATTTTCATTTGTGTATATGGGAATTTTTTACTCTCAGCATAATGATTTTATGCTAAAAGATATATCTTTAACAGGGGGGACTTCTGTAACAATAAATGAAGATCTTAATGTTGAGGACTTGAGAAACTTCTTGCAGAATAAGATTGAAGATTTAAGTATAAGGGAAATTTCTGATTTGACCACCGGAAAAAAGCTAGCAGTAATTATCGAAACAAAGACCGATAAAGAGATAACAAAAAATATTTTAGAAGAATATCTGAATTATGAACTTACAGAAGAAAATAGTAGCATAGAATTTACCGGTTCCTCTCTTAGTAGTTCTTTTTACAAACAACTTCTAATTGCAATATTGATTTCCTTTGTTTTTATGTCTATTGTTGTCTTTATTTTATTTAGAACCGCAGTTCCTTCAGGAGCAGTTATTATCTCAGCGTTTGCAGATATTCTTATGACATTAGTCATTGTAAATATTCTGGGAATTAAGATGTCGGGTGCAGGAATTATTGGATTGTTAATGCTTATAGGTTATTCAGTTGATACAGACATTCTTCTCACAAATAGACTTTTGAGAAGGCATGAGGGAACATTAAATGAAAGAATATCTGGGGCATTTAAGACAGGAATTACAATGACAATGACTTCTCTAGTTGCAGTTACAGTTGCATTTTTTATTGTAAGACCTTTTTCGTCAATTCTTTCTCAGATATTTATAATTTTAATAATCGGGCTTGCTCTTGATGTGCTTAATACTTGGATAACAAATGTTTCAATACTTAAATGGTACGTTGAGAGAAGAAAATGGAGAAATTAAGTTTCAGAATTTGGTTGGTAATAATTATTCTTGTTGCTTCTCTTCTTTCTATTTTTTTATCTTCAAATGGATTAACTCTTTTTCAAAAAGGAGTTCTGATTACAAGTGTTGGAAATGATTCGACAGCATATGAGCAAGGGTTTAGGCAAGGAGAAATAATTCTTTCTATTGAAGGAAAAACAATATCCAATGTTTCTGATTTTACAAATTATATGCAAGAGAAATACCCTGTAGAAAAAAATATAAAAACAACATTTAAAACAAAATTTTCAGAAATAATCTTTTTTTCAAATCAAACACCAGACATAACTGTTTCAAATATTCCTAAAACAAGCTTGAAAACCGGTTTGGATTTGGCAGGCGGAGCAAGAGCACTGATTCAGGCAGAAGATAAAGAACTTTCTGCAAAGGAGATAAATGATTTAGTTGCAATCACAGTAAATAGGTTGAATGTTTATGGTCTTTCTGATATAAGTGTTAAAGCAATAACAGACTTATCAGGAAAGCGTTTTATGAGGATAGAAATTGCAGGAGCAACACCAAAGGATTTGAAGGATATGATTGAAAGCCAAGGTAAATTTGAAGCAAAAATTAAGAATGAAACTGTTTTTGTGGGGGGAAATAAAGATATAGCATCTGTATGTAGAAATGATGGAACATGTGCAATAGTAGAAACACCCCAACAAGACTCTTCAGGAATTTATTTTAGCAAATTTACATTTACAATTTATTTAAGTGAAGAAGCTGCAAAAAGGCATGCAGATATAACAGGAAAAATTGAAATAAATGCCACAAATCCAGAATATCTTTCAGAGCCCCTTGATTTATATTTGGATGATGCTCTAGTTGATACTCTTTTAATAAGTAAAGATCTTAAAGGACAAGTAACAACACAAATTGCTGTTTCAGGCTCTGGAACAGGAGAGACCCAGGATGATGCAATTAAGGCTGCAGAAGAGCAAATGCATAAATTGCAGACAGTTCTGATAACAGGAAGTTTGCCTTACAAATTAGAAATTGTTAAATTAGATACAATTTCCCCTTTATTGGGTAAAAATTTTATTAAGTATATTTTATTTGCAGGGATTGCAGCACTTATTTCAGCATCATTAGTTGTTTTGATTAGATACAGAAAATTTAAGCAATCCTTAGCAGTAATTTTAACTAGTTTTTCAGAGATAGTAATTATACTTGGAATTGCAGCATTGATTAAGTGGAATCTGGATTTAGCAAGCATTGCTGGTATTTTAGCTACAGTAGGTACTGGATTTGATGACCAAGTTGTGCTTTTGGACGAATCAATAAATAAAAGAACTTCATTAAGTTTAAAAGAAAGAATAAAAAAAGCCTTTGCAATAATAATGGGGGCTTATTTCACAGTTGCTGTTTCTCTGCTCCCTCTTATGTGGGCAGGAGCAGGATTGCTTAAGGGATTTGCAATAACAACAATTATAGGAATTAGTGTAGGAGTTTTCATAACAAGACCTGCATTCAGCGATATAATAAAAAGAATGGAGGAATAAAAATGCTTCCAAAATATCATATTGTTCTTGGATTTATTTTTTCAATTGTTTTATTTTTAATTTTTCCAAGCATAAATTTAATAGGAGCAGGAATTATCTTTTTATCTTCTTTTTTGATTGATTTTGACCATTATGTATATTATATTTTTAAAAAAAGAGATTTGAATTTGAAGAGAGCATACATTTGGTTTATTAAAAAACAAGAGAAACTTTACTCATTATCAAGAAAAAAGAGAAATAAGGTTCCCGGAGAATTTTTTTTCCTTCATGGAATAGAGTCCTTGTTGGTTTTATTTATATTAGGAATCTATCTTTCAAGTTATATATTTTATATTCTAATCGGGTTTGCTCTTCATTTATTTTCAGATATAATCTATCAAAGAACAATTCATGACAGATTAGATAAAATATCTTTAATTTATGATTGGTTTAAGTATAAAAAATTGAGGTGTTTGGGATAAAAATAAGGTATTTTCATTTTATTCTTTTTTTATATCATTAATATCTAATCTTGATTTGTCAGATTCCATCAAACCATATTCTTTTAAATGATTCAAATCACTTTCAACCATCATTCTTACAAGTTCTTTGAAACTTATTTTAGGCCGCCAACCCAGTTCTTTTTTTGCTTTTGAAGAATCTGCTAATAAATAATCTACTTCAGCAGGTCTATAGAATCTTGGACTGACTTTAACAACAATTTTTCCATTATATTTTCCAACTTCTTCTAACCCCTTTCCTTCCCAAGTTATA
>JBDRJG010000014.1:0-20847 GCA_043815085.1 Candidatus Iainarchaeum sp. | reverse complement strand
TTTGCATTGCCTCCTGTAACTGCTGTTTATGAGAGAGAAGGCAAAGTAAAAGAGGCACAATCAAATCAGGCTTTCTTCATGCTTGAGCCAAGAACGAGAAAA
This sequence comes from Candidatus Iainarchaeum sp., assembly GCA_043815085.1. Classification (GTDB taxonomy): domain Archaea; phylum Nanobdellota; class Nanobdellia; order Pacearchaeales; family GW2011-AR1; genus MWBV01. The sequence goes on along the minus strand of JBDRJG010000014.1, from coordinate 20,745 downwards.
GATATGACCGGAGAGTAATTTTCTTTGTTGAAATTTATTTGAGATAACTTTAAAAAAGAATTATACCATTTATTTTAATATCCCTCAACGCGAAGTGTCTGGCTCAAATATAAAAGGACGACAAGCGTTCGGGATACAACAATAACAACCCTTCCATAGCTCAGTGGCTAAAACCTAAAGGTAAGCCACAAGAGATATCAGGGAAAACAAAAACCCCTCCATAGCTCGGATGGATATAATATATCCCACTATCTTAGCTTAAGAGTGTCTTTTTTTAATAGATTTATAAACTCTTTTTTGTTCTATTGATTATGCTTAAATGTAGCATATGTGGGAAGAAAATAACTGATAAAAAGAATGTAAAGTTTCAACTTTTTAGGTTTAAATTATCACCAAAATTTTATTGCGGTGATAAATGTGTTTCTAAAAGAAAAATTACTTTTTGGCATGATGAATTAGAATATCCCTTGAGTATAAAATCAGATTTCATATTCTGTTTAGTTCTTACATTGATATCTTTAGGTATTTTACTATTTATTTTATTAAATGATTTATTCAAGTTTAATACACTAACTTTGGTTCTTTTTATATCGTGGATATTAGCTTTATATCATTGGAGAATATATTTTATATTTAAAGGAGAACTCAATAAAATATAAAGAAATTAAAGAAGAATGTATTCGTTCCTTTTAGCATAGATAATCTTTTTAAACACAAATACTTATGTTCTATTATCCCTTAAGTGGGATGCATAAAAACCCTCCATAGCTCAGTGGCTAGAGCGCTTGGCTGTAGCTTATAGCTAGCGTGGACATTCCATATTGGATTAGGATGAAACGCGATAAGCCATTCCTTAAGGAATCTGTAAAAAGCAGAACCCGAGAGATCCCAAGTTCGATTCTTGGTGGAGGGATGTTTTTAAATAGCAAAATACTTAATTTATCATGAAAAAGAGATATATATTCTTGATAATAATATTAGTCCTACTTTTGATTGTGGTTGCTTATCTTATTTATAATAAAATTAATTTAAATAATCTAAAAAAAATGGAAGAAGAATGTGAAGCAAAAGGCGGGGTTTGGAATCATCACATTGGTTTTTCTGGAAAATGGGTTAATTATTGTAATCTTCCAACAAAAGATGCAGGAAAATGGTGCAATGATTCTGAACAGTGTGAGAGCGGGCTTTGTGCTGCTCCAGAAGAAATTGAAGAAGATGAATTAGGATTAATCAATGGTACTTGTTATGGTTGGACAGTTGAACGTACTGGTAATTATGTTGAAAATGGAGCTGTTGTAAGACTTGAAGTAGATTAATTCCAAAATTTAAGGATTAATCAATAACTTGGTGGAGGGATACTCTTCTTCGAAGAGCATCTCTACTATGCTCATGAAGATACATTTCCCATAGAGGGATTTCTATTTGACTGTAATTAGGGATTTTTATGTCCCATTACATTATTTTAAAAAACACAATATTTAAATACTTTGTAATGGTAATAAATTTATGAGAATAATAACAAGAAAAAAAGGAAATAAAAAATATTTTTATCTGCAACATTCCTTAAGAAAAGATAAGAAAGTTGTTACAAAAGAGAAATATCTCGGGGCTGAAGTTCCTTCTAATATAAATGAAATTACATCTGCATTCAGAAAGGAAATGCAAAAGGATATTAATAAAAAACTTGAAAAAATAAGAGAAAATTTTCAGTCTGAGTGGAAGAGAATTCCAGGAAGTGCAAAAGACAAAGAACTCGAAGAGATTTCTATTGCTTTTACTTATAATACAAATGCTATTGAAGGTTCAACAATTACTTTAGAAGATGCAAGGGAGATTATTCATGATAAAATCTCTCCAAATAAACCTTTAAGGGATGTTAGGGAAACAGAAGAGCATAGTAAGGTATTCTTGCAAATGCTAAAAAAGAGAGAAAAAATTACAAAAGGATTATTGTTACACTGGCATCAAGATATATTTGGTGAAACAAAGTCAGATATTGCAGGGAAATTTAGAGATTATCTTGTTAGGGTTGGTCCTCATTTAGCTCCAGATTGGCAGGATGTTGAAAATCTTATGAAAGAATTTATAGAATTTATTAATAAAAATAAAAAGATGAATTCTGTTGAATTGGCAGGAAGAGCACATTATCAGTTTGAGAAAATACATCCTTTTGGGGACGGGAATGGGAGAATTGGAAGGCTTTTAATAAATTTTATATTGTGGCATGGTAAATATCCTATGCTTATTATAGAATATAAAAAAAGAAGATTCTATTATAAGGCGTTGCAAAAAGATGAAGATTATTTTGTTTCTTATTTTGTAAGAAGATACTTAACAGTTCATAAGAAAAGATATTTGAGATAATTATGCCTTCGTTCAATCATCTCCTACGCTGAGTTAATCTCATTAATGGTGTTTTTCTGATGTATCCTCTACAAAATAGAAGAGTTTAAAAACTAAAATATATATAGAAAGTCATAAAAATGAGGTTCAAAAATGAGTGAAGAATCAAGCTTTCTCGATGAGGAAGAAGACAGTCTTGACGAATTTATTGATGGTGTCATTGACGAATAATCGTCTTTTCTAATTCTTTTATTTTTTTATTTCAAAGACAACTTTATTATTAGTTTTACTCATTTCCTCAAAATTATTTTCTATTACAAATTCTATTCTTTCAACATTTATTTGTTTTATCAGTATATTAGTTACAGAAACTTTTCTTCCATATCCTATTTCAATTTCAGGTATCTGAATTTCCTCGACTTCTTTTCCGTCAGCTATTATTCTCACAATTGATTCTTGAGCATCCTCTAGTCCGCTGTTCCTTATGCTGAAATTTATATTCAAATATTTTCCATGCATGGAAGCAGATGCATTTTCAAACAATAAATCTGGTTGGCTTGGTATAGAATAAATTTCATTTATAAAATCAATTATATCGCTTCCGATTGTTTGGTCACATCTGCTTATTTCATACATTATATTCTTTTGATTTATTGAATGATTAAAACCAAGTACATGAAGCAATTCGTGCAAGGCAATATTAGGCCTTTCACAGTCAGAATTTTTCATAAGAAGAATTTGTCCAGATTCTATAACATTGAAATCTCCTGAAATAGTTATATTTGTTGGTCCTCCCTCTCCAGCAATGAACAGTCTTCCCCGAGCTTTCTCTGTTTCTTCACAAGTTACTGTTATACTCTCCCCATATGTAACAGGATAGAAATCTAAAATAGTTTTTTCTTCCATTATTTCAAATGCCCATTCCATGTCATCTTCCCTTTGTAAAGGGCATCCTTCAATTTTGTAAGAAATGCTTGTGGAAGGGAACCTCATATTCTGGTAGAATTGAAGCGTGTTATTTTCAGAGGCATTCGGGCTAAAATTTGAATTTGAACTTGATAATGGATTAAATTCAGTTGTATCAAGTGGGATGAACCAGTAAACGAAGAGAAGAAGCAGAACTATTATTGCTATTAATATTCCATTGAATGCTTTCACCTCCATACTTAAGAATAATGAATTTATTTTATAAATTTATGTAAAGCACTAAATTTATTGTAGTTTTTTGGGGTTTTGAAGATGTTAATATTAGGATTTAAATATATTTCAAATCATACAAAAGCTTATTAATGTTTAATTTTATCTCGTAAGATGCTTAAAAATGCTAATGATTTAAAAGAAAAGATTTCAGGTAAATTGTTAATTGGAGCTATAACTTTAGAAGCTTTTTTAGGTAATTCTCCTTTAGTTTCAGCACAAGGAACAGGTGAAAAAGCACTTTCTTCTAACTATATACTTGGAGGAGCAGGTCTTGTATTGGGAGCGATGTTATGTATGGGAGGAGACATATTGAATAAAGATGGGCATGAGAAGGTAGGAAAGGGATTGAAGTATATGGGTTTTTTTGTTCTTGGAGCAACCGCGGGTTATGCTTTCTAAGTATATTTTATAAATGTGTTGTTAGAAAAGAAATAGATAGAATAAAACTCTACCATATATTTGTTTTTAAATGGATGATTTTAATATGAAGAATGGGAATAAAGTCCTTGGCAGAGATAGGGCATTTATTTAAAGAATTAGCAGAGTTCAAGAAAAAAGCTCCAGAGATAAAATCTCTCTTTGAATATTTTGATAAATCTGAAAATCCAAAAGAATCTCTAGAAAAAATATTAGAAGCTGTAAAGAGAAATCCTGTTACAGATGATTTGCTAAAGATTAGTCAAACTTATAATATGGTTCTAAGAGCAGAGAAAAATGCTTGTGAAAAAGGATGGAATTATGCTTGTCTGGAATCTGTAAAAGAGATGGGTGTTAAGATTGAAATAATAGGGGAAGAAAATATTCCTCTTAAGGGCCCAACACTTTATGTTTCTAATCACCCCTATGGACTTCTTGATAGTGCAGTGTTAATTGGAGGTTTGGGTTCTCTTTTGGAGAAAAAAGGAGAGAAAATGAAAGTAATAGGAATGAATCAATTAAAATTTATAAAAGGAATAGAAGAAGTAGTTTATTTTGTAAATTCTACAGGTGCTGGCTCTAATCTAAGTGTTTTAAAAGATTCTTTAGAATATCTTGAGAATGGAGGAAATTTAGCGATTTATCCCTCGGGAATAATGTCTGGACCAAAGCTCAAAGAATATCCTTGGAAAAATGAAATAGCCTCTTTTATTCCACATTCTTCTTATGTTGTTCCAATCTGGTTTTCAGGACCAGACCACGAAAAAATATACAATTTTTTAGCTAGATATGAAAAAACAGAAAATTTAAGGAGGGTATTTTCTTTCAGAGGAACTTGGAACAAGCAGGGAAAAACAATTTACCTTAAGATTGGAAATCCCCTTCCATCTGAATGGCTTATGGATGAGTTTAAAGACGGAAAGGAGAGAATAGTTTATTTAAGGAGATGTGCAGAGAATTTGAAAGTTGATATATAATCTATAAAATGCAGGAGCATTAGAGTTTAGGAATAAAAGCAAAGTTTAAAAACAAATTTGGTTATTTTTTACTGAGGCCTCGATAGTTTAGGCGCTCACAGAGATGTGAAGCTCGACCTAAACTCCCGATGCAATTAGATATATGCCTCGATAGTTTAGTGGCTAAAACACTTGCCTGTCGCGCAGGAGTCCCGGGTTCGATTCCCGGTCGGGGCGTAGTATCATTATGGTATTTTAATGAGAATGCCTTTGTTCAGAAAAATATAAAAAGCAAAATTTCTTATTTATCTTATGCCAAAAGATGTTGATTATAATTCTTTAAGAGAGAGATTATATTCTAAAAAAGATGAAAATATTCAACAAGAAAAAGAAACAAAAAAAGAACCGTCTCAATACAGATTAATCAAAGAAAGATTAAAAAGTGAATCTTCAGATATGAAAGCCGATTCTATTGTTTTTGCTTTAGGATTGCCAAAGGATTTATACGATAATCGGATTTCTCTTCCTTCAGAAGAGGGAAAGGAGAAATGGGGATATGCACCAATAAAGGACAGAGATGAAAAAAAGAGAATTAAAAAAATTGTTGAAAGATATACAAAAAAGGATGTGGAAGAAGCGATAATAAATGAGCTTCATGACTTAAATTATGGGATGGGTGTTCGGGCAATACATAGAACTGGACCAACAAATAAAATTTACTGGGGTCCAGAGGGGGATAAAAGAATTAGAAAACAAAATTATCCAGATAATTATTTAAGATCTTTAGATGATATGAAAAAATTAGAAACTATTTTATCTAATAAAAGCTTTTTAAGGAAACATGGAATTACTAACGAAGAAATAAAAAAATACCAAGAAACATTTAAAAAGAGAGTTGGAGGTATTTTAGAAACTGCTGTTAAGAATGCAGATGACAAACGGAACATAGAGTTAACAGAAAGGATGTTGGATTATGCAAAAAAAGAAGGATTAATTAATTATAAAAGAACAGGTTTAGAAAAATCTATTGCAGTTCTTTCTATTGGCTCAGTTCTTGCAGGAATATTTTTTTTATCTCCTAATTTAACAGGGAATGTAATTGGAAATATGACAAGAAGTTCTGGAAATCTCATTGGAGGAATATTATTTGGTTTAGGAATTGTTGGAGCTTTTTTTACACTTAGAAAATAAGATAATTAGAAAGAAGATTTCTTTTAGCAGAGGATAAACATTTAAAAATAATATATACTTGGTAAATAAGATGGTAGCGAAACTGGTGAAAGATTGTGAAATTCTTCCTGTATTGACTGTTAAATTAGAAGATGATGCAGTAACTATTGCCAAAAAGCTTCATGATTTTCAGGAGAGAAGAATTTTTGTTCTAAATGATAAAAAAGCTCCTGTTGGAATAATATCCATTGTTGATATAAATGATAGAGTTGTTGCAAGAGGAAAAGATCCTAAGAAGACGAAAGCAAAAGAAATTATGACTTATCCTATAAATTTGGTTATAGATGTGAATGATTCTTTGGAAGAAGTTATGAAGAAGATGATTCAAACAGATAATTATTATGTTCCTGTTACGCATAAAGGAATTCTTTTAGGGTTATTGACATATGCCAATATAATGAAGGTCTTTAAGAAGTAAAATGGCAAAACAAAGTTTAGAGGGGATAACCTATGATGTAGAATCAGAAGGAGATTTTTATAATCCTACTTCTATGCAAACCGATAAAGGATATGATGGTTTGAAGCATTCTTTGTTAGAGTATTTTAAAGATAATGTTAAAGGACAAAAAAGAAAAGATAAAGTTGGAAAGGAAGTGGATAGGATATTTTCACAATATGTTAAGGATATAAAGAAATATTCTCCAATTCCAAGAAGAGCTTCTATGTTGGAACAATCTTATAATGCAGTTCCAGAGGAAGAAGAATTGGATGGAAAAGATGCTAAAGAAGTTTTGGAAAAGAGATTATATGCAAATCCTGGAAGACAATATAATTATCTTAATGGAATTGTAGGTGAGAAGAAAAAATCTAAAGATATAAAAGGAGAGTTGGGAAAAGCAGCCGGATATGCTCTAAAAGAAGGATGGCCTGTTCTTGGAGCAGGAACCGCTTGGTGGTTAGCTAATAGAGCATATAATAAAGGAACTGCAAAAGGACTTGCTGGAAGATTAGGAGATTCTTTTAATAAAAAATGGTGGCAATATCTCGTTCCTGGAATAGGTCCTATAAGAGCAGAGGTAGGATTAGGAAAAACCGTAGCTAAAGAAGGACTTAGAGCAGTATGGGGTTTGGCAAAAACTCCTTTCTTATATGCAATTGGAGCATATGCTGCTTACAAGACAATAGGATATTTACTTAAAAGAAGAAAGGAAAAGAAATTAGAACATAAAGAAGTTGAAAGATTAGAGAAAATGAGGAACGATATGATTTCTCAAAGACAAATGATTCCTTCTCTAGAACAACAAGCAATGGAGGCAGCATAAAATGGTAAGCACACAACTCAAAGCAAAATATTCACTTGAAAAAACAAAGAGAGCTGGAATAACTTTGCTTCCAATATTCAAAAAAGATTCTATATCTGATTTTACAAATGAAATATTGAGAGAAGATGAGGATTTGAGAAGAAGAGTAATGGCAAATCCTGATTACAGAATGCTTCTTGAAAAAAAAGTTGCAGAAGTGTTTAAAGAATATAAGGGAGTATTAAGAGGGGCAAGATTAGTTGATAGTTGGGATAGGGTAACAAGTGCAATAGGGATGGCAGGGGATGCTCTTGGTCCATTTACAGGAGGATTGGGATATGCAGTTTCTGCAGCCGAAGAAATTCCAGAATTAATTCCTAAGGCAATATATTCAATATATTACAAAAATAAAACTAAAGATAAGAAAGCAATTCCCTATTGGTCAGCCATGGAAGCAGCGTCTTTTATTCCATATATAGGTGATGCAATAGATATGAGCAATATTTATGTTAACAGAGCTAGAAAAGCAACAAAGGAAAAAGTAAAAGCAGAAATGAAAAAGATTCTTCCTTCTAAATTAGAATTGAAAGTTGCTTGAAAATATAGAAATCCATTTATATCTCATATTTTGTTTGATTATATCTAACCTATCCACTCCACCTCGACAATATTTATAAATCATTCCCATCACACAAGACACCAATGGAAAATCATACTAATTTAATAAGCCTAAGGGAGATAAACAGATTCTCACTAAAGTCCCACACTAGCCCATTGTTCGGTCGGGGCGTTTATTTCATCGACGATAAAAGTGATGTTTTGGAGAAGCGGGGCGTCGGATATTCATTTAATTTCTATTTCAGAAATAAACCTCTTTACAAGGAAAAATAATATCCTCGCTCATTATTGAAGTTTCAAACTTCCTGAACATCTTTGGATTTGTCTTTGTTAATTCATTTATTGTATTTGTGTATTCCTCAAAGTTCTTTGCGAAGATGATAAACTCAAAGTCCCAGGATGCAATTTGCTTTACTACATTTATTATTTTATCACTTTTCTCAGCATATCTCATAACGCTTTCAATTTCTTCTTTAGTGTGAGAACCAAGATAAATGAAAGTTTTGTATAATTCATACCCTATTTTTTTGTAATCAATGTAAATAGTATACCTTATTATTACTCCCAATCTCTCAAGTTTCTTCATCCTACTTCTTACTATATCTATTGTGGATTTTGTTTTAAATGCTAAATCAGAGAGATTTATCTTTGAATCATTATAAAGTTCTTTTAGTATTTTCTTTTCTATCTCTTCTAGCTCATAATTCTCAATATCTTCTGTAAAAGTTATAAAGGAGGATTTTTCATTTACAAGAAAGGTTTTCTCATGTACACTCACACTAGCTAAAGAGGTTATCTTTGAATCAACAATTAAATCCTTATATTTTGAAAGAAGATCACTTTTTATTTCAAATAAATCTTGATTTGATTTAATAAAATAAGTAATTCCAATATTCCATATACCCTCTGCAACACCTAACCAATAAACTCTCTTGTCTTTTCTTAAATCTTCAATGAGTCTCTCTTTTTTCTCAGGTATATTAATCAGGTTAAGGTAGATTGTAGAAGTTCTATAGTTAAGTTTAGAATAATCAATCCAGGTTTTATATCCAGTAATAATCTTCTCCTCTTCCAGTTTCTTTATTCTATACCTTACAGAATCCTTGCTCTTCTTTACTATCTTTGCCAGAGTAGAATCATTAATTCTTGCATTTTTCTCTAGTTCAAATAAAATCCTTTTGTCAATATTATCTAACATATTAAGCATAATATGGTTATATTTATATACTTTTCCATAAAAGGATTAAAAATGTAAAGAAAGGTTATTATATTATGGATATGTCACCACTCTATGGAAACAAAAACATTGTATTCCCTATTGAAAGAGAAGGACTATCAGGTCAGAGGAGATTCTGAAAGGAAAAAGCTCCAAGAAGCTTGCAAAGAGTATATGCAAGCAAATCAGCAGGCTCTTTGGTATTCTGACTTACATAAAGGAGTTTATGATTATATAAAAGATTTGTATCTTGCAGGAAAGATTCCTAGTGAAACCACAAGAAACAAGACAGACAAGTTCTTAGAATGGGATATAAAACATTATTTTGAAAGAAATCCAGAAGCAAAAATCTCTGAATCAAAACTTAGAAAGAAACTTCATGAGGAGCATAGAAATAATTTTTGCAGGAACACTGCTTTCTCAGAGATAGAAAAATCATGCAAGGAAAATTCTGCTTCTTTTAATGTAGAGGATATTTATCAAATACTTAGAAAATACCATAATATACCAAATTATTATACTAAGATGAGCATCCAACCTCCAATTTACTTAATTGACACGTCTTTAGATTTGAATGATACCAACAAAAGAAAATTTGAAGAACTAAGGCAAAAAGGAATCTCTCTTAATAATAAAAGAATGGGTGGAAAGGCAGAGAGGGATTTAAGAACCATGGAAGGAATAAGAACAAGGTATGCTGATGATTATGGTACTCTTGATTCAGCAGTTAGTCCCATATACTATGATTTTAATCCTGAAAAACAAGATAAATTTATTGCGGAATCTATCTCTGGTAATTATGGCTCTCTTTATAGAGAAATGGATGTCTTAGGAAATCTTGCAAGAGAATATAGAAATATTGCAACTAAACTTCCAATTGCTTATACAGATACAAAGAATGCAATTGATTTCTTTGAAACAGAAACAGGAATTCTTCTAAATAAATCAAAGGATGAATCAACTGTATATGAAAAATTTCTCTTTGGTAAATAAAGAAGTTTTAAATATTCTTTTTTGTTTTAGAAAATTACTTAAACTCCTTCCCCTTCAATTTGCTACAATAAATAAAAGTTCATCCCATTGGTTTGGACAAAATTCTTTATGCCCGGTGGGGGCGTATACCCATTACAACATATAAAAAGAGATGTAGAGGGTAAGATTTATAAAGCTCATCTTCTTGTGTAAATCATGGTATATATTTATAAGAAAACAGTTGGGAATAAAGGATATTATTATTTGAGATTATCAGAACGAAAGGGAAAGAGAGTAATTTCAAAAGATATTGCTTATCTAGGAAACTCCATAGAAGAAGTTAAGAAAAATCTTGAAAAACTTTCTAAATACAAAGATGAGATAAGGAAATCTTATAAAAAGATACATAATTTTATTGAGCCAAAATATTATCTGGAAAAAATAAAAAAATTAAAATTAAAAAAGGATGTTTTTTTGAAAGATAAACTTGAGTATATAGAAGCCTGTAAGATTCATTTTGATGAGCATTTCAAGAAATTGGATGAACTGACTCAAAAAGAAATACTCAAGAATTTTGTTATAGAATTTTCATTTAATACTACTTCCATTGAAGGAAATACAATAAATTTAGAAGAAGCTAGAAATTTATTAGAGAATGGATTAACACCTAAAGATAAAAGTTTAAGAGAAATCTATGATTTACAAAATACAGAAAGAGTATTTTTTGATATTTATAACTCAAAAAAAGAGATTAATCACGAGTTTATTATTAATCTTCATAAAGGATTAATAGCAAATATAGACTTAAGAACAGGATATAGGACAACGGACATTCGGGTTATAAAATCTAATTTTGATGCAACTCCAGGTCCTTATGTTAAAACAGATATGGATTTATTGTTAAATTGGTATAATAAAAATAAGGAAAAGTTACATCCCTTAACTCTTACAACAATATTTCACCACAAATTTGAAAAGATACATCCTTTTATGGATGGAAATGGAAGAACAGGGAGAATTATTTTTACTTATATTTTGCTTAAAAATAAATACCCTCCAATAATTATACATAAAAAAACAAGGAAAGAATATCTGGAAGCATTAAGAAAAGCAGATAAAAGTGGTTTACAGGAATTTAATACTGATAATTACTTTGATTTAGTGCAATTCTGTGCTGATGAGTTAATTGAAGGATATTGGGATTTATTTTTGTGAGTGTTTTAAGGTTTATTCAATTCCCCCTACTCTCCCGGTCGGGGCGCTCTTGTACTAATAAAAAGCAGTAACATTTAAAACTTATAATTAATTAATTATTTCATGAAGAATTCAGTATTCTGGGCGATATTTTATACAATTATAGCTGCTACTTTATTTATCTGCGTCATATTTGGTACTTCAACCCCAAACAGCTATAAGACATCTGAATATGCTCTGACTGCAGCGATAATCGTCTCAATCTGTGCAATTTACTGGATTAGAAAAGCAGTTAAACATATATTTTATTAACTTAAAATTATAAAATTAATAACTCAAAAACTCCCAATCAAAAGTTTTTTAAACCCTAATGTTTTTACATAAACTGTCTAACTTCGGTTGGACACGGGAGAGATTGACTTCGGTTTTTTTCTCCCACTATAATCATTCTTATTTATTTTCACGCAATATATTCTATTATTACTTTTTTTTAGAAATAATCTTCTTTCCGTTCATATAAGGCTGAAGAACTTTTGGAATTTTTATTGAACCGTCCTTTTGCTGATTGTTTTCTGCTATTGCTACCATTATTCTAGAAGTGGCTAATGCAGTATTATTCAAAGTATGTAAAACATATCTCTCTCCTTTTCTATTTACTCCCTTAATATTTAAATCACGAGCTTGACAATCTGTACAATTAGATAAAGACATAACTTCCTCATATTGTTTTGTGGTTGGACGATAAACTTCTACATCTTCTCCTTTTGCTTTCCAATCACTTAAATCACCAGAACAAGATTCAAAAATTCTATAAGGTAAATCAAGAGCCCTCATTATCTCTTCTGTATTTTTTCTCAATTCTTCATAATATTTCCAAGAATCTTCTGGTTTGCAAAAAACAAACTGTTCTACTTTATTAAACTGATGAGTTCTCCACAAACCTTTTTCATGAATTCCATGGCTTCCAATCTCTTTTCTAAAGCACATTGAATATCCAAAAATCTTAACAGGAAGTTTTTCTTCAGGGGTTGTTTTTTCTTTTAAAAAACCTAAAATTGAATGTTCTGCAGAAGGAATCAAATATAACTCTTCATCTTGAATTTTATATAATTTTGTTTCAAAAGCCTCAAAATCTTCAGCAGCTTCACAAATCTCTTTTTTAACTATCAAAGGAGGCTCAACATATAGATAACCTTTTTTATTCATAAAATTAATAGCAAAATTTATTAAAGCCATATTTAGTAAAGCCCAATCTCCTTTTAGATAATAAAATCCCTTACCAGAAACTTTTGCAGAAGTGTCAAAATCAACAACATCTAGATTTTCTAACAATTCCACATGATTTTTTATAGGAAAGCTAAACTTTGGAATCTTTCCCCATTTTTTTATTACTTTATTCTCAGAATCATCTTTTCCAAGAGGAACACTCTCGTGCATAATATTTGGTATCTTAGATAAAACACTGCTAATCTCCCCTTCAAGTTTTTTTCTTTTCCCCTCAATTTTTTCAATTTCTTCAGGAATTTTTTTTGCCTGTTTTATCTCCTTGTCTGCATTTTTTCCCTGCTTTTTCAGCTTATTAATTTCTTCAGAAATTTTATTTCTCTGACTTCTTAAACTATCTTCTTCATATTTTAATTTTCTCCATTTCTCATCCAACTTGAGAACTTCATCCACAAGAACAATTTTTTCATTCTGAAATTTTTTTCTTATGTTCTCTCTGACAAGTTCAGGATTATCACGCACCAATTTTATGTCAATCATAAAATAATTAGATAAATATTGTATTTAAATTTTGCCAAACAAACCTTTAAAAATAATATAGGCCTTTTTATTCAATGGCAGAGGTGATAACAGAAATAGGTTCTCAAATCTCAAATGCATATAATCAACTCTTTTCAAGCATGCCTGCCTGGCTACAGCAGTTCACAAATATCACTTTTCTCATAATTGTTGTAACTCTTTATTGCCTTTTCGTCTGGAGGGTTTATAGATTTATTTCAAAAAAAGATATAATCAAATTAAATCTAAATCAATATAACAAATCTTCACATCCTTTTCTTGTAAAGTTTTTAGGAGCAGTATTTTACTTTTTAGAATATATTATATTGCTTCCTTTATGGGTATTTGTTTGGTTTGCAATGTTCACAGTTTTTCTTATATTCCTCACAAAAGGACTTGAAATATCAACCCTACTATTAATATCAACAGTAATAGTTGTATCAATACGAGCTACTGCTTATTATAGAGAAGAATTATCAAGAGATTTGGCAAAACTTCTTCCATTCACTCTCTTAGCAGTATCAATGACTGAAAAAGGATTTTTTAATTTCCAAGAGATTTTAAATAAATTTTCACAATTACCTTCTTTCTTTGGGAGCATTCTAACTTATCTTGGAATTATAATCACATTAGAAATAATCTTAAGAGTATTTCATTTTATATTCTCTCTATTCAGTTTAGAAGAACCTGAAGAGGAAGAGGAACCAGTAAAATTAAATTAAAAAATAATTAAGGCTCTACTTTAGGATGTTCATCTCCTTTCTTTGCAATTTCTTTAAGCATTTCTATATGTTTCTCCTTTTCTTTTTCATATCCTTTTTTCTCTGCTTTAAATTCATTAATTAAATGAGATACATACTCTCCACCCAGAAAATGCGGAGTCAGAACATAATTTGCTCCTTTTTTGTAGAGTTCAAGGGCATTATTAATCGTGTGTGCTCTAAGTATAATTATTGCATCTTTGTTTACTCTTTTTACCACCTCAATCAAAAGAAAATTAGTATCAAAATCAGGAATTGTAGAAACAACAATTTTTGCTTTATCCAGGGGCAGTTCATTCAAAAATTCAGAATCATCAACATCCCCATACAAAGAAGGAATTCTGAGCTTATTCAGATTAGAAATTGTTTCCGGATTAAAGTCAACTACCAAATATTTTTTATTTATTCTTTTAAAACAATTTAGAATATTAAAACCAATTCTATTATATCCAAAAAGAATTGCATCATAATCTTTTCTAATTTTCTTTTCAAGCTTAATATCTTTTTTCTCAAATATAGAGAGATATTTAGAGAAATACGGATATATTTTATCAGAGTACAATATAAGATATGTAGAACCTGAAATAGTTATTAAACCCACAATTGTAACAAGAGATAATATCTCATTAGTTAAATGGCCTACACTAACTCCTAAAGCTATAAGAATTAAAGAAAATTCACTTATTTGAGCTACTGTAAATCCTGCTTGGAACCCTATCCTTTTCTTATAGCCAAGCAAACCCATTAAAATCATAACAATAAGAGGATTCCCAATAAGAATAAACAATGAAAGAATAATTGCGGGAATTATTAATTGGCTTATGTTTCCAAAAACCATTTGAGATCCCAGAAGTATAAAAAATAAAATAATAAAGAAATCTCTTAAAGGTCTCATCTTTGAACTAATCTCATAATGATATGGAGTAATTGAAAGTGTAATACCTGCAATTAGAGCTCCAATCTCCATTGAAAATCCAATATAGTGAAATAATGCAGCCAAGCCCAACCCCCATCCAATTGAAAATAAAAACAAAAATTCTTGGGATTTAGCAAAGAATTTAGATAAACGAGGCAAAATATAAATAACTATTAAAATAAAAACTCCAATTGTTAAGATTCCAAAAAAGACAGTTTCTAATGTTAAGCTAATTTTATTTAATTTACCTGAAAAAGAAGAAATCATCATTAAGAGAATTATTACAAAAATATCTTGAACTAATAAAAAACCAATAGAAATTTTTCCATATAATTTCTCTAAATCATTTTTATCAGATAACAACTTCATAATTATAATTGTACTACTAAATGTAAGGGCTATAGCAATATATAAAGAAACAATTGTTGAAAATCCCAACAAGAACTTACTTATAAAAAAACCAATCAAAGATGTAAAAACAATCTGGCCAATTCCAGTTATTAAAGAAACTTTACCAACTTCCCTTATAACTCTAGGACTTAAACTTAAACCAACAATAAAAAGAAGAAATGCCACCCCAATTTGTGAAAATACCATTATTGTTTCTGTTGATTTAACAATATTAAGAAAATAAGGACTTACAATTATTCCAGCCAAAATATAACCAATGATTAGGGGCTGTTTTAATAATCTCATTATTCCTGCAATCAAAACAGTTATTACAATAATTAAGCTCAGTTCTATAAATACTTCCATGAATATTTCACCTCAGAAAGATAAGCAAATCAGAATATAAAAAGGTTTTTAAATGAATTCCCAATTAACTTGATTATGACAAAAGTAAGAATAAAATTAAACAGCACAGATATAATGATGCTCAATAAGATTTGTGAATCAGTGAAAGAAATAGCTAAAAAATCAGGAATCAATATAAGCGGGCCAGTTCCGCTTCCAACAAAAAAGATTAAGGTTACAACAAGAAAATCCCCCTGCGGAAACGGAACAGCAACCTTTGACAATTACGAGATGAGAATTCACAAAAGATTAATCGATCTTCCTGCAAATGAAAAAGTTCTTCATCACATCATGAGAATGCAGATTCCCAAGTCTGTAAATATAAAGATTGAGATGAAAGATTAAATACAATAATTCTTTTAAACTATTCCTCTATAAGATTTTATGAATGAAACTTGGATACCTGAAAAATGCAATATTCTGTTCGAGGATAAAGAAAAAGTTGGGGCAATATTATATTATAACTGGAATACAAAAAATAAACCTTCCTCAAAAGTTGTTTACTGGGAAAACAAGGAAAGATATAAAGAAATGACACTTGATTTTTGTTCAGAGGTTTATGAAAAAGACAAGATAGAAAATTATTGGAAAGAAGTTTTAAGATTAAATGAAAGCAAAAAATTAACCCTTGATACTCTCTGTGATGCAATTGAAGACATTCTATTTAAAGATATGAATTGAATTTGCTTAAAAAAACTTCTAGAAGATTAAATATATACTCTAACATATATATCAAATTATATAATTCTAATAAAAAGCTTTAAAAAATAAAAAATTCATGATAGTATATGAATTTAAAAACAATATCCGCCATAATATTTTTAGTTTTGTTTTTATTAACAAGCTTTGTAATTTCAAAAATGACAGGAAATGTAATTAATTCGGGAACAAGAGTGAAACTAGAGACAAATTATGGAGACATAGTGATACTTCTATACAAGGATATGCCCATTACAGCAGGCAATTTTGGAAAATTAGCAGAACAGGGATTTTATGATGGAATAATCTTTCACAGAGTTATAGATGGTTTTATGATTCAAGGGGGGGATCCTACAGGAACAGGAACTGAAGGACCAGGCTATAAAATTAAAGATGAATTTACTCATGAAGGAGGAAATAAAAATAACAGGGGGACAATTGCAATGGCAAACTCAGGGCCAAACACAGGGGGCTCTCAATTTTTTATAAATTTAGTGGATAATAATTACCTTGATTCAAAGCATCCCGCATTTGGAGAAGTTATAAAGGGCATGGATATTGTGGATAAAATTGCAAAAGTCCAAACAGATGCAAATGACAAGCCATCAAAAGACGTAGTAATTATGAAAGCGAGTGTTATAAGATAATAATTCTAAAGAGATTAATCAAATTTTTACTTTTGAATCAGGAACTTTCTCAGAATGAACATCCATGCTTCCATCTGCAAGACAATCCCAGCAGGTATGAATGCTTCCATCTTCTTCTTTAACAATCCCTGTTCCATTGCATTTAGGACATTTTTCCATAAAATATTAATGCAAGATGTATATTTAAGTTTTTATTCTCTAAAAAACAAGCTTTAATTTTCAATAAATTTATAATCTATAAATCATTAGTATCCTAACTAGAATATATATTTTCAAATTCAAAAACATTTATAAAAGAGAATTTGCTGAAATAGACATGGAAAAAGACATCGGAAAAATAAACAAAAACGATAGAGCAGACATAATAATTAGAATTGATGATTTTGGGGGGCAGAGAGGACTTACAATTAGAGAATTTGTGACTTCAGATAGATATACTGGCTTTACAAAAGCAGGAGTAAGAATATCTTCAAAGGATTTTCAAAAATTTAAGGAAATGATTAATTCAATTTCTGAGGAAGAAATGAATGAAGAACCTGAACAGACTCCAAAAGAATCAAAGGCAGAGACTAAAAAATCTGAAGGAAATGAAGAGCTCCCTGATTATTAAACAAATTTTTCCATAAGATTTAAAACTAATTTTTTCTATATGTTTAAATGAAAAGAAGAACAAGAGATTTAATTGCAACTTTTTTGATAATTCTCTTTGTAATTGGTCTTGCTTTTCTTCTATTGAATACGAAAAAGCCTGAAACAACAGAGGAAATTGCAAAGTGCATAGGAGAGAATTCTGTTTTATATACAAGATTAGGCTGCCATTTCTGCGAAGTCCAAGAAGATATACTCGGAGAAAATTATCAGTATCTAAATGTAATTGATTGTTTTTTCGAGGAAAGCAAATGCACAAGTATAAAAGAAACGCCTACCTGGATAATAAATAATAAAAAATATGAAGGAGTTAAGTCAATTGAGAATTTGCAGGAATTGACTGGGTGTTAAAGCCTCTTATTCTCAAAACTCAAAACCAAAACATTTATAAATAGTTATGAATATATATTCATAACTAAATTAAGAAGAAAACGGAGAAAAATAAAAATGCCAAACAGAGATGGAACAGGTCCACGTGGAGAAGGCCCTAAAACAGGAAGACAAATGGGGAACTGTAAAGGAGCAGAACCTCAACCAGGATTAGGCCCAGGAAAAGGAATAGGAAGAGGCCTAAGCAGAGGATTTGGAAGAGGATTTAGAAGAAGAGCAATCCAAGAAGAAAATCCTAAAGACTAAAATGCCGCGCCCTTGTAAAAGAAGAAGAGTAAGAGGAAACCCCAATTCAAATTATTTTAAACCGGCAGGAATTCCAATAAGAGAATTAAAAGAAATAGAATTAAATCTCTCAGAGTTTGAAGCAATAAGATTAACTGATTTTGAAGAAATTCCTCAAGAATTAGCTGCAAAACAAATGCAAATTTCCCAACCAACTCTCTCCAGAATATTATCCTCTGCTAGAAAAAAAATATCTGATTCAATAATAAATGGTAAGGCAATAAAAATAGAAAAGTTTAAATGAATTATTAACAAAATAAGAAGATGGCAATTTCAGAAACCTTCACATTCGGGAGAATCACTCTTCTTGCTCTTGCAGATTCTATAAATCCGTGCGCTATTGCAGTTCTTGCAATGATCCTTATGATTATATTAATTCAGAATCCTGAAAAAAGAAAAAAAGTTCTGCTAGCTGGATTTGGATTTGTATTGGCAGTTTACCTCGGGTATTTAATTTATGGAATTATAATAATTCAGTTCTTCAAGACATTTGCAGAATTTCTTGGAAACAACTCAAACTATGTTTATAATGGACTTGCCATTTTAGCAATGATTATCGGAGCATTAAACATCAAGGATTTTTTTCATTATGAAAAAGGGGGAATAGCAACTGAGATGCCGCTGTTTTTAAGGCCAAAATTAAAGAGAATTGTTTCAGGAATAACTTCTCCAATTGGAGCATTTGCAACAGGATTTTTAGTGACATTATTTTTATTACCTTGCACAATAGGCCCGTATATTGTTGCGTCTGGATTGATTTCTGAGCTTGGCTTCTTAAAAGCACTAATTTGGCTTTTATATTATAATCTTATTTTTGTAATTCCAATGATAATAATAGTTATGATTGTCTATTGGGGTTTCACACGCGTGGAAGATGTTTCTGGATGGAAAGAAAGAAACATAAGAAAACTTCATTTGATTGCAGGAATACTGTTATTTTTAGTAGGATTAGGTTTGCTAACTGGCTGGATTTAATAATTCGGCATTTTATCATTATGTCCAAACTGAATTATTAAATCAATCTTTGGCTTTAATTTTTCCAGTCCAATCGGAATATCACATGCACCATAACAGCTTCCAAACCAAATTAAGAAATCTGTTTTTCTGAATGTTTTTTTCTTAAGATAATTAACAATAGAGACAGCATATGGCTTGAGTCCATCTGGAAACTGGAGCAAAACCAGTTTGGCTCTGAATTTCCTAATTTCAAAGGGAATTTTGTCCAAATTCAAATCATAAAACTCATTTAATTTTTCTATATCCTTATTTTTCATGAAAATAGAACAGAAATATTGTTTTTATAATTTTGCAAAGAAACTCAGCAAAAGATTTAAAAATAAATTTTTATTATTCTTCCTCATGGAAGCAAAAATAAATTTTTCATACAATTCAATAGGGAGAATCTATTGAAATGGAAGCAAATTACATTCAAAAAAGAATGGAAGAACTTCAAAAAAGCGATGATTTTGCTAATGCATTCGGGAGACTTCTTTCAGGAAAATCAGGATATAAAGCAGTTATAGAAAAAAAACAGGTTCAGATAAAATGCCCTTCATGCGGAATTATCTTTGATTCTCCTGTAAAATTCTGTTCTGAATGCGGAATGAAAATTGAATGGCCAAAGAAGGAATAAATTTCTTCCCAGTTAAGTTTTTAAGAGAATTAATCCTATTTTTTCTATGAAAATTCGTCAACCAATTGTAACAATTGTGGGGCATGTAGATCATGGAAAAACATCTATCCTTGATTGTCTTAGAGATAGCTGTATTCAAGAAGGTGAAAAAGGAGGAATTACTCAAAAAATATCCTTCACATCTTATCCAATAAATCAATTAAAAAAAACCTGTCCTTTAATAGACAAATCAGGAATTAAATTAAATATTCCAGGATTTTTACTCATAGACACTCCAGGACATGCAGCATTTACTAATCTTAGAAAGAGAGGGGGCTCTCTCGCAGATTTAGCCATTCTTGTTATAGATATAAATGAAGGGATAAAACCCCAAACAGCAGAGGTAATTCAAATTTTAAAATTAAACAAAACTCCCTTCTTAATTGCCCTTAACAAGATTGATAATATATCTGGATGGAGAAAAAACAATGAAAAACCCTTAAAAGAGAGTATAGAAAACCAAGCACTAAATGTCAAACAAACTTTTGACGAAAGATATATGACTTTAATAGGCTCCCTAAATAGTTATGGATTTGACTCTGATTTATATTATAACATATCAGACTTTACAAAAAAGATTGCATTAATCCCCTGCTCAGCAAGAACCCAAGAAGGAATATCAGAATTAGTTATGATGCTCTGTGGATTGAGTCAGAAATACTTAGCCGATAAATTAAAAATAGGAAAAGAGCCAAAAGGAGTTCTTCTTGAAATAAAAAAAGAAAAATCTACAAATTATATAGAATCAATTTTGTATGACGGG
>JBDRJG010000013.1:0-4182 GCA_043815085.1 Candidatus Iainarchaeum sp. | reverse complement strand
TCCTTCAGCCTATAAATTTGCTGTGAAGAATTCATCTGGAGATAATATTGCTTCTATTGATGATGTTGGAAATATGTTCTTGAAAGAAAGTGTTTATGAAAGTCAGGGAAGCTTGAGTCCTGCAGAAAATTCATTTATAATAAGAGATAACTCTGCTACAGATGTGGCTTATTTTAATAATAGTGGAAGCTTGTTTTTATTAGGAAGTGTTTCTGAAAGTGCGGCGATGAGCCCGGTTGGTTATAATTTGGAATTAAGAAACTCGACAGGTTCTTTAGTTGCTTATTTTGACGATGAGGGAAATTTAAAATTAAAGGGGGTGAGTTATGAAAATTATGCAAGCCCGTAATAAATTTATAAAAAAAGAAAGAATTAAATATGAGATATTGAATATAATAATAGAATGAAAAAGAGTGTGATATTGCTGTTTGCGAGTTTGTTTTTAGTCAGTAGCATTGGGGGAAATGGTTTAATATGAAAAAAAATTTAAATAAGACAAAAATGGCTAATATGAGTCAAAATTGGCTTGAGGTGTTGGTTCCTTTTAGCCATGAATATAATAAAAAACTGACTGGAAGTGAGATTTCTAGGCTTGTGAAAATTCCTCAGAGAAGTGTTTTAAGATATCTGGAAAAATTGGTGAAAATAAACCTTCTTAGAGTTGAAATTAGGGGCAGAAATAAGTTTTATTATTTTGATTTAAATAATAAAAGAAGTAAATTAATTTTGAATATGATAGAGAATTATAAATCTGTTATTTTTTCATTTAAAACAAGTCTTTGGGTTTATTTAGAAAAATTGTGTGAGTTTGGGACATTTGTTTTATTTGGTTCTCATGTTAAGGGTTATGCTACAAAAGATTCAGATATTGATGTTGTTATTTTTGCACGTAAAACCAAAAAAATAAAACAATTGCTTGAAGAAATGCCTGTGCAAGTTCATTTTATTGATTTAAAAGAGTTTGAGAAAATTCTTTTTTCTGGAAAAGTTTTAGCTAGAGAAATAGTCAAAAGTCATGTTGTTTTTGGAGATGTTTCAGCTTTTACAAATATTTGCTGGAGGTTTTATAAAAATGGTTAATTTGAAATGGTGTTTGAAACAAATAAAAGGAATTAGATTAATTGAACCTAATGGTGAACTTTCAAAAGAATACATCCAGAAAGCTAGAGAGGATTTTAGGAGTATTAAAAATAATGAACTTTCATGGAAAGCTGTTATTAGTTATTATTGTTGTTATAATGCTCTTTATTCTGTGATGATGAAGTGCGGAATTAAGTGCGAGATTCATGATTGCAGTATAAAACTTTTGCCTTTATTAGGTTTTGATAAATTGTATTTTAAGTTTATAGAGTTTTTAAAAAAGAATAGAGTTGATGTTCAATATTATCTTAAAAAACCTATTGAAATTGATTTTAAAGAAGTTTTATCTTTTTTAGAATTTTGTGAGCAAAGATTAATTAATTTAAATGATATTGAGATTAATAAAATAAGAGATGAAATAAAAAAGAGCAAATGAATAACCTAAAGAGTGCAAGACATGCAAAACAAGTAAGTAATAAATTAATTATTTTGTTAGTGTTAGTATTTTTAATTAGCTTGGTTTCTGCAATACCCCAGACATTTAATATTCACGGAAAATTAACTGGTAGTGGTGGTAATGCTTTGTCTGGGACTTATAATATGAGTTTTAGGATTTATGAAGATAGAAAAATATATAAAAAAGAAAAGAGTGATGATTTTGTGATACTCCCCGGGGGTCTTTTGAGGTTGCCAGATGATTTTTTTATTAATATAATTTTTTTGTTTATCGCTTTAACTTCTGAGAAAAGAAGGATTGGGATTCTTTTGAATGATTTAAATATTGCAGGAAAAGGAATTTTATGACTGGTGTAATTTATTTAGATAAGTTGATATTTAATACTTAAAATGGAAAAAAAAGAGAATGAAAAAATAATTGTTTTTGGAAATAAGAAGATAAGAAGACTTTGGTATAAGGATGAGTGGTGGTTTTCAGTTGTTGATGTGGTGGGAGTCTTGACTGATAGTGTTGATGCAAAAGATTATTGGTATAAACTTAAGATTAGAGAGATGAAGCATGGAGTCGAACTATCGACAAATTGTCGACAGTTGAAATTAGAGGCTCCTGATGGAAAGTTAAGGGAAACTGACTGCGCAAATACAAAATCTATTTTCAGGATAATTCAATCAATTCCCTCAAAAAAAGCAGAGCCGTTTAAATTATGGTTGGCAAAAGTGGGTTATGAAAGGGTTCAGGAAATAGAGAATCCTGAATTTGCCCAGGAAAGAATGAAGAAACTTTATGAGTTAAAAGGATATTCTAAAGATTGGATTGATAAAAGATTGAGAGGGATTGCAATAAGGCAGAATCTTACTGATGAATGGAAAGATAGGGGACTAAAAAGAGAAATAGAATATGCAATTTTAACAAATGAAATAAGCAAGGCAACTTTTGGGAAAACAATAGAAGAGTATAAAAAAGTTAAAAATCTTGATAAAGAAAATTTAAGAGACCATATGGATGAACTTGAGTTAATTTTTGGCATGCTTGGAGAAAAAGTAACAGCTGAAATAACAATCAGTAAAAATTCAAAAGGGTTTGCTGAGTGTGGTGTTGCTGCAAAACAGGGCGGGAATGTTGCAGGCAATGCAAGAAGAGAAGCAGAAGAAAAAATAGGAAGGTCAATAGTTTCAAAAGATAATTTTCTTTTAACTTCAGAAAGAAATAAAAAGAAAAAAAATAAAAAAGTTTTAGTGAGAGTAGATAAAAATGAAAATTGAAAAAGAGATGATTTTTCCCAAAAAGATAATTTTGGTGAATTTAATATTATGCATTTTATTTTTAATTAGCTTGGTTTCTGCAATACCCCAGACATTTAATATTCACGGAAAATTAACTGATAGTGGTGGTAATGCTTTGTCTGGGACTTATAATATGAGTTTTAGGATTTATGATGCTTATACTGATGGAAATACTTTATGGAGTGTTATTAACCAGTCTATTACTACTGATTCAGATGGGGTTTATAGCACTATTTTAAATGCAATAAATTTGAGTTTTTCAGAGCAGTATTATCTTGGGATAACTGTTGAGTCAGATGATGAGCTGTTACCAAGGACAAATCTTACAAGTTCTGGTTATACTTTCAGGGCTAATGTGACAGATTATCTTGATGCAACTAAAAGCTATGAGATATCTAATCTGACTATTACTCAAAAAATAACTTTTGCATTAGGAGAAATAATTGATAATATAGTGGATGGCTGGATTAGAGTAACAGGAGGGTTAAATGTAACAGGAAATATTCAGGCAGACAATGTCACAGCAAATTATTTTATAGGAGACGGCTCTTATTTAACAAATGTAAATGGCTCTGGACTTTACATCCCATACACAAATTCAAACCAAAATGTCGCCTTAGGAGATTATAATTTTAGTGTCGGAACGTCGGATTTTTTCGTCAATTCAAACGGCAACGTCGGCATCGGGACGACTGCGCCGACAGAGAAGTTATTTGTTGATGGAAACATTAGACTTAAAGATACGACTGACCATTTGATTGTTGAAGGTGATTCGGGGGCATTTATTGCAGGTTATTCATCATCTCCAAATAGGGGAATTAGACATGATGCACCAGGAAGTGCTGGTGGGTGGTATGGAGTTCATGATTTCTATACTGGTTACAATGGGGCGGCGTCTACTTTGGCAATGAGAATAAAAAACGGCAACGTCGGCATCGGGACGACGAGTCCAAATAAGTTGTTGCACGTTGCAGGAACATCTCAATTTGATAACACGATAACTTTAGGTGCTACAAGTGGAGGGACTATCACAACTGGTTCAAGCCCATCTCTTAGGGCTTTCGGGGCTTATGGTAGTTCAGTTTCTCTAATGGCAATAAAAAGCGGGGGGACACAAAAAGCAGGAGTTGCAGTCATTGGAGCTGACCAAGCATATCCTAACGTTAATATGAATGAGGGACAGATGTTTATAGATGGAAGTCTCGGCAACGTCGGCATCGGGACAACGAGTCCAAATCAGAAATTACAAGTTATGGGAATAATCAATGCTTCTGGGGCAATTTATGAAAATAATTCAAGTCGGGTTTGCACTGCTGAAAATGGGTTTTGCGGGACTTCAAGTGCAGGAGCAGGATGGACAAA
>JBDRJG010000012.1:0-14205 GCA_043815085.1 Candidatus Iainarchaeum sp. | reverse complement strand
GAGCTATGGAGGGATACATCTTAGAGAAACATTTCGTTTTTAAAAGTTATTATTGAGAAAAATGTTCAGTTTAATTCCGAATATGTCCTTAATCCTCAAAATCTTTTCTCGCTCTGGGCTCAATCATGAAGAATGCCCGATTTGAATGTGTTTCTTTCACTATACCATCTTTCTCATAAATTGCAGTTGCAGTAGGCAGTGCGAATTTCCCTAAAACTCCAATCTTCGAATATATAATGTATGATATTACTCTTTTTTCTCCAGCTTGCAATCTCTCGAAATTCCATTCTATCTTTCTTCCCTTTTCATCCACTCTTGAAGGTTTTTCTCCCTGGAATTTTTCATAAATTTTTGTTAAAAAAGGCAGTCTATCAATTACACTCATTCTCTCCACAAAACTCTTGGCTTCCACAAGAATGGAAACTTTCAGAGCAAACTCGCATCCTTTAGCATTTACAAAAGAGACTTTTTTGTCTAAAACCAAGGCTTTTCTTGAGGATTTTTTAACTATTATAACAACCAATACTATTAAAATCAATAGTACGAATGGAAGTAGCCAGTTTGTTCTTACATTTATTTTTAATATTTCTCCGGGATTTATTTCATTAGTCCAAGTGTAATACATCAAAAATCCCTCTCTTTCTATTATATTTGGTTCAGGACTAAAAGTTGTAAAAAGTCTAGATATTATATTTTTTTTGATTATTGTCTCGCTCGTTGCAACCACATTTCCTTCATTTGTTTTTTCAATAGTATTTGTATTTATTATAAATCCATAGACTTTCTTGTTTGTTGTTACAATGTTTTTCTCTACAAATTTTAATATTCCTTCAATGTTTGTTTTCTTTTCTCCAACCCCTATTTCAGCATCCATTGTATAATATCCAGCCATTAATTTCTTGTAATCCCCCTTATTTATGCTGACTGTAAAATTCTGCTTTGAGTTTGGCTCCATAGAAAGCTCTTTTTCAATATTAAAAAAGGCAGAACTCAATTTAATATTTATTTTCTCAAAATCAAAGTTTATCTTGTTGCGAAGATAAATTTGTATAGTGCTTGACTGAGGATCAAATTCTTGCGAACCTATTTCAAAAATGTCATCCAGTTCAATTACATTAACCATTAAATTTTGGACCATTTCATCGCCATTTTCCCCCCTTATATAATAATCAAAAATATAATGTCCGGTCCTTATTTTTTCGGGAGGATATATCTTTAGAGAAACACTTTGAGATTGTTTTCCAGGCAGGTAAATTGTCCCTTTTGGATAAACCGCGGGACTGAAAAAACTATAAAATGCCACATATTCGCTTGAACCTTTATTGGTAATGTTGAGATTAAAGGTAGCAGGCTCGTTTAATCCAAATATCATAACTTCATCTGAACTTTGCTTTTCAACCTCTAAATTTAAAGAAAGAACCGAAGGAATTATTAGTAGAGTAATTAAAAGAAGCAAAATTGTTTTTTTCATAAAAAAATTAAACGAATTTAATATTTAAGGATTTCGGTTTGAAAAAAAAATGTACTTCTCTATTTTTTCCCCTCTAAATCTAAAAATGCTTTTGCTTGTGCAAGAAATTCATTGGAATCTGAAATTAATTTTGTCTCAAATTGTTCAATTCTAGATGCGATAACCCATTTTTCATATACACTTCTCATAAATTTTTTTGTGGCTGTTTTTTCAAATTTCCCATCATAATCTCTGATTAGAGTTGATTTAACTTTTGCTTCAACAATTCCATTATTCGTTTTTATCTTTCTTCCGTTTTGTGTTATTTCAACATTTATCAGATTAAAAATCTCAAATTTTACATTTACACTAAATTTGAAATAATCAGTTACTTTCCTTGTTCCAGTCCATTCGATCTTCACTCCCTTGGAATCCCCAGATATTTTTTCTGAATATTTGTCTTCCATAATATCGAGTTGCATTTCTTCTATCAGCCATTGATGGCAGAATTTATAGAATTCTTGGAAATCAAAAATTCCCTCATATTTTACTTTACTTGAGAATATTTCTTCTTTTTCTGCCATCTTTTATAGATAATATAAAAAATCTTTATTTAAATATTCTTCGGAAAAAATTTATACCTCTTTTTTCTTTTTAGAAATCCACCTAACTTTTCTTCTTCTCATCAGCATATTTTTTCTGCATTTTGAAGAGCATAGATAGTTTATTGTCCCGTCTTTCATGATGAGGGTCAATCCCTTATGAATATCATAATCCTTAGCACAATAAACACATTTAGGCATTTTGTTTACTCTCCTTCTTTGAAACTTTTAAATTATAATAATTATCTCCAATAGATTTATTTATCTCAACGTTATAACCTCTAAGATAGCCCTTCAACTCACCTGCATCATATTCACTAATATTACCTCTAAGAGTAATATCTTTAATCTCACCTTCTTCTAATTTATTTAATCCATGAATAACATGTTCTAAAATTATTTTATCAATGTTCATTTTAACTGTAACTCCCCTTTGTAATGTTTGATTTAATTCTACGAGCTTCAATTTCAGTTTCTCTAAGCATTAAAATATCTCCTATTCTTATAGGCCCCTTAACATTTCTTCTCATTGAACGTCCTTTGTCTTTTCCTTCTTGAACCAGGCATTTAACCTGGGTAATTTCTCCTCTAAAACCTGTTCTTCCCAATATTTCTTCAACGAGTGCAGGGACAGCCTCTTCTGTAACAATTCTATTGCTTCCCTTTGAACTTTGTTGTTGTGCTTGTTGTTTTTTTTGTGTCTTTGCCATTTTATTTTATAGAAAATTATTTTAATCCAACAATGTCTTTCTGAGCATCACCAGCTTCAATAATAGCGACCGAGGATGATGGAACCTGAATTCCAACAGCAAGCCCTAATTTTTGCCTGCTTTCAACTTCTTTGCATAGAATTCCTTTTTCTTTGCACAACATAGGGATATGCTGAACAATTTCTTTTGGCTCAACATCTGAAGCATAAACAACTAGTTTGGCAGTTCCTCTTTCAATTGCTTTTGTAACTTCGTTTGTTCCTTTTTCTACTTTTCCTGTTTTTCTCGCTTTTTCGACTATTTGATAAATGTCCATTTTATTTTTTATTCAATTTAATTGACAGAGAAGATGATTATCCTCCCTTATGTTCATCGGATAAATTAATTAAAAAAAGTTCATTTAAAAATGTTTGGATATTTAGGGCTTTGTTAAATAAGTGGTTCTTGTAAAAAAGTAATACTTACATAAAGAGCCCCATCTGAGCAATTCCCACTATTAACATTGCTATTGTTAATCTAATAATCCATCTTGTCTGTTTTGAAGAACTATTGTTAAAATTTTTTATAGAAACATTTAATCTCCTCATCATTTCAGAATTAACAGTATCACTAACATTCATATTACGAGTTCTGTAAGCAAACCCAATTAAATCTTTATTACTCATATCAAAAAGAGGAGTATCCCCTTCTTTTAGCTTCTTTTCCATATAAATTATGGTACCGACATATTTATAAAGTTTATTATGGTACCACTTTAATGAAGATTATTAAAGTTCCTAATAAAAAAGTAGGTGATAAACAATATTGGAAATATATCATAGGTTCTATTCCTGAAAAAATCATAAAGGCTTCGGGTTTATTTGGAAAAAAGCTTAAAGCAACAGTTGAAAAGAAGAAGATAATTTTAGAAAAAGAGTGACCTCATTTTTTAGTGATTGGAAAATTAATTCTTAAGCACAACCTGCAATCTTACCAAGCATGTACCAGGTAGCTCCACCCTTAACAACACAGTTCATATATGCTCCTGAGCTTGTATCTGAATGTGAACACCCCTCACTTTTTTGACGGGCTGTTAGTTGTGTATATATGTCAGAATGGCTTGAAAGATAATCATCTCCCCAGTTTCCACCATCATAACTTAAATCCATATTTACATCTTTAGTCATATAATCTATTGTTCCAGTTGGAGAATACTCTTCCATGTCTGCAAAATCAAAGAGTATGCATTCATGGGTCTTACAAAAAGCATTATTTTTAACAAAATTTCTAATCATATTATTGTTATTGTCCACTTCCTCTCCAGGCCCTGTTCCATCAGTGTGTCCAGTCATAAATACAAAATGAACGTTTGAATAATCTTCTATAAGTGTCTGCATAGCATCAAGATAACCAGGAATATCATGCCAAGCAATACTACACCAAGACCACATTATTACATTAATTCCCTGTCCTCTGGAACTATCTAGGAATTCTGTTGTAGGATCAATTATTCCAGAACCATCACAATTACTTAAATCATAGCACCCTCCTGTACCAAATCCATCATCATCACTATATCCATAATAATCCTCAAAATGAAGTCCAGAGGATCCATAAGTATAGGTTGAACTATAATCCATTAGCATATCCATGCCTTCAATAATTTGATTTCCATGTGAAGTATGTGAATAAGCTACACGAAGATTATTCTTTATTGTTGAAATACAGCTTGAAGAAATGCTATTTATATTTGTTTTTGTGTGGTCTATTATAATTGCTCCAGTTGTTGGGGGAGGAGAGGAAGGCACACAAGTATTTCCACTTTGAACATAATTAGTATTGCACGATTGAACAGTACAAGTTCCCCAGGAAGACCAAGTTCCAGAATTACAAGTTCTAGATTGAGAACCTACCCCATTTGTAATACTACAAGATTGAGTAGGAGAACCAGTACAAGTTTGAGGAGGAGGAGTACAAACATTATTTGTGCAAGTGTATCCTGATGAACAGACATTTCCGCATGAACCGCAATTGCTCACACTATTTAATAAATATGTTTCACATCCATTATTATTGTTTCCATCGCAATTACCATAACCTGAACTACAAGATGGCTGACAATTTCCAGTCACGCAATAAGTTGAACCATGTGCATTTGTGCAGGTGGTTCCGCATGAACCGCAATTGCTCACACTATTTAATAAATATGTTTCACATCCATTATTATTGTTTCCATCGCAATTACCATATCCAGAAGAACAACTTGGTTGGCAGATTCCTGAAGAAGAACAAGTATTTGTTCCGTGAAGGGCACTACATCCAGGGGAACAAGTTCCTGTACATCCGTCTGAACCACACTCTTTTCCAGAACAACTTGGGGTGCAACTTTTCATACAAGTTCCATTAGTCTGACAAGTATGTCCAGTTGAACAACTTCCGCAACTTGAAATAGTTCTTGAATTTCCACAATTATCATCAGCTGTAACCCTTCCACAATTTTTTCCTAATCTTGAACAAAATGCAGAATTTGTTTCTGCTGTGCAACTTTTCATACAAGTTCCATTAGTCTGACAAGTATGTCCAGTTGAACAACTTCCGCAATATACATCTAAACTGCAAATTGGATGTGTTCCGCAGTTATAGTTTAATGATGAGCAACTTTCTGTGCAATCTTTAATGCAAGTTCCATTAGTCTGACAAGTATGTCCAGTTGAACAACTTCCGCAATTAGTACTCACTCCGCAAATTGTTCGATTCCCACAACCATATCCTTTTGAGGAGCAATTTTCTAAACAAACTATTTTTGAGCAACTTCCATTATTCAAACAGTTATATCCTTCTAGACAGCTTCCACAATTAAGATTGATTCCACAGATAGTTCTAATTCCGCATTGATAATTTAGTGAAGAACAATTATCCCGGCATATTTCTTCTGTATTATTTGTTTCTATATTGCTTGCATTATCCTCTGAGTATTTTATCTTACTATTCTCTTGAAAATTAAGCTCTTCTTCTGAAATCTCATATGTTTCTCTAACTGTTCCTGTGGCTGTTTTTCCAGATTCTAATTGAAATATTGGAGAAACTAATATTTTTGTATTTTTATCTATCTCAACTCTTTTTAAATTTAAAATAAATTCTTTTCCTTCCAATTCATCTAATGAAATGCCTCTTTGTATAATTTCGAATTGTCTTCCATTATCTATTAAAAAATTTACACCAGAAATCTCTCCTTCTCCAGAATCTATTCTTACTTTTATTCCAATTGTTTTTTCATTCATAACTTGAACTTCTTCAATTCTCAAATCCAAATTGAGTTTGTCCAAGGGCATCTCTTCTATATTTTCTGCATTCTTATTTACAATAGACAAAATTATGACTGTAGCAACAATAAATAAGAAAATCACTAAAAATATTATAACTGTGGTCCATGACCCTCTTTTATTAACCATGTTTTATATTAGGGTAATGTTATTTATAAAACTAATTATTTTCTTCATCAATTACTCGAACTAAATCTGTAACAAAATCTCCTTGCTGAAGCCTTACTATCTTTACTCCCTGTGTTGCACGCCCCATTACTCTTATATGTTCAAGAGAAGTTCTTATTACAATTCCTTTTGCAGTTGTCACAATTATATTGTCTTTGTCATTCACTGAGATTGTCGTGACTACTCTTCCTGTTTTTTCTGAGATTTTTAGATTTATTACCCCCTTTCCTGCACGAGCAGTCTTTCTGTAATCTTCAACAGCAGTTCTTTTTCCATATCCTTTTTCTGTAATTGTCAAAATTGCGTGGGTATCTAAAATTTCAAGGCTTACAACTTCATCCCCTTTTTCTAATTTTATTCCAGTGACTCCATAACTTGCCCTTCCCATTTCTCTTATATCATCTGAATTAAATCTTATTGCTTTTCCATTTTTTGTTGCCAAAAGAACTTCTTGCTTTTGCTTAACAGGTTCCACCCCAATTAAAAAATCAGAATTGTTATTCGGCAAGTTTAGGGCTTTTATTCCAGAGGCTCTTGGTTTTGAAAAATTCTTTAGTGGAGTTTTTTTGACTATTCCTTGCTTTGTAGCCATGAATAAATTATTCTCGAAATTCTTTACTGAAATAACATTGGTTACTTTTTCTTCTTTCAATCCGAGCAGATTAATTAGGGCCTTTCCCTTACTATAACGTTCTGCCACTGGAATGTCATATGCTTTCATCCATAAAATTCTTCCTCTGCTCGAGAAAAACATTAAATAGTCATGTGTTGAGCAGGTAATTAATTGTTTAACAAAATCTCCTGTAGCCAAATTACTTCCGATAACTCCTTTTCCTCCTCTATTTTGTTCTTTATACTCCTTAACATCCATTCTTTTGCAATATCCTTTGTCTGTAATTGTTATTACAATTTCTTTTTCTTGAATTAAATCTTTTTCATTAATCTCCTTTATATTTTTCAGAATTTGCGTCTTTCTGGAATCTCCATAATTTTTCTTTAATTCATTAACTTCTTTGATAATTATTTTTAAAACTTCTTTTACATCCCCGAGTATTTCTTCATATCCCTCAATTTTTATCTTTAATTCTCCAGATTCTTTTTTTAGTTTGTCAACTTCGAGAGAAGTGAGCTGCTGAAGTTTGGTCTCTAAAACTGCCTGTGCTTGTTTTTTTGTAAGTTTATATTTTTTAATTAATTCTTCAGAAGCTTCAGTAATCCCTTTTGATTTTTTAATTAAGTTTATAATTCTGTCGATATCTTTTAGTGCAATCAGTAAACCCTCTACAATTTCCTGCCTTTCTTTTGATTTTCTCAAATCAAATTTTGTTCTATTGGTTATTACGGATTTCCTATGTTTTACATAATATTCTAGAATTTCTTTTAAATTCATAATTTGTGGCTGTCCTCCGGCAAGAGCCAAAAAATTCACATTGAAAGAATCTTGAAGACGCGTATATTTGTAAAGAGAATTAATTATAAATTTAGAATTTGCTTCCTTTCTGAGCTCTAGAACAATTCTTATTTTTCCTTTTGAAGATTCATCTCTTAAATCTGAAACATCTTTTATTTTTTTATCCTGAATTAATCTTGCAATTCCCTCCACAAAAATAGATTTGTTAAGCATATAAGGTATTTCTGTAATTATAATTGCCTCTTTTTTATTTATACTTTCTGTTGTGGTCTTCCCCCTCATTATTAATTTTCCTTTTCCTGTTTTATACAATTCAATCATATCTCCCTGAACACTTCCTCCTGTCGGGAAATCAGGACCCTGAATTATTCCTGAAAGTTCCTCGAATGTTATATCTGGGTTTTTGATGTATGCTATAATTGCATCACATACTTCTGTTAAATTATGCGGAGGAATATTTGTTGCCATTCCAACTGCAATTCCTGTGGCTCCATTGAGCATTAATGCAGGAAGTTTTCCTGGAAATAATTCTGGCTCCCTTAGAGAATTATCAAAATTTGGTGCAAATTTTACAGTCTCCTTTTCAAGGTCTTGTATTAGTTCATGTGTGATTGGCATTAATTTTGCTTCTGTATAACGATAGGCTGCAGGAGGATCCCCGTCGACGCTGCCAAAATTACCTTGTCCAAAAACAAGGGGATATCTCAGTGAAAAATCCTGCGCCATTCTTACCATTGCTTCATAAACTGCAGTATCTCCGTGGGGATGGTACTTAACAATAACATCTCCAACAATTCTTGCTGATTTTTTAGTCTGTGTATTTGGCTTTAAACCCATTTGATTCATTGAATATAAAATTCTTCTTTGAACAGGTTTCATTCCATCTTCGATTGCCGGAATAGCACGAGAAACAATAACACTCATAGCGTAATCCAAATATGCTTTCTTCATCTCTCCAGATATTTCTGTATGAATTATTCCTTTTTTCTCATCTTCAATAACTTTTGGGTCAATATTTGGTGTCATTTTATATTAAACCTCGTCCCTCACATTTATTCAAAAATTCACTTGTTTGATATTCTAAATCTTGCTCATCTGGTGAATAAGCAACCCTTAGGTTTATGCCTTTATCATCATTATAATATGTTGCTGTTAAAAATCTATTTCTCCCTAACTTAAAAAATAAAGAAGAATTTTTAATATAACCTACTTCTTCGCATACCACTCCTCCTGTTGGAGTTATTTCAGTTGTAATTTTTTCTCTTTCAGTAATTTCTATACCTCTGTTAGATGCATAAAAAGTCCCCCCATTATTACCTGAAAGTAAAACAAGTCTTTCATTAGTATTACCAAAACCTAAAATTACTTTTTTCCCAATTAAATCTTTTAATTTTTCCATTTTATGCTACCCCCCCACATTTATTTGAACCTTCAATTAAGCTTGATGATGATTGAATTTTTTCCCCAACCCCATCAATAATTTCTATTCCAAGTTCTTCACAAACAGGTATTTCAGGAATATCTGTATTAGATGTGACAGAGCCTTCTTTTTTTCTATCTCCTCCGTTTGCAAAAATATTTACTCCAAAAAGTTTATGAACTGCCTTAAGAGATTCACAAATACTCCTATCTTCGTCGATACTAACAAAAACTTCATCAACACAACGCAATTCTTCTAAAATCTTTTTCCTTTCTTCAGCAGACATAAAATACTTTCCCTTTTTTGCTTCAGTTTGTTTATCATTATTTAAAATTACAATTAATTTGTCTCCAAGGGCTTTTGCTAATTTAAAAAGCTCTATATGTCCGACATGCAGAGGATCAAAATAACCACTAACTGCTATGATCTTCATTTTATGCCACTTCCTCCCCTCTTTCATCAAGATACTTCATAAATCCCTCTTCTCCAAGTTCTTTTTCAACAATATTCTTTCCTGTCCATTTGCACTTCTTGCATTCCCACTCTCCTTTTCTTTTTCCTTCTTCTCCTGTCAGGACAACACAAACATTATCACTATTGCATTTTGGACATTCTCTTATCTTGAAGGTTTTTCCTTCTTTTCCTTTCTTTGGTTTTTCTTTTCCTTTTAATATCCAGTCAGGTGTTTTTAGTTTTGATTTTTCCATTTTATTTTGATTCCTCCAAAAATCTATCAACAAATTCTTTAATAAAATTATATCTTTCTACTGCAATTTCTCTTGCTTTTTCCGTTTTAAATGTTTCTGGTTTAATTTTCAATATTTTTTCGTAAAAATGATTTATCGCCGTGGTGGCTGCACCACCATATTCTTTTTTAGGAGGTATTTTTGGGTCGTATATAGGTATACTCGCCTTTCCGGCTCTAGACATAATTCTTGCAATTGCAGAAGCTCCAAGAGCATCTAGCCTATCAGCATCTTGAAGAATCTCTGCTTCTCTAGATTCTGGTTTTAGATTTTTACTATATCTATGAACATTAATAGCATGAATAACCCCTTCAATTTTTTCTTGTGGAAATTCCATTTCAATTAAGATACTTCTTGCCATTTTAGCTCCTTCTTCGGCATGACACTTTACTTCCCCCTCATCTTCTTTTAACCTGGCAACATCATGAAGTAATGCTGCTACCTGAATAATATCTAAATCAACATTTTCCCCTTTTGAAATAATTAATGAATTCTTAAAGACCCTATTTGTATGATCTAATCCGTGACCTCCACTTCCATTTTCAAAATATATTTTTATTCTTTCTCTCAAATTTTCATAAAATTCTTCATCCATTTTACACATCAAGATTCGCCTCCTTTGCGTTTTCTTCAATAAATTTTTTTCTTGCTGGGACATCGTCTCCCATCAGCATTGAAAAGACTTTATCTGCTTCTATTGCATCTTCAATGTAAATCTTTTTTATTTTTCTTGTTTTTGGATTCATTGTTGTCTCCCATAACTGAGAAGCACTCATCTCACCGAGACCTTTGAATCGTGTAACCCCCCCTTCTGGAGTTCCTAATTCATTTGTTAATTTTTTCAATTCTTCATCTGTATATACATAAAAGTCCTTTTGCCCTTTTCGTATTCTATATAAAGGAGGAAGAGCAACATAAATACTTCCATTTTCTATTATCTGTGGAATAAATCGAAAAAAGAACGTCAATAAAAGTGTTTTAATATGCTCTCCGTCAACATCTGCATCAGTCATTATTATTATTTTATTATATCTTATCTTTGAAAAATCAAACTGCTCTCCTATTCCTGTTCCTATTACAGTAATCATATTTGTTATCTCCTCACTTGAAAGAGCTTTTGAAGGATTTGCTTTTTCAACATTTAAAATTTTACCTTTTAATGGAAGTATTGCCTGTATTTCTTTGTTTCTTGCCATTTTTGCACTGTTATGCACAAAAACTCCTGATGTAAGAGCAAAATTATGGGTATTTGGAACTTCTATATCATAAACATCTATCTTCCCAGATAAGAGCTCAATTCTTTTTATTTTATGGTTATAATTTTTGATTGTTTCCATCATAGCACCATAATTTCCATTAAAGAATCTTGAACAAAAAGTTTCCACACTTAAAATGCTATGGTTATTTGTTTGAATTCTTATTGAGTCAAAATTATTAAGATGATTCTCTTTTTCTAAAATTGATTTCATCAATTTTATTGTTTTTTCATAATATGTTTTATTATAAGATTCTTTTCTTTGATTTCTAAACTTCGGAGTCCATTGTTCTCTGGTTTTCTGTCTTCTCCATAATAATAAAACTTCATCTTTCCACTGTTCTTTTGCTAATTTTGAAAGATATTCTTTGGCATTTGGATTTTCTTCAAAAAATTTCTTAACTTTCTTGGATGCTTTTTCCCTATTTTTGGAATTTCTCCAATATTCTTCTTGATTTTTATTAAGTAGTTCGTTATTAAGTTTTCTATATCTTTCATTAGAATTGTAAAACTCAATAAATTTATCTTTCATAAACTCTTTGTAATCCTTGTTCTCCCATTGTTTTTTTGCTTTTTCGGATAATGCTAATTTTATTTCTGGTTGGTTTGCCCATTGTCTAACTTTTTCTTTATATTCATCATTTTGATGTGCTTCTCTTGCTTTTTGTTTGACATCTTCCCTATGAAGAGTTTTCGCTAAGTTTTCTGTATGAAGAATTAGATGATTTTCTTTTGATAATCTAATAATATTATTTGGGTTATTATTTAGTTTGTTAAAATCAATATGATGTTTATGATTTCCTTGTTCCATCGAGTAGATTTTATTTTGAATATTATATTCATCAGCCAACAAATGGGTGAAAATCCATCTTTTATTCAAATCCCAAACCATTTCATATCCATTAATTGTTATTTTTCCCCCTATTTTAGAAATTCTTTTATTTAAAGGCATTAAAGAATCCTCTGACTTCAAATCTTTTGCTTCTTTATAATTACCATTCCTTAACATAAATCTATGGTCCGGTGTGCATATAATTTTTTTATCATTGTCTAAAACTATTTTGATTACAGAGGTATTTTTTTTTGTGACTCTTGGATTTTTTATTTTCTCTATTCCAATATTTCCATTTTCTTTTATAGTATAGCAGAAATTACTCTTACCTTGTTTTGTTTCTTCAGCAAGTTCTATGAATGAGAGGTTTCTTCCATCTGCTAAAGCAACTTTTGTATCTCCAGAAAAACAACCCCCTGCACTTTCTCCTTCTACTAAATATAATTCAGTATTTTCTGATTTTTTATTTGAACAGTCAGCTAATTTTCCTGGCAGTCCCCCAAGAGAGAATGCATTCTTTCTTCTAATTAACTCCTTTGCTTTTCTTGCAGCTAAGCGAGCTTTTGCAGATTCGAGTGATTTTGAAGCAATCTTTTTTGCAATTGCAGGATTTTCTTCAAAAAATTCAGATAATGCAGTTGTCACAATAGAATCCACCAATCCTTTTACTTCACTGTTTCCTAGTTTTGTCTTTGTCTGTCCTTCAAATTGTGGTTCTTGAATTTTAATACTTATTATTGCAGTCAGTCCTTCTCTAACATCATCTCCAGTTAAATTATCATTTTTTAGCATTCCTGTTTTATTTGAATAGTCATTTATCACTCTCGTGAGGGCTGTTTTAAATCCTGAGACGTGTGTTCCTCCTTCAACAGTATTAATGGTATTAACAAAACCAAAAATATTTTCTTGATATCCTCCATTGTATTGAATGGCAATTTCTGCTTGGATTTTATTTACTTCTCTTTTGAAATAAATCGGCTTATGCAAGGTTTCTTTTGATTTATTTATCCACTTTACAAATTCAATCAGCCCCCCTGATGAGAAGAATTCTTGCCTTGCATCTTTTACCTCATCTCTCAAAATTATTTTTAGACCTGCATTTAAGAAAGTAACTTCTCTAAATCTTGTTTCGAGAATTTTATAATCAAAGGAGAGATCAGGGAAAATTTCTTCATCAGGCCAAAAGATTATTGTTGTTCCTGTTCCTTCTGCATTTCCTATTGTTTTAAGTTTTGTAGTAGGATTTCCCCGAGAATACTCTTGTTCATATAATTTTCCATCCCTTTTTATTTGAATAATTAATTTCTTTGAAAGTGCATTTACACATGAAACCCCCACTCCATGCAAACCCCCAGAGATTGCATATGATTTTTTGTCAAATTTCCCTCCTGCATGCAATTTTGTAAGTGCTATTTGTACTGCTGGAACTTTATAAACCGGATGGTTTTCAATAGGAATACCTCTTCCATCGTCTTCCACTTTCACAGAACCATTTTTATTCAGAGTTACATTTATTTTTGTGCAAAAACCTGCAAGAGCTTCATCAACAGAATTATCAACAACTTCGTAAATTAGATGATGCAATCCTTCTTTACCTGTAGACCCTATGTACATTGCAGGCCTTTTTCTTACTCCTTCCAATCCTTCTAAAACCTTTATGTCTTCTGCTGTATAATTTTTTTTGTCAATCATTTTAGTTCGAAAATCTGTTAAGATTTCTTTAATTATCTATAAAAAATGAAAGTTTATTTATAAATCTTTCTCTATGTTTGTCGTCGATAAAACTTTTTCAAGTACAAAATTACCACTATTTTTAAAAAGGATTAGAGTATCACAAAACTATGAAAAAAGCACTGGTTTCGTTGATTTTATTGGTACTTTTGGCTTTGCTTGTATTCTTTCTTTTTTGCGATATTTCAGATAAAACAACAGGAAAAATAACAGATAACTATGACCGTTCATGGACAAAAGCAATATGCAATGAGACGCATTGTCAGGATTATGAGATTGTCTGTAATAGAGAGACTGTAATTAGTCAAATTTCTATAACTGGGGCATTAATAGAAATTTCAGAGAAATGGGAAGATCCGAGAAATGAAAGCATGAAAAACGAAGTTTGTGATTAATTTTAAAAACTAATCTCTGCTTGATTATAGATGTTAAAAAGAGGGGATTCGAGGGGGTTGTCTACAGTTATTGCAACATTAATTATTATTCTGCTTGTTCTCGTCTCTGTTGGGATATTATGGGTTGTTATTAGAAATGTTATTCAAGGAGGAGCTGAACAGGTTTCTTTAGGAAAATTTACT
>JBDRJG010000011.1:0-22328 GCA_043815085.1 Candidatus Iainarchaeum sp. | reverse complement strand
GGCTCCTGGGTTCAATTCCCAGTGTCGGCGTGAGCTTTGGAACGTAAAGTATTTCTTTATAAAGAAAATGGAGAAAATCTTGACTTAATTTCCTCAAAAGTGGGAACCTAACAAAAAGTTATATTCTCGGTCGGGGCGTGTCCCTACATTTATGCTAAAGATAGAAAAATATATAAAGATGTAGGGGTACAATTATTATATGATTATTAGACAAAAAATTAGGGGGAAGAAAAAATATTTTTATCTTGAACATAGTATAAGGAAAAAGAATAAGATAATAAAAAAGGAAAGATATCTTGGAACAGAAATACCAAAAGAGATTGATGAAATAAAGGCAGAATTTCTTAAAGAATTAAAAGTTGACTTATATAAAAAATTTGAAAAGATAAGGGAAAATTTTCAGGATGAATGGAAGAGAGTTCCAGAGAGCGCAAGAGAGAAAGAACTTGAAGAGATTTCCATAGCTTTTACTTATAATACCAATGCTATTGAAGGTTCAACAATTACTCTTGAAGAAGTAAGAGAGATAATACAGGAAAATATAGCTCCAAATAAGCCAATTAGAGATATTAGAGAGGCAGAAAACCATAATAAAGTATTTTTGGATATGTTAAAACACAAGGAAGATCTCACAATAAAATTATTATTAAACTGGCATCAGAGAATTTTTGGAGATTCAAAACCAGATATCTCTGGAAAGTTTAGAGATTATTTAGTTAGAATTGGTTCTTACATTGCTCCTGGTTGGCAGGATGTTGAAGATCTCATGAATGAATTTATAAAATTTATAGAGAAAAATAAAAAAATGAATCCTGTTGAATTAGCAGGAAAAGGACATTATAAATTTGAAAGTATTCATCCTTTTGGAGATGGAAACGGGAGAATTGGCAGACTTTTAATGAATTTTATTCTATGGAATTCAGGTTACCCTATGATAATAATTGAATATAAAAATAGAGCTTCATACTACAAAGCGTTTCCCAAAGGTCAGGAAGCTTTTGTTGATTATTTTTTAAGAAGGTATTTGTCTGTTCATAAAAAGAGATATTTGAAGAAGTAAGATAATTCTTCAATTCCCTCCACTCTCCCGATCGGGGCGCTTTATTTTATCTACGATAAAATTGGGTTTTTGGAGAAGCGGGGAGTTGAAAAGAGAGGAGAAACTATCTTTAAATAGAAATAAAAAATAACTTATGGATAAATTCTTGTGAACGAATTTGAGTCTTTAGGCATATAATAATCATATTCTCTAGAAAACAGAGGAATCCCGTAATTTTTTGATAATTTTTTGATTTCATCAAATTGGCGAACATTAAAACCTTCATTTGTTTTCAAGAAAATTAATCCAGTCAAATCTTCTGGATTTATCTTGTCTTTAATTACAGACTCAAAAGGCCAATTACCTATTGGAAATCTTTCAATTTTTGGATTTATTAAAAAAACATTATCTCCTGCGAAAGCGTCAATAGGATTTTTTGGATAAGTTTTATATAATCCTGTATCTGTTTTAGAATAAACTAAAGGGGATAATGGTATATCTTCTTTTTTAATCATCGTTTCTTTTAAGGCTTGGTGTATTTGTTCGGATAAAGAAATAGAATCTTGTAAATGCTCTGGAGAATACATATCTTTTTCATTAAAATAAATCCAATCACCAAAAGACCTTTTATAAAGTATTTTATTGCCTTTATGGTATTCCTCTTTCATAATTCTCTTTAATTTTTCTAAGAATACTTCTTCGTTTCCCTCATGCCATGCTCTTGTCTGATAACCACAATAAGGGTCATGGACAGAAATATAATTATGTCCTACATTTTTCTGTATTAAAGGTTCATACTTTTCTTTGCATTTTCCATATCTTTTATACTGTTCTGCAATAGATAAAATTCCATCTTTTAGTATATTTTCAATGTTTTCAAAGTTTGTTTCATGAGACATAAGTCCAACTGTATCAAGCCCCCTAGGCATATTCTCTAATCTTTCTTTAAGTATTTCTTTTTCCATATACTTTTAAAGAGTGTCCTCTTTATAAATATTTCTATTATTTGTAACTTATTAGTAGTATCATATTCATTAGTTTAAAGTTCCTTTATAGGCTCTAAAAACACTAAAAGTGGTACTTTTCAAATGATTTCATTTAAAAATATTTATTGGAAATGAAGCATATAGCGCTTCTCTGTTTTCCTTTTACGCCCTGTGCTCTCCCGGTCGGGGCGTAATACTGCAAAGACAACAAAGGTTCTATAATTTATTTCTTCCGAACTGCAGAAGTAATGTCCTATGCCCTTTCGATTCCCAGTGTCGGCGTTGGACAGAAGTGTTCCAATTTAGAAAGGTTTAAATGATAATGGCTTTAAGGTTATGCTTTCTACAAATCCAAATGGAATAAATAAGTCTAAAATAGTTTGGAAAGGAAAAGAGTTAGGAAGTATTATAAGAAACCTAACTAAATAACACCTTGTTCATTACAATAATAAAAACCCTGTGAAGTCATTTGCCCATCTTTTTTGCTTCCATAAGTAATAACAATTGGATAATCTTGCTTTGGTAGTTGATTATTAGTAATATAATTAATATTAATCTCTAGTTGTTCTTGTGTAAGTGCAGAGTTTTCATAATTATTTCTAATCCATTCTGAAGCAGAAGAAAAATCTTCCAAATAACTAGTTTTTTCTATGTCAAATATACTTGCACTTGAAAATTGAGAGATACAAAAGTTGATTAACTCTTGCTCTGGAGAAATTGTATTTTTTTCTGTTCCTGTTGAAGTTTCTAATTGAACACAATTGACTATATCAGTAATTATAGGAACTCCTCCCAAGTTTGCACAATTAGTCACTTCTATCTCTTGAGAATCGGAAAGTTGAATACTTTCTATTTTTCCTTTATAACAATCCCAACTTGCTTCAAAATTCATTAAAAAAATAATTGGTTTAAGTCCGTCGGAATTGCATAAATTTTTATGATTTTTTATTGAATCTATAGGGATACAATTTTGACTATAATAGAAACTTCCAGCAGATAAACATTCTTCTTGTGCTTTTTCTATTAATTCTTCTGGAGAATTTGCTCTTTGATTTTCTCTTTCAGCATCATAATGCTTTCCTGAAAGATAAATAAACAGAAAAAATCCAGTAATTATTGTGATAATTATAAAGAATTTTATTGCTTGGTCCTTTTTGTATTCATCCGTTGTAGTATAATCTACTATATCATCACTCTTACAATTTGGACATATAGCCGGAGACCCAAAACTTTTCTTACTAGTCCAGTGATAATTGCAGGATTTACAAACATATCTTCCTCCAGAACTAGAATAACCACTTCCTACAAATCTGTTTCCCTTTCTTTTTCTTTCCTTTCTACAATCTGGACAAATTCTATATCTTCCCCAAGTATTTGCCCCACAATATTTACAAGTTCCAGCCATATTAAAAGAAGAGATTAATTATATAAAAACCTAACTAAAATGCGCAATATTTTAGGAGGAATAATGTTGTATAAGATATGGAATACAATTAGAGTTTATTTTAAGTCTTATAAACTCTTATAGATAATTCTCCCAGTTTTGCTTTTTGTAGCTGTTTTATAAATTAAACTCTCTTTTTTAGCTTTATGAGAGAATTCTATTTCTGCTGGGGAAAAAGTAGCTTTTTCACTTGCTTTACATTCTATAACATATTTTTTATTTCCTTTTTTTGCCAACAAATCATAATGAATATTGTGAGCTTTAGAAACTTTATAACCTTTTTTTATTAAATCTCTCTTTACTCTCTGCTGAAATTCTTTTCCTGTTTCTCTGAATGATTTTCCAATGGAGATTGTTTTGGGTAAATCTCTAAATTTTATTTCAGGTATTCTAAGAGACTTTGGATTAAGATTAGGTAAGCCAGTTTTAATATTCATAAAACATACAAGCAATCTTTATTAAAAAACCTATCTAAAATCGTCCGATTAAATAATCTCCAAATTTTAGAGAATTACAAAGGAGAATTTACAATAAAAACGGCCTTCTTCATTTAGATAAATAATCCCCCCTTTTTAGATAAGTTTAAGAGTTTGGTATATTTGTTTGATTATGGTTATTATTGAAAGATATGATAAGGGCGGTTATCCTAGAGGCAAACTTAATCATTCAGATTTAATTCATAGACAAATTGCTTATTCTGAAATATATCTTAAGGATAGGAAAAAATATCCCTTACCTTTTGGTAAATATGTTATTCATCATAAGGATAGAAATAAGAAAAATTTTAATCCAGATAATCTTCAGTTATTAACAAGAGAAGAACATGACAGAATTCATAAACGATGAAAATTCCAAGGAGAAAATGAGGGATACACCAAACGAAAAGACGAAAGGGAAGCAAAGAATAAAGAAAAAAGAAAATGGTTTTTTATTAACAAGTGGAGAAAGAAGGAGAGAGGAGAAACAACTTTTAATAAATATACGGGGCGGAGAAGATTTTGAATATGGAAAAAAGAAAAAAGATTGCAATAAAAATAATTGTAGTTGTATTAGT
Source organism: Candidatus Iainarchaeum sp. (assembly GCA_043815085.1). GTDB lineage: Archaea > Nanobdellota > Nanobdellia > Pacearchaeales > GW2011-AR1 > MWBV01. Next base: position 17,805 of record JBDRJG010000011.1, on the reverse strand, counting down.
TGTGGTTTGGATTTTTTGGTCAATAGATAATTCAGATTATGAATCTGAAAACAAATTATATTTAGAAGACAATATAGAAAGAGATTCTTTTTCCGATATTGTAGAAGTGCATTGGACACACATGCCTCTCAGTTTTAATATAACTAACAAAGAAGATTGTGATGAATATGAAATAAATGGCATTTTGGAGTCTTTCGAAATAATCCAAAATTCTACTGCTGGCGCAGTTAGTTTTATTGAAACAGAAACAAAACCAGATATAACTTTGTATTGCATAAATGTTGAAGAGGAATTAAAAAAGGCAGAGATATGCAAGTACATAACTTTTAATTATAAAAAAAGTAGATTTTCAGCATATGAAGAAGGAGAGATTAATATAGATACACATCTTTTTAGAAGAACAAATTTAATTGAAATGGGTGATAATAAAACTGTTTATGAGCTGTGTTATGTGGATAAAAATGATATTCCTTTCACTGCAACATTTGATCATACCCAAGGTATTATTCTTGGGGAAGCTCTTCCAAATTATGAGGGAAACAAAATAATTAATGCTACAATATGGATATATCACAGAAACAGCAGATGTGCGGATTTTCCCGCTATAGAAGTTCACGAATTATTGCATAATTTTGGTTTTGGACATTCATATGAACCGTTTTTTAGTCCGGTGTTTGGGTGGAGTAATGAAGATACCATTTATTTAAAAGATATCATGTTTCCTTATAGTTCTTGCCTTCATCAAAAAGAAATACAACAGAAGTATATCTCTTGTTTAAAGTATATTTATTCCAATGGAGAATTTGATGGAAATTGTTCTGGTATAAATTTTTTGAATGTTGGAGAAAATTTTTGTGAGAATGGGTGGTATCCAGTTGAAGGAACTGATTTTTGTTGCCCAGAACCAAATATGGAAATTATTAATGATTATTGCACCTAAAATAACCCCCAACAGTATTACTTTTTATACCCGTTCGGTCGGGGCGTAGTACTGCAAAGACAACAAAGGTTCTATAATTTATTTCTTCCGAACTGCAGAAGTAATGTCCTATGCCCTTTCGATTCCCAGTGTCGGCGTTTATCTCGTTATATCGGAAGTCCTTTTCCACTGAATATAATTTTCTTCAAGCATATCAACGATATTCTGTCTCTGCTCGCTTTTTCCCAACCCCTTCCAATCTAAAACAACAAAATCAACAGGTTCAATTGTCTTTTTTATTGTGTCTAAAATTGATTTTTCTGTTATTGGCATTACATATTGCGGAATTATGTGAGAAATTGCTATATTTGATTTTAATTGCAGTCTGTTAAAGCCAGGGCAATAGTGCGGACCCCCAATTCCAACTGCTATTTCTTTGTATTTATTTTCCTGAAATCCTTCAATTGCCTCCTGAATTGTTTTTGCTATTATAAATCCCGCGCGCCTGTCGTTCCACTCTGTATCTGTAGAACCTATTTCTATGAAAACACAGGGTTTGGATATTAAAGGGCCATGATGAGTGCATTCAAGAGTGACTTTGTAATCTATTCCTGCCTTCTTTGCATTCTCTTCTAATTTTGTAAAAATAAATTTATTAAATAATGCTGAAGAGGGGCAGACTTTCTCAGGCTGTCCTCCTAAATCCGCGGTCCTAAAATTTCCAGGAGAATGAATTGAAAGAGTTTTTTCCTTTTTTTCTGACTGGTGTTTTGAAGCAAATATTATGAAATCATATTGATTTATTTTTTCAAAATTAAGATTTTCTGTGTAAATAATTTCGTCCTCTACTAGATAGAAGTCAAAACTCGGCTTTTGAGCCCAAGAGGAGAAAATAGGATTCCCTCTAAATTGTGAAAGTTGAGTAATTATATTTATTCCTGCCTTGTCTTTTTTGCTTGCAACAATGAGATACTTTTGAAACATATAATTAAGATGACTGATTTATTTAAATGATTTTTGTTATTTTGGTATATAGGTTTTAAAGGAGTAAGAAGTACTGATAGCCCTATGAGATGTCAAATTTGAGTTTTACAAATTTAAAAGGTTTTATAAAATCAACTATTTAACCAAAATCATGGCTGGAGAATATTATGAAGTTGAGGTGGGTGGTAAACCCAAGGTAGTTGAATATCCTGATAAAGTTGAAACAGGAGGAATTTCTGGTTGCATGGGGGTAGGGATTTTAAATCATAAAACAAAGAAAGGGTATTTAGGCCATTATATTGCAGAAGATAAAACTTCAAAATCTTTAATAAATAGGGCTATTCATGAAGCTCAAAATATAAGTGATTTAGAAGTTGCCTTAGCAGGAAATATTCCTTTAAATAAAGAAGCTGCAAAAGATTCTGAAGGAGATTTTGATGACCGTTTAAAGATTTGTAGAGCACATGGAAAATGGGCTTTTGAAATGGTTAAGTTAAAAGGGATTAACATAAAGAATATTAAAAATTACCTCCAGAAAAATCCAAGTGAAGATTCTTATGAGATCTTTATTGATACTGAACTTGGAATTATGGAAGTTAATAAAGAAGAATTTGATGATTTATCTTGAAAATCTATCTCTTCATTTCTTTTCCATCTTTTATTATTGTTGATGGATTCCCATTTAGTTCTCCTCCATCTATAATAATATCTACTTTATCCAGAATTTGTTTTGAAATCTCATTAATATTTCTTGCAAATGGTTCTCCTGATAAATTAACTGAGGTTGTTATGAAAGCCACTCCTGCATTTTTTACTCTTTGTGAAAAACTGCATGCTGGAATTCTAATTCCTATAAATTCTGTATTAGAAACATGATTTAGAAAAACAGGATTTTTCTTGCGAAGGATAATTGTATAGGGACCCGGAAGATATTTACTCAAATCTGCATCTATAATGCAATTTTGTTCTATCCATTTAAATCCCGGGGCAATAACTGATAGTGGCTTGTCCCTGTCTCTTTCTTTTATTTGTCTTATTTTTTCAACAGCATTTTTGTCTTCTGCATTACATCCAATCCCATAAATTGTATCTGTTGGATAAATGAATATCTTTCCTTCCAGAATCTGTTTCACTAATTTATCCATAAAAGATTTAAACCTCCTTTATTTAAATAAATAATGCAAGAGGCATTAAAAATAATTATTGGGGTGGTTGTGCTTGCTTTTGGAATCCTTATTGGAGATATTTTAGCAAGAAATACAAAAGAAGAATTAAGACAAGGAAGAAAATGGTTTCTTCTTCTGATTCTGATTTGTTTTATTGGGGCAATTTTAAGTTTGATATTTACAAATGATGCTCTTTTGTTTACTTTTCTCTTTATTGCTATTGTGACTTCTATGAGTTTAAGAAAACCAAGTACAAAGAAGAAAAAGAAGAGAAGAAAATAGATTAATTCTCAATAATTATAAAAAGGCTTCTTATTCTTTATTTATATGGGGGATATAAAAATTGGACCATCGGGACTGGGGCCTGTAAAAGAAGCTGAAGAGGTTCTTAAAGAGTATTCAAAAAAAGGATTTGGCACATGCGAAGTCTTATTTGTTCACAGTGTTTATATTAACAAAGAGCAAGCTGAAAAAATTGAGAAGTTTGCAAAAGAGAATAAAGTTGATTTAAGCATTCATGCGTCCTATTATATAAATCTAAATTCAGAGGAAAAGCAGAAAGTTCATGCAAGCATGCAAAGAATTCTTAAGTGCTGCGAGATGGGACATGTTTTAGGTGCAAAAAATATTGTATTTCATTCTGGATATTATGGAAAATCTAAAGATAAAGAAGAAACTTTCCAGAATATAAAAAAAAGAGTTCTGGAGATGATGAAAATTATTAAAGAAAAAAGGTGGAATGTGAAATTATGCCCTGAAACAATGGGAAAAATAAATGTTTTTGGGAGTATTGAAGAGATTTCAAAATTAGTAAAAGAAACAAGGTGCAGTTTTTGCATTGATTTTGCCCATATACTTGCGAGAGATAAAAAAGTTAATTATGAAAAAATAAAAAAATTATTTCCGCAGAAAGAATGGCATTGCCATTTCTCTGGAATTGAGTATGGTGAGAAGGGAGAAAAAAATCATATTAATTTAAAGAGAGAGCAATGGAAAGAACTTTTTGAAAATTTACCCAAAGACAAAAAGATTAATATTGTCTGCGAAAGTCCAGCACGAATTGAGAATTGTGTTGAGGGTTTGGAAGTTTTGAAAAAGATTTGATTAAACTTATAAATGGGATTATTCTTTTAATTTTATGTTATACTTAATAGGATTGGGATTAAACGAGAGAAGCATTTCAAAAGAAGCATTGGAAATAATACCTAGATGTAAAAGAATTTATCTTGAAAATTATACTGTTGATTTTCCATATACAGAACAACAACTGGTGGATGAGATGGGAAAGAAGATTATTCCAGCTGATAGGGAAAAAATTGAGAGCTTGGAGATTGTTGATGAGGCAAGGAAAATGGATGTTGCTCTTCTTGTGTATGGTTCTCCACTTACTGCAACCACTCACATCACTCTGATTCAGGAAGCTTTGGCTTCTGGGATAAAATATAGAATAATTCCAAATGCCTCAATTCTTGATGCAGTTGCCGAGAGTGGTTTGCAATCGTACAAATTTGGGAAAATTGCTTCAATGCCTGCTTGGAAACCAGAAAAACATTTTACACCAGACTCATTTATGGAAATTGTAAAAGAAAATCAGTCAATAAAAGCACACACTCTAATATTAATAGATATAGGGCTTGATATAGGGAAAGCAGTTGAGCAACTCGAAAAATCTGCTGATATTCATAAAATTAAACTCAGTAAGATAGTTGTTTGCCAAGCACTCGGAACTAACAGAAGAAAAATAATGTATAGGGGCATGAATGAAGTCAGAGAATTCTCAGGTGTTCAAAAACCCTATTGCATAATTATTCCTGGAGAATTGCATTTTTTAGAGAAAGATTTTTTGAAGAATTTTGAATAATGTATTAATTATATAAAAGTAACAAAAAGAAAGATTTTTAAAGATTAAGGATAACCAAATAAATATGAAAAGCATATTAAGGTACAAATTTGTTCCAAAATTCCAAATGAGGGATAATAAAACTCAAGAGACCCTTGTTTGTGGTAGTGAATATGGATTAAAATTGGGAATAATGCGTAGGATAACAAATGATTTAGGTTATGATAAAATAAGAAAATCAAGAAAAACAAACATAACAACTGAAGAATTATATTCCCATTTAGAAAAAATGGATGAAAGAACTAAAACAATTGATAAAGAAATGTATTGGGTTGCAATAGATGAATTAATTTATTCAGCAAAAGAGTATAAAAATTTTTATTTGAAATTAAAAGAAAAGATTGAAAAATTATTTGAAGTAATCGAAGAAGAAATCCCTAAAAAGAATGAATTATTATTATCATATGGAACATTATTGCCAGTATATAAAACTCTATTAGAAAGAAAAGATGCTGAAATTAAAAGATTGAAAGAAAAAGCGGGTAAAAAAAATTTGTTAAGCAGAATTTTCAATTAATCATGTAATACCCTTAAAATAATTAATTCAAAAAAAGAGGAACTTTGCCCTCAAACATTTCCCAATATAATATTTGTTCCACCCATTCTACGCTATTCTTTGGAAGAGTTGCATAGTCCTTCTTATTTATTCCCCCATATACAGAAAAAGAATAACGATCATTGAGGATATTATATAATCTATCATAATAATCATTTACATCACTAAGAGACAATAATTTTATCTTTTCTTTTAAACCCTCTTTCATTAATATTCATAAGATAAATATATTTTTAAGAATTTCTATTTATTTAAGCAACTTTTAAAAATCAAGGTTTCTATGGAAGAGTGTTAAAATGTACAATTTTAAAGCTGTAGAAAAAACTGCAAGAGAAAGATGGAAGAAGCAGAAGAAAGAGATAAAGCGAGCAGTTCAGGATAATCCAAAGAAACCCTTATTCAGTTTTCTTGAGGGCCCCCCAACTGCAAATGCTCCTCCTGGATTGCATCATTTAGAAGCAAGAACATTCAAGGATATAATTTGCAAGTTTAAATTTATGAAAGGATTTTCTGTTCCGCGTAAAGGGGGATGGGACTGCCATGGGCTTCCTATTGAAGTGCAAGTTGAAAAGAAATTAAAGCTCGAAAACAAGAAAGCTGTTGAAAAATACGGCACTGACAAATTTATTTCCAAATGCAGAGAAGAAGTTTTCTCAAACATAGAAGACTGGAATAAATCTACAGAAGAACTAAATTACTGGGTGGATTTGGAGAACCCTTATGTGACTCTTGAAAATAATTATATAGAAAGCATCTGGTGGAGCCTTAAGGAACTTTACAATAAAAAACTTCTTTACGAAGGATATAAGGTGCTTCCTTTTTGCACTCGTTGTGGAACTCCTCTATCGAGCCACGAAGTTGCACAGGGATACAGAGAAATTCAGGAAGACTCTGTTTATATTGCATTTAAATTAAAAGATAAGAAAAACGAGTATATTCTTGCCTGGACAACGACCCCCTGGACTCTTCCTGGAAATATAGCTCTAGCTGTGGGTTCAAAAATTGATTATGTAAAAGTAAAACTTCCTGATGGAGATAAATTAATTCTTGGAAAAGAAAGACTAGGAATATTAAAAGGGCAATGCGAAGTGCTGGAAAAATTAAAGGGAAAAGATTTAGTTGGTTTAGAGTATGAGCCCCTCTATGACATTAAAGAATTGCAGGGGGAAAATTCCTACAAAATAGTTCCTGCAGATTTTGTAACTACCGAAGATGGAACAGGCATAGTTCACACTGCAGTTATGTATGGAGAAGACGATTATAATTTAGGGAAGAAAATAGGCTTACCTGAAGTTCACACTGTTGGGCAGGATGGAAAATTCCTGAACATTGTTCCTGAATTTATAAGAGGGAAGTATGTAAAATCCGCAGAAAAAGATATAAAAGAAGATTTGAAAAAAAGACACCTACTTTTTAGAGTTGAAAAAATAAACCATGATTATCCTTTTTGCTGGAGGTGCGATTCTCCACTCTTGTATTATGGAATTAATTCCTGGTTTATAGATGTAAGTTCTGTTAGAGAAAGATTAATTGAGTTAAACAAAAAAATAAATTGGTATCCTCCACATATTAAAGAAGGAAGATTTGGAAAATGGGTTGGAGGCGCAAAAGATTGGGCTTTGTCCAGATTCAAATTTTGGGGGACTCCTCTTCCTATATGGAAATGCGAATGCGGAAAAGAAAAAATAATTGGAAGCATTGAAGAACTGAAAAAAGAGGCAGTGAAAATTCCAAAAGAAAAAATTGATTTGCATAAACCCTGGATTGACAAGGTAAAATTAAAATGCTCTTGCGGAAAAGAAATGAAAAGAATTTCCGATGTAATTGACTGCTGGTATGATTCTGGTTCTGCAAGCTTTGCACAATTTCATTATCCTTTTGAAAATAAAAAAGAATTTGAAAGAAGATTCCCTTATGATTACATTGCAGAGGGAATTGATCAAACGCGAGGATGGTTTTACACTCTGCATGTATTAGGAACTATTCTTTTTGACAAGCCAGCTTACAAAAATGTGATTTGCATGGGGCATATTGTTGACGAAAAAGGAGAGAAAATGTCAAAATCAAAAGGGAATATAATAAAGCCAAGAGATATTATTGACAAAGCAGGAGTTGACGCTGTAAGATTGCAATTTTGCACAACAGATGTTGGAAATCAAAAAAGATTCTCTTATGAATTAATGAATGAATTAGTAATTCCTTTTCTAAATGTTTTGTATAACTGCTTTAATTATTATCATCAATTAGAGAATAGTAAAAATAAAGAGAGGATAGAAGATAAATGGATCTTGAGTAGATTAAACACTCTTATTTTAGAAGTTACAAATGGCCTTGAAAAATATTCTTTGGATGAGCCTTTTCAAAAAATAATGGATTTTGTATCCAATGATTTTTCAAGAAGATACATTAAAATGACTCGACAGAGAGAAGATACAAAAGAAATTATTGGAGAAATACTGAAGAAAGTCTCTTTGTTGCTTTCTCCTTTTGCTCCGTATATTTCTGAATTTATATATTCTAATTTTTCAAAAGAATCTGTACATCTATCAGGGTGGCCAGAGACAGACAAGAAAAAAATTGACAAGCAATTAGAAAAAGAGATGCTTTTCACCATAAAAATTCTTGAATTGGGCCTCGCAGAAAGAAACAATGCAGGAATTGGATTAAAATGGCCGTTGAGCAAAGTAACAATTTTTGGAAAAGACGTGGATATTGAAGATGAATTTATCGATATATTGAAAAGCCAATTGAATGTTAGGGAGATTATTGTTGAAGATGGAGGAGAATTGAAAGTTGAAATTGATACTAAAATTAATCCGGAGCTGGAAGCAGAAGGATATGCAAGAGAAATATCAAGGCAAGTTCAGGCATTTAGAAAAAAATTGGGATTGGTAAAAAAAGACAAAATTGAACTATATATAAAAGCAGAAGACAAGAAATTTTTAAATATACTCGAGAGTAAAAAAGAATTTATAAAAGAAAGAACAAATTCAAAAAATCTTTCTTTTGTTACAACTTATAAGGAAACATTTAAAAATAAAGAGGACTTCATAATAAAAGATAAAAGAGGGGAAATTGGGATTATCTGTTAAAATGACTACCCACAAGTAATCCAATAAATTTACTCTTCTATTATAATAAACTTTAAAAGGGAATGTCCCTAATAAAAAACATAGAAAATGATAGTAAAAGATGAATTCCTAAGTAGATTGCGAAAAATTTTTGATTTAAATTTATATGAGGTTAAGGTATGGACTGCACTTTTATCAAGAGGAACTTCGACTGCAGGAGAGCTAAGTAATATTTCTGATGTTCCTCGCTCAAGAACTTATGACATTCTAGAAAGCCTTGAAAAAAAAGGATTCATTGTTATGAAGCTGGGAAAGCCAATAAAATTTGTGGCTTTGAAACCTGATGAGGTTGTTGAGAGAGTTAAGAAAAATTTAATTCGATATGCCCAAGAAAAAACAAAAAGATTAGAAGTCTTGAAAGATGATGAAGTTCTCGGGGAGTTAAATGAATTATTTACAAAAGGAATAAAATTTGTTGAGCCAAGCGAACTGTCAGGAAGCTTGAGGGGAAGACAGAATTTGTATAATCATCTGGATATGATGATAAGAGATGCTGAAAAGACTGTTACAATTGTTACAACGGCCGAAGGATTAAATAGAAAACTTGAGGCACTGATGCCTGTTTTGGAAAAAGCAAAGAAAAGAGGAGTGAAAGTAAGAATTGCTGCTCAAATAAATAATAATAATTTAAAGATTGCGAAAGAATTGAAAAAAGTTGCTGAAGTTAAAAACATGGAGAGAATAAAAGCAAGGTTCACAATAATAGATTCAAATCAGATTATGTTTATGCTATTGGATGATGAAAAATTCCATCCAAATTATGATATTGGAGTCTGGATAAACACAGAATTCTTTGCTCTGGCTCTTGAACAAATGTTTGACTTGGCTTGGAAGGAAATGAAACAGGTGAGATGATTTCTGGGATTTTAAACGAAACATTTAAAATTTATACCATTCTTTTTTATTTATATGGAAATGTATGATAAGCAAAAGCATGTAGAAGATACTTTTAATGAAAGTTAGTTGCAATTGAGAAAAAAACTCCAAATTAACAGATTAAGCTTTTTTAATATCTCCTCTGTAGAGAGGTTTCTTTATACTATTTTCAAATAAGATATATTCATTTTTACCTGAATCTACATCTAGTTTTAAACAAGAACAACATCCAGGCTTAGGAGTCCATTTAATATGTGTTCTAAAATCCTGAAAGCCATATTTTTTAAGAAGAGAAATAACAAATTCCCTATTTTCAAGTTCATACACAGTATATCTATTCGAAAGATCTGGATTTTCTTCGTCAGTAGAAATTCCTGCTATATATACATCTAGTTTTTTTGAATCTCCGAGTTTAGAGAGAGATTCTTTCAATAGTCTCTCTAAGACCCCGTACTCTTGAGGATTAGGAAAATGACCTGCATAAGCTCTTTGCCCCCCTCCATCATGAATAACCACACCTACGCAAGGGGATAAAATACTTGTATCAACTATATTTCCTAGCGGGATATACGTAATTTCGTTCATTTTAAGTACTATGGTGGATTTCTTAACATGTTTTTTATAAATTTCAGTTATTACGTTTCTCATACTGTTATATACAATTTTTCAATTTATAAAGCCTTCCATTTGTTACCACTTATAAATGTATAATAATACTAAGACTTTTATTTTTGATATTAATTGTACTTCTTGCTTGATAAGGGTTTTTTCTCAACTCTTCGCCAATTTTTGCTTCGCAAAAATCGTTGTACTTTAACTCGGTTTCCACTTCGTCCCGACGAAACATATAAAAACCAAAATATGCTTTAGGGTATATAGTTTTATAGAGGGGAAGGAGGTGGAAATGGCGAAAAAAAGAAGTGCTAAAAAGAATGTTGAGGAAGAAGGGAAATATATGGATAAATCCTGCTGTCACAGTTTTATCTCAATGAAACTTGCGGTTGTGGCTCTTCTCCTATTTTTATTAACAGCCTGGCCTGGGTTGAACGCTATCCTATTGAGTGTTCATTGGGGATGGTATCTGGGAATAACAGTTCTGTTAATTATTTTAGGATGTATAAGACATTCTTGGTGCTATACGAAGTAACTATTTTATTTTTATTTTTTCTAATTCTTCCATATTTTTAATCTGAGAAAGTTCATTCCTAAGCTTTGCTGAATTTCGCATGCCTTTTGTAAAATTGCTTGCTTGGATCTTTATCTGACGAAACGAAAGAGTGTATTTTTTTGCCAGATTTAGATAATCTTCAAAAGATTTTTTGAATTTTGTATTTGTAATTCTTGCAAATATCTCTGGCCTTCCTATTGCTTCTCTTCCAATCATAACAAAGTCAAATTTAGTGAGAAGTTCTTTGTAATTTTTTTCATTTACATTTCCTGAATAAATTACTGGAAGTTTTGTCTTTAATTTTATTTTTTCTGCAAATCTCAAATCGGGCTCTCCTGAATATCCCTGTCTGTAAGTTCTTGGATGAATGCAGATTGCATCACAATATTTTTCTGCAATTTTAAGAATTTCAAGTGCAAGAGAGGATTTTCTCATTTTTATTGTAACTGGTTTTCTTGTATTTTTCCGCATTGTTCCCAGAATGTCTTCTATTGCAATCAAATCCCTAAGAAAACTCCCAAATCTGTGCTTTTTGGCTGTTTTTGCAGGACAGCCAAGATTTAAATCCCAAAGAGAAACTTTCTTATCATGTTTTTTCATGAATTCTTTTATTCCCTTGGAATTCGTGCAGAATAACTGCAGAGCTGGATTGTCATCCAAATAAATTCTCTGTTTTGTCAGAGGATTTATCATTCCTGTGTAAGTCAGACTGCATCCTGCTTTTTTGCAAAGAATCCGAAATGCAATGTCATTTATCTCCTCCATTGGAGCAAGAAAAATTCTGTTTTTTAGGTGAAGATTCCTCATATTTGATTTCATGAAAATAAGAGAAAAAAAGAGTTAAAAAAGATAATCATTCAAAGAGCTTCACAATCCAGATTATAATTCCAATCAAAGTTGTTGCGACAACAATCCAACCGAAGACAACAGTTACTCCCCCTGGAACCCATCTTATTGTTAATACCTTGTCTATCATTCCAAAAGCAACAGCCAATGAAACAAAAACTCCTGTAAGCCAGGCGATAAATTCCAATATTTTTTTAAAAATTCTTTTTGCCATTTTACATTTTCTCCAAAGTTTCAATTCCTAATAAGTAGAGAGAATTTTTCAAAACCTGCCGAAAGGTTTTTACAAGCTCTATTCGAAAAGTTTCTTTTTCAGAACCAATGACCGGACATGCATGATAAAATTCATTGAAAATTTGGGATAATTGATATGCATAATTTGAAAGGAGAGAGGGATTCAATTCAAAATATGCTTTTTGAATTATTTTTGTAAAATCAGAGAGTTTCTTTACCAATGCTATTTCTTTATCTTCAAGAGAAGTTAAAGGGGATTTTTTCAGCTCTCCATTAAATTTTTGCAAAATACTTGAGGCACGCGCGTAACTGTACAAAATGTAAGAACCAGTGTCACCTTCAAAATTAACTGACTCTTTTGGATTAAATATCATATTTTTTCTTATATCTACTTTCAACAGGAGATATTTTATTGCTGCAAGTGCAATTTTAAGGCTTCTCTCTTCAATTTGTGTTTTTGAAAGTTTGTATCTCTGCTCAAGTTCTTTTTTTACAAGCAACTGAACTTTTTCAATTAAATCGTCAGCATCCACCACTGTTCCTTCTCTGGATTTCATTCTCCCTTCAGGAAGATTAACCATCCCATAGGATAGATGCTTAAGTTCTCCACATTTTAATCCAAGTTTTTTAAGAATTGTGAATAAAACATTAAAATGATAATTTTGCTCATTTGCAACAACATAAATTGAATTATCTAATTTGTATTTATCCTGCTTTAATTTTGCGAGATACAAATCCTGGGTTATATATACAGAGGTTCCATCCATTCTAAGCAGAATTTTCTCTCCTAATTTCTCTTTTTTCAAATCAACTGCTATTGCTCTGTCCTTTTTCTTTTTGAAAATTCCTCTTTTCAATCCATCCAAAATAATTTCTCTTCCTTTCTTGTAAATTTTGCTCTCAAAAAATTCAACATTGTGCTTTATTCCAAATTTTTTATATGTTTTTTCAAAACCATCCAAGGCCCATTTATTCATTTTTTTCCAAAGAGCAATTGTCTCTTTATCTCCTTCTTCCCATTTTTGGAGCATTCGATGAGATTCTATTTCGAGTTTTTTATTATGTTTTTGCTTTTCATTAAATTTTACATAAAACTCCCCCACAAAATGATCAGACTTTTTTCCTGCAGTTCTGGGTGTTTTTCCTTTTCCATATATTTTGTAAGCAGCCATTGACTGGCAGATTGAAATTCCTCTATCATTGTTTAGATTCGCTCTTATAACTCTATCTCCTCCAAAATCCAGAATTCTCGAAATACTCTCTCCTATTACCATATTTCTCAAATGCCCGAGGTGAAGAGGCTTGTTTGTATTTGGTGAAGGAAATTCCACCATTGTCTTTTTTCCTGTTTTTCTAGATTTTCCGAAATTCTCTTTTTCTAAATTTACTTTCTTGATTAAATTCAAGGCAAGTATCTTTCTGTCCAAAAAGAAATTCAAATAAGGCCCTCTCGTCTGAATATCTTCTAATCCAAAAGGAGGATTTTTCATTTTTCCTCTCAATTCTACTACAATTTGCGGGGGTTCTTCTTTCAATATTTTAGCAAGAAAGAAGCAGGGAAAGGCATAATCACCCATCTCTGACGAGGGAGGAATTTCGATAAATTTTTCTATTTCTTTTCCCGGCAAATTAACTGATAATTTCTTGAGTGCGTCTTGAATCAGACTAACAATCACTTCTTTCATAACATTTATAATATATTTACATTTTTATATCTTATGAAATATGATATTGTAATAATAGGCTCTGGCCCTGCTGGATTAACTGCAGGATTGTATTCTGCCCGCAACGGATTGAATACAGCAATTATATCAAAAGATATAGGGGGGACTGCAAATTCAATTTTAATTCTCGAGAACTGGCCTGGATTTAAGGGTTCTGGGGCTGAACTCATGAAGAAATTTTATGAGCATGCCAGAAATTATGATGTGCATTTTATTCTTTCTGAAGTTAAATCCATAAAAAAAGAAAAAGATAAATTCTTAATCAAAACTTCAAAAGAAGAAATTGAGTGCAAAGCCCTTATTCTTGCCACAGGAACTGAAAGAAAGAAACTTAAAATTCCAGGAGAAGAAGAATTGATTGGAAGAGGAGTCAGCTATTGCGTAACCTGTGATTCATTTTTCTTTAAAAATAAAATTGTTGGTGTTATCGGAGGAAGCGACTGTGCAACAGGTTCTGCTCTTGCTCTCGCAGATATTGCAAAAAAAATTTATTTAATTTATCGGGGAGAAAAGCTAAAATGCGAAGATGTAAATATGAAAAGACTTGAGAAAAAAGAAAATGTTGAGATATTTTATAATTCTTTTCCAACTAGAATTTTAGGAAAAAATAAAGTTGAGGGAATAGAAATAATAAAAGGAAAAACAAAAGAAAAAATAGATTTGGACGGAATCTTTATTGAAATTGGTTCTTCTCCATTGACAGGGTTCACAAAAGATCTAAAATTGAAAATTAACAAGGAAAATTTTATTGAAGTGAACTCAAATATGGAAACTTCTATGAAAGGAATCTTTGCATGCGGAGATGTTACGGATTTTAAACTCAAACAGGTTGTTGTCTCAGCTTCACAGGGTGCTATTGCTGCTAAGAGTGCAGGGGAATTTTTGAAGAAATAATCCAAAAAAGGAATTCAAAACATTTATAAGACCTCTTTTTTTTAAACAAATATGGTAGAAGCAAAAAAAATAGATAAGAAAAATCTTGAGAAATCTCTCACAAAAAAAGAAGAAAATGTAATTCCTGAAATGCCAAAAGAAGTTGAGATTGGATTTCATCAGGGTTCACTCAACACTTTACTCAATGAGAGAAATGAATTAATAAAAATGATTCAGAGAGCAGAGGTAATTATGCAGGCGCACATAAAACGCCTTGAGGAATTGGGTGTTAAGATTAGAGTAAATTCTGAAAAAAAATAGATATTTTAAGATAAAAATTACTTAAAATTTAGATTAGTAAAGTTTATAACTAATTCTTGGATTATTTTTTTAAGCGGGTGTGCCGGAGTGGTCAAACGGGCTGGACTTAAGATCCAGTAGCTTAGTGCTTGCGAAGGTTCGAACCCTTTCACCCGCATTGGGATTCAAAACGAGCCTGATGAAATTTCTTTAGAAATTTTTGACCGAAGGTTCGAACCCTTTCACCCGCATTCAGGGGGGTGAATTAGAAATTTCCATATTCAAGAGTAAGTTTCTTTTCACCCGCATAATTTATAAACAATTATTCCCTAATGAAAATATAATTTTGAAAAGAAAATCAAATGAAAGGAGGTGAAAAATGGCTAAATCAAAAAAAGTTGCTAAGTCTAAAGAAGCAAAAGAATTTCCAGCTGGAGTTCAGATAATCTCCATACTTGTATACATAGTCTCCATTTTGTCAGCACTTATGGGCCTATTATTTCTAATATATGGAATAGCTTTCTCTGATTTACTGATAGAAACTCTTGGAGAACTTGGTCCTGGAATACTCATTGTTTTTGGAGGATTCCTTTTATGTATTGGGGTGCTAGGAATTTTCGTCGGTAGAGGATTATGGAAAAGACAGAATTGGGCGAGAATTACTGCAATAACCTTATTGTGCATAACAATAATACTTTCAATCTATAGTCTGCTTGTAGGAGGAAGCATTGTTGGAAATCTAATTGCGATTGTAATAAGTGGAGTTATAGCAGGATATTTAATTTTCAGCAAAGAGGCGGGAAAGGCTTTCAAATAATTTTATTTTTTATATTTTAATCTAGTTGAAAAAACGATGCAAAATTTAAATTATAAATAGCAATGTTTATAAAAAGGTTCTCTTCTGTAAATAAATGGTATTAACAGTATATGAAGAGCTATATCAACCCCCCCTTGAAATTTGTTTAGTGTTGCCTTTTTGTATTAAGGATTATGAAAGAACTATCATATTGATTGGAAAATACTTAAACCCTACAAAGAATAATTACAATAACCATAATAATTTACCAAACAACTCGCCGAACAACCATCTACCAAAGGCCTATCTCTTAAAAAACCATCAAAATAGAACAGTTGTTAATAAGATGACTAATATTTCACTGCAAGGTTTGGAAATGAGAGCAAGAAATCAAGAAGCTAAAAGAATAAGGTTAGGAAATGACATGCTTATTTCTGCTTCATTAAAAAAGCCTGTGCAAAGTAGAAGATCTCAAAAACATAGGAAAAAAGACAAATATTCGAGATATTATCCTCAGAAAGATATTTTAATCAAATAATTTAGATATTGATAAGCCTTCTTGTGCTCTATAAATTGCTTCTGCAAAAATAGGAGTCATATCAATAATTTCAATATTTCCATTATTCTTGCTTGGCTTGTAATGAGTATTGCTAGTCATAACAATATCAAAATTTTCAAGAATTTCTTTTGTTCCTTTTGTGAACAAACCATGTGTTGCATAAACCAAAAGTTTCTTTGCACCTTCTTCCCTTAATAATTTCCCTGCTTCTATGCTTGTTCCACAAGAATCATAAATATCATCTACAATTAATACATTTTTGTCTTTAACATCTCCAGTTAAAATCATCTTTTCTATTTCTCCTGGTTTCTCCCTTATCTTGCTTATCATTGCAAAAGAATAATTATGAAATGCAAGAGAACTGCCTTTTCCTGTCATGGCATGATTAAATTGATCATCTGCATTTGCATAAATTAACTTTTTCATATAAGACATTGTTCTATGAACCCCTCCTGCGTCTGGAGAAACAAGGACTAGATTTTCCAAATCACCAAAATGATTTTGCCTTAAATATTTAACAGCTTCTGGAAAACTGTGAAGATTATCCAATGGAACATTTGCTGGATAAGCGTTTTGTATCTGTGGGGAGTGCAAATCCATTGTAATTATCCTCTGCAAACCAGGAGATATGGAATTTGCCAGTGCCCTTGAAGAAACTGGAACTCTTGAGCGATGTTTTCTGTCTTGCCTTGAATATCTCATGTTTGAAAGAACAAAACTTAAGCTATTTACTGAGGCACTCAAGCACAAATCTTTTACCAGAAGAAGCTCAACCCACCAGTTATTTGGATGCTTATTTGGAGATTGAATAAAATAAACATCTTTTTTTCTTATATTCTCAGGGACATAAGGTAAATTTTCCTTATCCCTAAAACGGGTCATTTCTAATTTTAAAAGAGATATTTCCTTTTCTTTTTTCTCTTTAATATAATCTTTAATCTTATTTGCAAAATCCCAGGCAGATGTTTTTGGATCTGCAAGCAAAACCACATCTTTCATATACTAAAAAACAGAAATCCATTTATATTAATTGCTATATTCTATTATATGCAAGATAAGAAATATAAAATATTGCTTGGAATTATAGTTCTCGTGTTTATTACTATGAATTACACTTTGCTTAATAGTTTTCTTGTAAAAAATTTCTCAAACGAGGAGTTTGTCCGGGTGGATAGAGTAATAGACGGTGATACTGTTGTTGTAAATGGAACCTCTGTAAGAATGCTTGGAATTAATACTCCAGAAAGAGGAGAAAAGTATTATGCAGAGGCAAAGAACTACACTGAAAGTTTAGTTTTAAACAAAACAATTAAAATTGAAAAAAGAGGGAAAGATTTGTACAACAGGGATCTTGCATATCTTTTTTACAGCAATGAAAATATAAACCTTGCTCTGGTCAAGGAAGGATATGCTAACTATTATTTTCCTGAGGGCAAAGATAATTATTATTCTGAATTTGTAAGTGCATGGGAACAATGCATCGGGAAGAATATTAATTTATGCAGAAAATCTCCAGACAAATGCGCAGAATGCATTGAACTTAGAGAATGGGATTTTGAAAGTCAAAAAGTTGTGTTTTACAACTCCTGCAATATTGATTGCAATATGAATAAATGGACAATAAAAGATGAGGGAAGGAAGAAATTTGTTTTTCAAAATTTTACTCTTGAAAATAATAAATATGTTTATGTTATTGTTGAAAACAAAACAGATACTAGTGAAAAATTGTATTGGAAAGGGGAAACTTATGTCTGGACAAAGACAGGAGACACT
>JBDRJG010000010.1:0-15160 GCA_043815085.1 Candidatus Iainarchaeum sp. | reverse complement strand
ATATATATAATTATAATAATAAATAAAATAAATGCTAAAACCAATATCAACACCAGGCTATTATTTATTCGAATCATTCTTAACGCCCTCAAACACAAAACATTAAAATTAAAAAATAAGAATAAGAAAAATTTATTTTTTCTTACTTTCCACGGGAAATCGGGGTGTTCTTCTTAATTAGTGGTTATAATTATTTATATAAGAACCCCATTTTCTTCATCGATAATTTAATTAAATTATAAATTCCACAGGAAATAAACGTGTGGGGTCGACAGCAAAAAATGAAACTTGAAATCGATAAAATTTTTGATACTTTTGATAAAAATGGAATTTTTAAGAATAAATCTCTTCTGCAAACAAATTATACTCCCAGTGAAATCCCCCATAGAGAAGAGCAAATAAAGCAAATCGCTTCAATTCTTGCACCTGTTTTAAGGGGAGAAAAGACCAGCAATTTGTTTCTTTATGGCAAAACCGGAACAGGAAAAACATTATCTGTTCAATTTGTTCAAGGGGAGTTAAACAAACGCGTAAAAAAGGATGCTGATTTTAATTTAAGAATCGAATATCTTAATTGTAAGTTAAAAAAAGTTTCTGACACTG
The DNA here is from genome assembly GCA_043815085.1 of Candidatus Iainarchaeum sp. Taxonomy (GTDB): domain Archaea; phylum Nanobdellota; class Nanobdellia; order Pacearchaeales; family GW2011-AR1; genus MWBV01. The sequence goes on along the minus strand of JBDRJG010000010.1, from coordinate 14,557 downwards.
AGTATAGGATTCTAGCAGAATTAATTAAAAAAATGGGGGGGGAAGTTCCTCCAACTGGTTTGCCAACACAAATGGTGTATAATAAATTTATAGAGACAATTGATTCTGAAAAACAAGTTATTGTGTTAATTTTAGATGAAATCGATCAGACAGTTAAAAAAATATCTAGTGATTTTTTATATAATTTAATTAGACTTAACTCGGAACTCTCAAAATCAAAAATTTGTCTTGTTGGAATAAGTAATAATTTAACTTTTTTGGATGAAATTGATCCAAGGGTGAGAAGCTCCCTTTCAGAAGAGGAGGTTATATTCCACCCATATAATGCAATTCAATTACGAGATATCCTAAATAAAAGGGCTAATTTGGCATTTAAGAAGGGGGTTGTTCATGAGGGGGTGGTTGAAAAGTGTGCTGCATTTGCCGCAAGAGAGCATGGAGATGCAAGAAGAGCACTTGACTTACTCAGAATAGCAGGAGAATTGGCCGAAAGAGACAATTCAAGGAAAATCTTATTAAAACACATAGACGAAGCAAACAATAAAATTGAGAGAGACAAGATTTTGGATATTATTTATTCGGAACCCAAGCAATTTCAACTCGTTTTAAAGGCAATAATATCTCTGTCTGAAACCCGGAAAAATGAACCTATTTTTACAGGAGATGTTTATAATATTTATCAAGATTTGTGTTTAAGAAATAAATTAGAGGTTTTAACTCAAAGGAGAGTTGGGGACATAATTCAGGAGTTTGATATGTTGGGAATAATTAATGTAAAAGTAATATCTAAGGGGCGCGGAGGGAGAATGAGGGAAATTAAATTAGTCATCCCAAAAGAAATTGTAAAAAAAGCCAATGAGATAATTGAAAATTCTTTAAATTATATTTAAAAATGGACACAAAAAAAATTTTGAAGTTTTGCTTAGAGAAAGGTTTATTATTGGATAGAGATGCCCTCAATTTGTTTAGTGAAACGAGCGATACCGAATCTGTTAAATTAATAATAGAAAAAATAAGAACCTCTACAAAACAAAACATAATCACAAAAAACATTTTTTATGAAAATAAGGGAGAAATAAACAAATTTTTCTCAGATTTACCTAAAGAGAAACAGGAGGGATTAGAAAGTCTGAAGATTAATCTTGGGTTGAGTATTGAAATTTCTCGGGAAAAATCAATTGCATCAGAAGAAAAAAAAGGGATTTATGGGCAAAAGGAGATAAATGGGGTGAAAGTTATTTATTCTCCTCCGTCCGCAGGCCATAAAATTGGGGTTCAAGATTTTGTTAAACATTTTAGAAGCAGATTTATTGAAATAAAAGAGATACTTCAAAACCACCCGGAACTAAATAATTTAATTTCTATAAACAAAATTTTTGGAAATCGGCAAGGAATTTCAATTCTTGGGATGGTTTCTGATAAAAGGGTCACAAAAAATAAAAATATCCTCTTTGAAGTAGAAGATTTTACAGGAAAAATAAAGGTTTTAATAAACAAAGACAAAAAAGAAGTATATGAAAAAGCAGAAGAAATTTGTTTAGATTCTGTTATAGGATTTAGGGGTTCTGGAAACGGGGAGATTTTTTTTGTTAATGATATTATTTTTCCTGATGCAGGTCTCCCAGAGAAGAAAAAATCTCCGGACGAAGAGTATGCAGTATTTATTGGAGATTTGCATTTTGGAAGTAAGCGTTTTTTTAAACAAAGTTTTTTAAAATTTATAGATTATTTAAATGGAGAATTTCAAGATACTCCCGAAGTAAGAAAAATAAAATATTTGTTTCTCGTCGGGGACATTGTAACCGGAATTGGAAATTATCCAAATCAGGAAGAAGATTTAGAAATTCATGATTTAGAAGAGCAATTTTCGAGCCTTGCATCTTTACTTGGAAAAATTAGAAAAGATATTCAGATTATTATTTCTCCGGGAAATCACGACGGAGTTAGATTGATGGAGCCCCAACCTCTTTTTGATGAAAAATATGCCTGGTCTATTTATGATTTAGAAAATGTTATACTCACTTCAAATCCCTGTTTAGTTAATATTGGGGCAAAAAGAAATTTTGGGGGATTTAATGTTTTAACTTATCATGGGTTCTCTTTTCAGTATTATGCAAACAGCATACAAAAATTGATTCAAAAAAGAGCAATGAATTCTCCAGAAGAGATAATGAAGTATTTATTGAAAAATAGACATCTTGCCCCCTCTCATGCATCAACCCAGTATTTTCCCTTGGAAGAAGATGCGTTATTAATTAAAGAGGTTCCAGATATTTTTGTTTCTGCACACACCCATAAAAGCGGGATTTCAAATTATAATAATATTTTGGTTATCTCTGTTTCATGTTGGGAATCAATGAGTCCTTATCAGGAAAAATTTGGAAATAAACCAGACCATTGTAAGGTTCCGTTATTAAATTTAAAGACGCGCGCAATTAAGATTTTAGATTTTGAGGATGTTGAAAAAGTTGAGATAAATAAACCTGTAGAGATAGAAGTAAATGGGGTGGGAACCAAATTAAAATGAACACCCAATTATATTTTGAAAATTTAAAGAAAGAAGTTGATAAAGTATATTCTGTTGCAAGCGAGGCTCGTTCTAAAGGGTATGATCCTTCGGAAGAAGTAGAAATTCCTCTCGCAATGTCAATGGCAGAAAAAGTTGTTGGATTAATTTCAACTATTTATCCTCAAATGAAAAATTCTGGAATAGCAGAGAGAATCTTGGAATTAGAAAAAATATATGGAAAACTGGATACCACAATTGTGTTTAAAATAGCAGAAGAAGTTGCAAGGCAAAAATTTTGTAAATTTAAAGACGTGTTGGAAGGCATGGATGCCGGAATACGTGTTGGTTTCGCATATGCCACTCTGGGGGTTGTATCTAGCCCAATAGAAGGCTATACCGGTTTAAAAGTTAGAAAAACTAGAGATGGTAAGGATTATATTGAGGCAAGTTTCTCAGGCCCAATAAGGAGTGCAGGAACTACAGCAAGTTGCATTGGTTTAATTTTAATAGATTATTTAAGGGGCCTTTTTGGTTATGCAAAATATGATCCTACAGAAGAAGAAATAAAAAGAATGTATGCAGAACTAGAGCATTTTCATGAAAGAATTGCTAATTTGCAATATATGCCCACAGAAAAAGAATCAGACTTTTTAGCAAGAAATTTGCCTATTCAAATTGCAGGAGAGCCTTCTGAAAAAATTGAAGTCCCAAATTATAAAAATTTAGCGAGGGTGGAAACAAATTATCTGAGAAGTGGTTTTTGTTTAGTTTTAGGAGAGGGGCTTGCACAAAAAGCAGCCAAGGGATTTAGATTATTAAATGCTGCAAAAAAGAATGGAATTGTTTCAACAGGTTTTGATTTTTTAGAGGAGTATATAAAAATTCATGAGAAGAGGAGCAAGGGAAAAAAGGACGAATCCCCCACCTACATGAAAGATTTAGTTGCAGGAAGACCTGTTTTCGGACATCCTTCAAAATCCGGAGGATTTAGATTTAGATACGGGAGGGGGAGGGTTTCTGGATTTAGTGCAGTTTCTCTTTCTCCAGCAACAATGGCAGTCACAGATGAATTTATTGCAATAGGAACCCAATTAAAAATAGAAAAACCAACAAAAGGATGTGTGGCAACTGTCTGCGATTCTATAGATGGACCAATAGTTAAATTTTTCAATGGAAGTGTAAAAAAACTAAATTCTAAAGAGGAAGTAAGAAAAGTTTATTCAGATGTGGAAGAAATTATTTATCTTGGGGATCTTCTCTTTCCATTTAGTGATGTCTTAAATAGAAATGCTCAACTTATAAAACCGGGATATGTTGAAGAATGGTGGGCACTGGATTTAAAAGAAAAAGAAGAGAGTCTAGCAAATATAGATTATTTTAATGTTTCTTTTGAGAAGGCAATTGAACTTAGTAAAAAATATTCTATTCCCTTACACCCCAAGTATATCTTTTACTGGACAGAAATTTCAAGGGAATATTTCTTAGATTTAATTGATTGGCTAATCGCATCAAAATATAATAAAAAAATAATTTTTCCATATAATAAAAATGAAAAAGAAAAATTTAGATTGGGAAAAAGGGCACTAGAGTTGCTGGGAATTGAACACCAAGCAACATTGGAAAATGTTGTGTTAAATGAAATTAACAGTAAATCTCTTCTCACCAATCTTGGAATTGATTTCTCTGGGTTTGGTGAAAAAGAAATTTTCTTGAAAGATGTAATTTTTAAGGAGAAATTTAATTTAGGGGGGGAAGTTTTAGAGATTGTTGATTCTGTATCTAAATTTAAAATAAAAGATAAAGCAGGGGAATTTATTGGGGCACGTATGGGGAGGCCAGAAAAGGCAAAATTAAGAAAATTAATTGGAAGCCCAAATGTTTTATTTCCTGTTGGAAGGGAAGGGGGAAGATTAAGGAGTTTTCAAACCGCATGCGGAGAAGGAGAAATTTGGAGCAGCTTTCCGATTTATTATTGTGAAAACTGCAATAAAGAAACAATTTATCCTATTTGTGAAAATTGTGAAGGCAAATGCAAAAAAATGTATTATTTCCCAGAAACAAAAGAAAAATCCACAAATATAAAAAAAGATGGCCTGGAAAAAGAGGGTTTTTCTTATTTAAATAAGAATATAGATATGCCCCATTATTTTGAAAGTGCAGTAAAAAAACTCGGATATTTAAAAGAAGAAATCCCTTTATTAATTAAGGGAATTCGGGGAACTTCTTCAACAAACCACGCCATAGAAAATTTTGCAAAAGGCATACTGAGAGCAAGATATGATTTGCAGGTTAATAAAGATGGAACAATAAGATTTGATGCAACAGAATTGCCTCTAATTTGTTTTAAACCAAAAGAAATTTTTGTGGGTGTGGAGAAATTAAGAGAACTTGGCTATGTAAAAGATATTGATGGAAGAGAGTTGATTAATGATGAGCAGATTTTGGAACTTATGCCACACGATATTCTCCTTCCAAATTCTTCTGATTCTTTAGATGAAAAAGGGGATGAAGTTTTTTTTAAGGTTTCTAAATTTGTTGATGAAGAACTTGAAAAATTTTATGGTTTAAAAAGGTTTTATAATTTAGAGAAAAAAGAAGATTTAGTTGGTCAATTGGGGGTTTGTATGGCACCACATAATTGTGCGGGAGTCATCTGTAGATTTATTGGTTTCTCCAATACGCAAGGACTTTTTGCAAGCCCCTATATGCATGCTGCAATACGTAGAGATTGTGACGGGGATGAAGCAGCAATAATGTTGCTGGGGGATGTGCTGATTAATTTTTCAAGAGAATTTTTACCTGGCCACAGGGGGGGGACACAGGATGCCCCATTAGTTTTAAATGCAAAAATAGATGCGGGAGAAGTAGATGATGCAATTCTTGATTTAGAGTTTGCAAAGGAATATCCACTTGAGCTTTATAGACTTGCAGAAAAAAAGAAGCATTCATCAGAAGTTAAAGGGATTGAAACAGCAAAATCTGTTCTTAGAAAAGGGGGGAATCCTTTTAGCGGACTTAGTTACACACATAATACTGATAATTTTAATGATGGGATTCTGTGCTCTTCTTATAAAAAATTGATTACTATGCAAGATAAAGTAAGACATCAAATGGAACTCGTAGAAAAAATTCGATCTGTTGACACTTCAGATACTGCACGCTTAATTATTGATAGGCATTTTATAAGGGACATTAGGGGTAATCTTAGGAAATTTTCAATGCAGGAGTTTAGATGTGTCTCTTGCAATGAAATTATTAGAAGGCCCCCTTTAAACGGAATCTGCCCAAGATGCGGCGGAAAATTAATTTTTACAATTCATGAGGGGGGAATAAAAAAATACTTAGATCCTGCTTTAGATTTGGCTAAAAAGTATAATCTTTCTTCATACATGCAACAAAATTTAGAATTAGTTAAAAGATATATCGATTCTGTTTTCGGAAAGGAATTAGAAAAACAAAAAGCTCTTGCAGATTATTTTAAAACAAATACAAAATAATTGTCGGAATCAACAAACACCCCATCATTTGAATTTTTTTGATTTTTTGAGAGCGGTTAAAAATAATTCGTCCATTTACATCGCAGAGTTCGCAGGGTCTAAATGACAATAAGTTTTAAGAGTGTAGCCTTTTTCACCATTTGGTGTTGGAGTTTCTTCAAGCCTGAAGAATTTTACTGGGTAATCATCGTCAGAATAACCTCTATATTGGACGTTTGTTTTCTTTAATGTATCTATTGCTTCTCTAGCAGATTCTGTTCTTTGAACAAGATCAATTTTTAATAACAAATCAATTAAATCCTTTTCACTTCTCCAAGCAGGAGTGTTAGAAAAAATGTTTCTTAAACCCCCATTAAATTTTCGCTTAAAGATTTTTGCACCATCTACCTCTACTTCAATTGCCTCCCGAGGTTTATTATCTTTCAATAACCTGCCGAAATCAATTTTTCCCATATTTTATTTCCTGGTGCATGCTTTTTAAATCTATCTCACTATCAATTTAGGACGAAAATTGTGATTTTGTTAATAGAAAGAGGAGAAGAGCATATTTAATATCAATGAGTTAGAATAGTTTAATTTTCAAATCAAATACTAAACAATCGTTAGAATTAAATTGTTAGCTTCACTTTATCCCTCCCTACTTCCAACCTTGCTCGTCACCAGATTATCGTTCTTCTCTCGCGAGATTGCTCGCCCACCCAATCAAGCTCGGCGTCGCCTCGCTTATTAATCAACCCCTTTCTAAAACAAATACAAAATAATTGTCGGGATCAACAAACACCCCATCATTTGAGTTCTTTTTACGTTTAAAGAAATACAATAAACTCCAGTTATAGTAGAGATAATAAAAACAATAAAGCCCAAGATTCCAGAGATTAATAAGATTATTATAGATAAAAAGATTAAAATCCCTATTGAGATTCTTTTATAATTAATTTTCTCTATTATTTTTAGAAATTTTAAAGATAAAAATTTAGTTAGAAAAAAGGAGATTATTCCTGAAATTAGACAAACAATGACAATTAATATTAAGAGATTAAAATCAAGTTTTCCTATAAGGGATTGAATTGCAGCTGCAGCACCTGTTCTTGTTTTTGAAATTGCATATAAAGAGGTGAAGGAAAGACCCATAACCAAGATATTTACGGCCCCAATGAGAACAAGAAAATCTTTTCCATCTGATTTTGAAATTTGATTTCCTATAACTGCGGCTTGACCTCCCCCTAATCCCGGAAGAAAACCACAAAGAGGGGAAGCAATCAATGCTGCTAAAATTGGTTTATACAATTTTTTTATATTTAGTTTTTTAAACTCTGTATTTTGCTCGGGTATTTTGGTATTTTGGTTTATGCTTATAAGCATCATGGAACTTCCGAATAATCCAGAAAGCAAAGGGAGAAGAGGCTCTTTTAAATTTAGATTTAAAACGCAAACGCCTAAAATGCCTGTTAAAATAAGAACGAGAGTTGCTGAAAATTTTTTCTTTTCAGAAAAAATCATTATAATGCATATAAAAATAAGTATAAATGGGATGGCTTTTTGTATCAGGGGATAAACTTTTGAAATAATCAATGCAAGTGGAAGCGTTAAAATTGTAAGGATAAAAATAGAAATCAGGCTCCCATAGGCTGTTCTCATTATTGCTTGATGCCCTTCTCCTTGTTTTAATAATTCATGCCCTGGTAGAATAGAAAGTTCTGTGTCTGCGTCTGGGCACCCTAAAAAAATGCTTGGAATAAAATCAATGAAAGTATGTGTTATTGCAAGAGAGGCTATAAAAACAACAAGATAAATTGGAGATATTCCTGCAAGAAGAGTAGAAGAAAGAGCAACCAAGAATGCTCCTACAAGATTTATATGAATTCCTGGAAATAGGCCGGTGAATGTTCCAAAGATAATTCCTAAAAAGAGAAATAATAAGATTTCAATTAACATAATTGTTGAAGTATAACAATTTTTTTAAAGAATGTTGTGGTGTTTTACATACTTTAAAATGGAATCTTCAGAAGCTAAAGAGGGATATAAACGGGTTTGCGAAGATATGATGAATGGTTTTAGAAAGCACCATAATCTTTCAAAAGAAGTTTCAGAGAATTTTTCACAAGTTCTTTGGGAAAATCCAGAACAAGCATTAAATAGTTTATTTGATTGGTATAATGAATCTTTAGATAGAGCATATACAAACTCTAAAACAGGAGAAAATTACAGGGATTTTGTAGAAATGGTTGCAGGAGGGCCTCATGAAGCAATTCCTTCTGCCTTGTATAATTCTGTTGGGGGGATATATCCTTTTTTAGATAGGGAATTAAAAAACAAAGCTTTGTCAAAGACTTTAGGGATTTTAGATTTGCAAAATTATGTTAATGTTCAAATTTCCCATACACCCTATATAAAAGAACCACTTTTATTATCAGATATAACTATTGCTAGGGGGCTTTATTGGCCTGGAATGGATGAAGGTAAAAATAGAATTAAAAAATTTGAATCTTTTTTTGATTTTAAATTTGAATACATGACTAAGGAAGGATTTTTTAAAAAGGATTTGATTGATAGTGATTTCATTGTTGCTTATTCTTTGTTGTGGAAAGATTTTTGTAATTGGGGAGAAGAATATTTAGAAGTGGCAAATCCTTCTTTTTTAGAAAGAGTGTTAAAAGGAATTGTTGGGATGAATTTTGCTTCTTCATTTAAATTGAAAAATCTATCTGAAGAAGAAATTAAGGGAATAAATTCTAAAGCAGAAGAGGAGTCTTATTATTCAAGGATTAAAGGAAAATTAGATGGAATTCTTGAAAAGAAAATTTCCAACAGAACAAAAAGATTGAGAGAGCTATTACCTGTATCTTTATATGAAAAAATAGATAATAAAATTATGGGGCAAGATTGGGCAGACCCAACCCTCTTTTGGGACCCTAAAGATTAGCTTCTTAAGAAGAAAATAGAACACGTTCTCGAAGAATAAATTTATAAGTTTGGAATTATATAGTTAATTATGGTAGAGAAGATAAATTTAATTAAGAGAAACACAGTTGAAATAATTAATGAAGACAAGATTAAGCAATTTATGAAAGAAGGGGTTGTTTATTGCGGTTATGAGTGCAGTGGAGAAATTCATTTAGGGCATTTGGTTACAATTCTTAAATTATTGGATTTGCAAAAAGCAGGTATTAAAGTGAAAGTTCTTTTAGCAGATTGGCATACTTGGTTGAATAAAAAGGGAGATTGGGATTTTGTGAATAAACAATTAATTCAATGGGAGAAAGGATTTAAATCAGTTGGATTGAAAGCAGAAATTGTTAGGGGAACAAGCTATCAGAAAAAACCAGATTATTTTGAAGATATTTTAAAATTGTCCTTAAGTATAACTGTTAATAGGGGAGTTCGAGCAATGCAACAAGTTGCAAGGGATATTGAAAACGCAAAAATAAGCCAGATAATCTATCCTTTAATGCAAGTTGCGGATGTTAAACATTTGAAAACCAATTTTGTTGTTTCAGGTTCTGATCAAAGAAAAATTTATATGCTTGGAATTGATGAAGGCCGAGAAATTGGATTGCAAGAAGCTGTTTACATTTATACTCCTTTAATTCCGGGTTTGAAAGGCCCTGGAACAAAAATGTCAAGTTCTGTTAAAGAGAGTTTTATTTCCATAAGAGACAGAAAAGAGGATGTTGAAAAGAAAATAAATAAAGCTTATTGTAAACCCGGGGATGTTGAGAATAATCCTGTTCTGTCTATTTGTAAGTTGATAATTTTTCCGAGATTTGAGAAAATTAAGATTAAAAGAAGCGATAAATTTGGAGGAAATATTGAATTCAAAGATTATGAAGATTTAGAAAAAGAGTTTGAATCAGAAAAACTTCATTCTGCTGATTTAAAAAATTCTGTTGCAGAATATTTAGAAGAGATTATAGCCCCAATAAGAGAAACCTACAAATAATTATCCCGTCTTAAATTCCACAACATCCAAATCTTTTAATTTATGTTGAAGTCCGACTTTTTGCCCAGGAAATTTACTTGAGGGGCCCCAGATTTTTGTTTCTTTTACTCTTTCTGAAAATCCCTTTAAAATCTTCTCAGCAATGTCTCTCGCAGTAGCATTTGGGTTCATAATAATTGGTCTTTTACTTTTTTCTTTTCTTGGCTCTTTTGTGTAGATTCTTATTTTATTAAAACTTTGAAATATTTTATTTTTTAATTCTTCAATTCCTTCTTGGGTTTTTGTTGAAATAAGAACAAAATTGTATCTTTTTGAAGAAAGTGTTGCTTGTATTTTTCTTTTTTCATTATCTTTTAATAAGTCTATTTTATTGAATACAATTATTTTTTTACCCTCTGTTTTTAATTCTCTAAATATATCTGATATCTCGCTGAGGGAGGTTATTAAAACTAAGACAGTATCTGTCGTATGAACAATTCCCTTAGCATAGAATTCAGAGCCAATTGCAGGTATTTCTATTAGCTGGATATTTGCATTTTCATAATACAGCGTTCCCAATACGGGGTTTTTTGTTGTAAATTTATACTCTGCTATTTGGGGTTCAGAATTTGTCAAAGTTTTCAATAGAGAAGATTTTCCAGAATTTGTCTGACCAACAATAACTGCTTGCATATCCTCTTTTTTTATTCCGGTATGTGGGGATTTTCCTGCTTTTTTTGATTTGATTAACTGTTCTTGAAGTTTTTTTAATCGCGTCTTTAATTGGGCGCGCAAATTTTCCCCTCCCTTATGGGAAGGGGCGAAGGAAATCATTTTTCTCAATTTTTCAATTTTCTCTTCAAGAGTTCTGGCTTTTAGGTATTCTCCTTCTGCTGCAATATATTCAGGATGAGCATTAATTGGCATTGTAAGATTTTTAAGTAAGTCGCACTTAAAAGTTTTATGAACAAAAGATATATTGAAGATATTTCCAGATTGGGTTGTTCATTTTTTGATATAAAGGCATGGTATGAAGGGAAATCAAAGGAATTAGAAAAAGAAATTGGTTTCGGATTTTATAATACTATTTTTGAGGTAAATGGGGGAAATGTTACTCTTTATTATGATGAGCGGGAATGTGAAAATTTTTATGGGGTTTTGGGTGAGAAATTAACAGAAGATTTTTTTGGGGGGTTGTGTGATAATTTTTTTAAATTAATTGAAGAGACTAAATTTGTAGATAGTAACGAGAAGATTTTTGAATTAATGGTTAAATGTTGGCCAGCCTTGGTTATCTTTGAAGAACTTTCTAATTATCCAGAATATGGGACAGATTTTATGATAAGAAGACTAATTCGAGTCAGGAAAAGTACAGAATCTTTTATTTATGAATTATCTAAGAGATTGAAATTGGAAATGCAAACCCCTGAAAATTATTTGTTTTTTAAAGGAGAAATTATTAATAAACCTTTTGAAGAATTTATAATGGACCAAGGGATTATTATATTAAAAAATGAATAACAATAAATTGATAGAGAAAATTAGAGAAAAAAGGGATTTTTCCCAACTCCCTCTAAAAGATGTTGAACTTGCTTTTAGAAAATTTGAAAGAAGGGAATGTTCAAATGAAGAAAAAATAGATTTGACTAAGGATTTATTGAGAAAAGTTTTTTCTGCATTTGTAAGTCATAAAATTTTATCTCTGAAAGAAAAAGATGAAGAGTGGATTTTGAGAAAACATCTTTCAACAAGGGAGAGGTTACCTCATTATAAAGAGATTTACAAAAGGATTTTAAAAAGCAGTAAAAAAGAGATAAATATCTTTGATTTAGGCGCTGGAATTAATGGATTTAGTTATAAGTATTTCCCAAAAGGAACCTCTTATTTCGCAATTGAAGCAGTAGGACAATTAGTTGATTTGATGAACTTTTATTTTAAAAAAAAGAGGATAAAAGGGAAGGCTATTCATGAGAGTCTGTTTGAATTAGAAAAGATAAAAAATATAATTAAAGGAATTAAAGGAGAGAAAATCCTATTTTTATTTAAGGTGATTGATTCGTTAGAAATGATTGAAAGAGATTATTCCAAGAAACTTTTGAAAAAAATAGCCCCCCTCTGTGAAAAAGTTGTTGTGAGTTTTGCAACAAGAAGCATGATTAGAAGAGAGAGATTCAAGATAAATAGAAATTGGCTAATTGTTTTTGTAAAGGAGAATTTTAAAATTTTAGATGAATTTGAGATTGGGGGAGAAAAATATATTGTTTTTAAAGCAAGATAAAAGTATTTAAATATTCTATCTTTCGATATTAGATGAAAAGAGGTTTGATAATTTTTGGATTATTGTTCTTATTTGCATCGACAGTTTTTGTTTCTGCAAGTGGTTTAAGTGATTTTTGGAATAAAATTACTGGGAGAGCCACTCAAACTTGTACTGATTCTGACGAAGGAATGAATTATTTTATACACGGAACAACTACAGACCTATTAGGTACAGTTTCAGATGGGTGCTCCATTCTAGATGGTAAAACTCTTACAGAATATTACTGTTCTGATAATTCAAAAACCCGTGTAAATTATATATGTCCAAATGGTTGTCAGAATGGCGCTTGTGTTCAGGTAAAAAAAGAAACAACTTGTACAGATAGTGATGGGGGATATAACATAATGGTTAAAGGGACTTTATATGCCTTAGATGCTAATGGTGTAAGTGACACCTGCAGATTAATTTACACTAATTCAGGAGGAAGCATTCAATCAGATTCAGTAGAAAACTGTAATGGAGAGAATTGTTTTGTAATGGAATTATACTGCTTATCTAACAATAATCTAGGCTATGAAGAAATTAAATGTGAAGACGGATGTATTGGTGGTGCTTGTATAGAAGAAAAAGATAATATTGAAAATAATAATTTTTGTACTGATTCCGATGGAGGTATGAATTATTTTATATATGGAACAACAACAGATTCATTAGGCGCAGTTTCAGATGGATGTTCCATTCTAAATGATAACACTCTTACAGAATATTATTGTTCTGGCAATTCTAAAGCCCATGTAAATTATCTATGCCCAAGTGGTTGTCAAAATGGTGCTTGCATAGGGAAAGAGAATAATAATGATGAAGAGAACAGTCTTTGTACTGACTCTGATGAAGGTATGAATTATTTTATATATGGAACAACAACAGATTCATTAGGTGCAGTTTCAGATGGATGTTCCATTCTAAATGATAACACCCTTACAGAATATTATTGTTCTGGAAATTCTAAATCTCGTGTAAATTATATATGTCCAAATGGTTGTCAGAATGGGGCTTGCATGCGAGAAGAAGAAAATAGTGGTGTTACTAATCCCCCCTCTTTATTAATTTTTATTTCACCCCAATATTCTAATGAAGATTTAATAATTGAAGCAGTTAATAAATATCAGAATTCTTTAAAAAAAGAAGGTTTTAGTTCAAAAGTAATTAAATTAACTAATTCTGAAAATACTATATCCCAAATTAGAAAGATTATTCTAACAGAAGTCAAAAAGGATAATTCTGTGAAAGCAGGATTATTTATTGGAGAAGATCTTTTTTCCTCTGTCACAAATTTCGGAAATGTACAATCCCCCCAATATAATCTTTTTGAAATTTTAGACGAACCAATTAATTATATAACTATTCCGGTTGATTTTTCTTCAGGAATTCTTCCAGATTCTCAAACCTTTCAACCTTCAGATGATGCATCCATATTTGATGATATAATTGCAAGAGGGGATACAATACTTTTTGTAGTGGATAATTCTAGATTAGTCTTCCCGAATCCGGATTTTTTCATCTCTTCATTGATGCCTCCAGAGAGTTATCCTATTGATCAAAAAATAAATAAAATTATCTTTGCTTTAAATAAATTTACCAAATATCACAATAATCCTGTAGATTACGGAAATCTTATAAGATATAAAGTGTATAACTTTAGTTTTGAAAATGATCCTAATACTCCTTTGATTACTTTATCCTCTTTCAATGTTTTAGGCAACCTTCAAGGGGAGATTACAGGGCCAGGTTCAGATTGTTTGCTTGATAAAAGTAATACATACAAATCCGTTTTAGTATGGGGGCATGGTGACCCCAGTTGTGTTTATTTACCTTGCACTATTTGTTCAGAAGAGTTTAGCAGTCTAAAAACCCCTTTTATAATAGTGAGTGGATGCAGTACAGGGGGCTGGTATACAAACGAATCCTTTGGGGGGAGAAAAACCCATGTATATAACGCATGGATGCCTCCAAATTTTCAATATCAAGAAAAAAAACTAATCAGTGAATCTATATTTGATTCAAACGATTTAATAGCATTAGAATCTGGGCTAATGCAACCAGGAGAAAAACAAAAAGATAAAGATTATATTGATAGATTTGTTTCTTCATTAAAATCTGGAAAAACTATTGCAGAAGCACATTTATCTGGGGGCGGTTATGCAATATTATGGTTTTATGGAGACCCTTTTTTTCATTATCCTATTCCTGAAGAAGTAGATAAAAGCAATGTTTGTGTTAGTGGTCAGTGTGTTAGTGAAGGATTAATGCAGAAGATTTTAAATTGGTTTAAGAATATTTTTGGTGGAGAATAAGTTGAATTCTTTTTTTAG
>JBDRJG010000009.1:0-24440 GCA_043815085.1 Candidatus Iainarchaeum sp. | reverse complement strand
TTTCTTCAAATACTTTAACCGGGAATGTGATTGGAAGTTCTGGAGCAGAAAATAAACTTTTGGGAATTGTTTTAATTCTGGTTGGGATTGGCGGATTTTTTATTTACAAAAAATTAAAATAAAAAGTATAAAACAAATAATCTCGGCGAAGCCGACAAATTGTTTTCTGAAAGAAAACGCACCCCTCTGTTTTTTAATCCTCAGCAATTTCATTTAATTTCGTGTTATGCGATTTTTTAATTTAGCATTGTAGAAATTAAGTGAAGCAAGAAATCTACAAGGTCGTGAGTTTATCGTCGGAGCAACATAATTTACCGACGACAAATTTCAATTTTTTCGAACATCTATTAGATCTACTTAAAAAGTAGATTAAATCTGAAACTTGCAGGTTTCAATATATATTTAAATAAATGTTCATATAAAAGTTCTATAATGGATTATATACTAAATAAAGAAAAATATTTACAAGAATTGAAAGAAAGGTGTACTTTACGAGGATTTTCAGATCAAACAATTAAATCTTATACCTACAATGTTAAGAGATTTTTGGAGTTTATTGAAAAAAGTAGACTTAATCTATCAAATGGGGGTGTTAAATTGTATTTATTATCTCAAGACTTGAGTATTAATTCCTCAAGATTGCAATATGCATCCATTAGTTTCTTTTTTAAAGAAGTATTGAATAAACCTTTTTCATTTGAAGAAATTCCCATAAAGAGAAAGGAAAAACAATTACCTAAAGTGATTTCAAAAGAAAAAATAAAAGAGATGATTGATTTGACAGAAAATTTAAAACATAAATTAATAATTAAATTATTGTATTCTTCAGGATTAAGATTACAGGAACTAATTGATTTAAAAAGAAAAGATATTGATTTTGAAAGAGGAATTATTAATGTTAAAAAGGGAAAAGGTAAGAAAGATCGAATTACCCTCATCTCGGAAATTTTAAAATTAGATTTACTAAAATATTATAGCAATAACACTTTCAAGACAGAGTATATTCTTGAGGGAAGAAATGGGAAATATACCAAGAAATCTGTTCAAAAAGTATTAGACGAAGCAGGAAAAAGAGCAGGAATTAAAGTTACCCCCCATATGCTAAGACACAGTTTTGCAACACATTTATTAGAACAAGGAACAGATATAAGATATATTCAAAAACTACTCGGGCATTCTGACTTAAAAACCACAGAAATATACACCCATGTGTCAACGAAAGATTTATCAAAAATAAAATCTCCTTTGGATAATCTATAAAATGAAAACAACATTCATCCCCCTTGATTACACCTGCTTTGATTGGCAGGGAAGAAACTATGTAAAAATAATAGGCAGAGATGATAAGGGAAAAAGAGTTTGCGTTATTGATTCCTGCCCGGTTTATATGTGGGCAATTTTAAAGAATAATTTAAAGCAAAACAAAATAGATGCTCTTATTAAAAAAATAAAGACAATAAAACTTGATTTAAAAGGGCGTCAGACTAAAGTTGAAGGAGTAGAATTGCATGATAAAAATTTCCTGGACAAGCCAGTTAAAGCACTTAAAATTTTTGCAACAAATTATAAAGATTTACATGATGTTGCAGATAAAATTGTTTTCCCAGAGATTGAAAAGAGAAGAGGGTATGATTTGGGTTTTATAACTCATTATATAATTGAAAAAAAAATAAATCCTCTTGGAGGGTATGAAATTGAAGGTGAAGTTCTTGACAATTCCCAAGATTATGGGGGGATTGGTTCAGTAATTGATGCAGATTTATGTATAAAGCTTGAAAAGTCAAAAAAAATAGAAGATAAAAAATTCGTGCCTAAAGTTTTAGCATATGATATTGAAACAGATGATATACAAATAGGAAAAGGGGAAATATTAATGGTGTCTTTAGTCTCTGACAAAATAAAGAAAGTAATAACTTGGAAAAAACTTTCAAATGAAAAAAACAAACCCCCCTATGTGGAATATGTAAAAGATGAAGGAGAGTTATTGGAAAAATTCACAGAAGAAGTTAAAAAGATCTCTCCGGATTTTTTGGTGGGTTATTTTTCAGATGGTTTTGATTTGCCTTATATAAAAGCAAGAGCAGAAAAACACTCTATAAGATTAAATCTCGGACTTGATGACAGTCAGCCGAGGTTTTCTCGTGGAATAAATCTTAGTGCAAGAATAAATGGAATCGTGCATGTAGACATATTAAAATTCATAAGAACGGCTTATGCACAATATATGAAATCTGAAACCCTCTCCTTAAATGAAGTTGCAAAAGAATTCTTGGGAGATACAAAAAAAGATTTCAAAATAAAACACTCTTCAAAATTAAATGAGGCTAATTGGAAAGAATATTATGAATATAATTTGCATGACTCTGTTTTAACATACCAGTTATTTGAAAAATTCTGGCCAGATTTAAAAGAATTTACAATAACAACCCAAGAACCTGTATTTGAATTATCAAGAGCTGGACTTTCTAGATATGTTGAATCCTACATACTGCATAATTTAGAAAGATTTAATGAAATACCTGAAAAAAGACCTTACAATCCAGAGATGTCAGATAGAAGAGGAATTGAAAGTGTTGAGGGAGCATTTGTATTGGAGCCAAAACCAGGATTATATGAAAATATTGTCATTTTTGATTTTACTTCAATGCATACAAGCATTATAATTTCTGAAAATATATCAAAAGGAACTCTTCTTGAAAAAAAGGAAAAAAATTCTTATGAATCTCCAGAAATAGACTTTCAAGGCAAAAAAACAAGATTTTATTTTTCAAAAAAACCAGGATTTCTTCCTGAAATGTTAAAAGAGATATATGAAAAAAGAAAACATTTCAAAGAAGAATATCAAAAAAACCAAAACACAATAACAAAAGCCAGAAGCAATGCATTTAAGGTTCTTTCAGCATCTGTTCATGGGTATATTGGCTTTTTCGGAGCAAGATATTATTCTCTTGAATCTTCTGCATCAATATTAGCATTTGTAAGAAAATTCAATAAAGAAACAATAGATAAGGTTGAAAAAGAGGGTTATGAAGTAATATATGCCGACACAGACAGTGTCGCATTTTTAATGGGAAAAAAGACTGAAAGTCAAATAAAAGAATTTCTTAAAAAATTAAATTCTGAATTGCCAGGAGTCATGAAACTTGAACTAGAAGGATTCTTTAAAAGAGGAATTTGGGTTACAAAGAGAACAGGAATTTCAGGTGCAAAGAAAAAATATGCAATAATAGATAAAGAAGGAAATATAAGAATAAGAGGATTTGAAACAGTAAGAAGAGACTGGTGCAGTTTAGCAAGAAAAATGCAGGATAATGTAATAAGGCTAATTCTTCAAGAAGGAAATGAAAAAAAGACACTTATTTATGTCAAGGACATTATAAAAAAATTAAAAAACAGGGAAATCCCAAAAGAGGATTTAATTATTAGAACTCAGCTTAAAAAATCCCTTTCAGAATACAAAGCAATTTCTCCACATGTAATAGCTGCTAAAAAAATGCACGATCTTGAAATTCCTCTAAGTGAAGGGAATTTAATTGAATACTACATCGCCGAGACAAAAGGAAAAGAATCAAAATTAGTGAGAGAGAAAGTCAAACTCCCCCAAGAAGAAGGAGAATATAATCTAAAATATTATCTAGAAAGGCAAATTCTTCCTGCAGTTGAGAATATATTTCAGGTATTTGAAATAGATACTAAAGAGTTTATTGATGAAAAAAAACAGAAAAAATTGAGTGATTTTTAATTATAAATAAAAAATGGAAAACAAGAAGATAATTGAAGCGGGAAAAATCGCGCAAGAAATAAAAAAGTGGATTAAACCATTTATAAAAAAGGGAACCTCATTATTGGAAATCGCGGAGAAAATTGAATCTAAAATAATTGAACTAGGAGGAAAGCCCGCTTTTCCAACAAATCTCTCAATAAATGAAATCGCAGCACACTACACTCCTTCTTACAATGATGAAAATTTAGCGCATGGTTTGCTTAAAATTGATTTTGGAATTCATATAGATGGCTGGATTTCAGATACTGCCTTTTCAATTGACTTGGAAAATTCCAATGAGAATAAAAAACTAATTGAAGCTTCTGAAAAAGCACTTAAAAGAGCAGAAGAAACAATTAAAAAAGGAATTACAACCAGTGAAATAGGAAAAGCAATTCAAAAGGAAATAGAGTCTCATGGCTTTTCTCCCATAATCAATCTTTCTGGACATCAGATAGAACAGTATGATTTGCATGTTGGATTAAATATTCCGAATATAAATGACAAAAGAAACACTCTGATAAATCCTGGATTATATGCAATCGAGCCTTTTGTCACAAATGGGAATGGAAAAGTAAATGACGGGAAACCCTCTGGAATTTACTCATTAGTAGAATACAAAAATGTGAGAAATCCGATTGCAAGAGAAATTCTTGAATATATTGCAGAAGAATATTCACAACTGCCTTTTTGCACCCGATGGCTCGTAAAGAAATTTGGGACAAAGGCACTGATTGGACTGAGACAATTGGAGCAAAATGGGAATCTTCATCAATATCCTCAGTTAATTGAATCCGGAAAAGGAATTGTTGCACAGTCTGAAAACACTGTTTTAATTGAAGAAAATGGGAAGAAGATTGTGACGACGGAATAATTAATCCAATAATTTCAGTTTCTTTTTCATATAACCCTTATTTTTAATTAAATTTTTGTGGGGTCTAATCTCATAATAACCATAATGACTCTCTAATTCTTCAGGTTTCTCTATCTCAATTAAAACCTCGTTTTTTATCAAATTGTTAATAATTTTTTCAGTTAAACCCATTAAATCTTTTTTAATAATAGATTCCTCTTCATGCCATAAATTTATAAAAACAGAAGATAAAACTTTTTCTCCAACATTCTCGTCACAATATCTATAAATTTCCTTTTCAAAATAAGAATTATTTTTGTGCATAATAAAAAAAGATAAGATGGTTTATATTAATTGCTATATTTGAGAATAAAGATTGCTGTGATTGAAGATTAATTTTTAGAAGAAAGATAGTTATATGCAAGAAGGGGATATTTTTTAGCAAAATTATCTAAATTATCACAATAATTAAGTGTATTGCCAACACTTTTGTTCATGCTAATAACATCTTGATTAGCTTTATCTAATAATTTTAAGCATAATTCATATGCTTCTTCTTCTGAAAGATTTTCTAAGTTAACATTTTTATCCATAAAAAAACCAATTAACAACTTATTTATAAATATTATTATAGTGTATATAGTTATCCCAAATAGCTATTTTCATTAGGAACAGCAGATTTTGCTGACTTGAAAAATGCATCCTCAATTTTTTTGTAAGCTTCTATTGTTGATTTTGTTATGCTCGGCTTAACTTTTTTAAGAGCTTCATCAAAATGTCTCTCTGAAACAAATTCCAAATCCAAAGATTCTCTAAGAGCAAGCATTGCAGCTTCTCTCGCAAGAGATTCTAAATCTGCTCCTGTATATCCGTCTGTTTTATTTGCCAATTCTTTTAAGAAAGCCTCTCTTTCCTTCGGAGTCAAAGCTTTTTTATTTTCCCCTAAGGGAATTTTGTTTGTGTGAATCTTAAGAATATTCATCCTTCCTTTTGCATCAGGAGAACTAACTAATAAAATTTTATCAAATCTTCCTGGTCTCAGCAAGGCAGGATCCAACATATCTGGCCTATTTGTCGCACCTATAACAAGAATATCTTTCAAATCTTCCAAGCCATCCATTTCCGCAAGCATCTGATTCAAAACTCTTTCAGTAACTTTTGTTCCATAATCAATTCCTCTTTTTCCTGCAAGAGAATCTATTTCATCAAAGAAGATAACACAAGGGGCAACTTGTCTTGCTCTCTCGAAAACTTTTCTCATTCCTTCTTCTGATTTTCCAACCCACATACTCAATAAAGAAGGTCCTTTAACTTGGATGAAATTTGCTTCTGATTCTTTTGCAACTGCTTTTGCCAAGAGAGTTTTTCCTGTTCCTGGAGGACCATAAAGCAATATCCCTCTTGAAGGACGTATCCCCATTCTTTTGAAACTATCTGGATATTTTATTGGCCATTCAACAGCTTCTCTCAACTCTCTCTTAACTTCTTCCAAACCCCCAACATCTTCCCAATTGACATTTGGTGTTTCAACTAAAACCTCTCTCATTGCAGAAGGTCTAACTACTTTCAATGCATCTCTAAAATCTTCATGACTAATAATTAATTTCTCCAGAATTTCCTTAGGAATTTGTTCTTCTTCTAATTTCATCTGAGGCAGATACTTTCTCAAAATATTCATAGCAGCTTCTTTAGCCAAAGCCTCCAAATCAGCACCGACAAAACCATGTGTTAATGAGGCGAGCTCTTCTAATTTAACATTTTTTAATGGCATTCCTCTCGTATGTATTTTAAGTATCTGCAATCTTCCCTCTTTATCTGGAACTCCAACTTCAATTTCTCTATCAAATCTACCGGGTCTTCTTAAAGCAGAATCAATTGCATTAACTCTATTTGTTGCGCCAATAACAATAACTTTTCCACGGGATTTCAAACCATCCATCATAGACAATAATTGAGAAACAACTCTTCTCTCAACTTCTCCCTGAACATCTTCCCTTTTTGGTGCAATAGCATCAATTTCATCTATAAAAATAATTGTTGGGGCTGTTTTTTCTGCTTCTTCAAATATGTCTCTTATTTTTTTCTCTGATTCCCCATAAAATTTAGACATGATTTCAGGTCCATTTAATAAAATAAAATTTGCTTCTGATTCATTAGCTACTGCTTTTGCCAATAAAGTCTTTCCTGTTCCTGGAGGTCCATGAAGTAAAATTCCTTTTGGAGGCTCAATTCCTAATCTCTGAAATAATTCAGGATGCTTTAGAGGAATTTCTACCATTTCTCTTATTTTTTTTATTTCATCATTCAATCCCCCAATATCCTCATAATATATTTCTGAAATATTATCTTCTGTAATTTCAACTGCCTTTGGATTCAAAGAAACTTCTGTATTTTCAGTTATTTTAACAATTTGATTTGGAGTAGTGCTCACAACTAAAAATTTAATGGGAGAAATTCCTCCTCCTAGATTTCCCACCCCCATATTTCCAAACATGTTTCCCAATAATCCCCCAATTTCATCGTCCATCCCCATTTCTGAGAATAAATCTCTTCTTCTTTGAATTCCACCTAAAACAACAACATCTCCTTTGACAACTGTTCTTCCAAGCAAACCATTTCTAAGACTTTGAGAATCTCCCTGAACCATTATTCCCTTTTGTGCAGGAGCAATAACTATTTTTTTTGCTTCTTTAATTTCTGCTTTGGAAATTGTGACAACTTCCCCTATTCCTGTCTTGGCATTTCTTCTTAAAATTCCATCTATTCTTATTATTCCTTCCCCAACATCTGCAGGATAAGACCTGTCAACAATTGCAACAGTCTCACGATTTCCCTTAATTGTTATAACATCCCATCTTCGCAAATCCAATTCTCTCATTAAATTTGAATCTATTCTCGCAATTCCTTTGTAAGCATCATCCTGCAATGCTTCAACAACTTTTAACTGGATTATTCCTTTTACCATTTTATTTTTTATGCTTTAATTCCTCAAAATTTAAAGTTAATCTCCCAAAGTCTTCAAAACATAGTCTTACCATATCATTCATTATTTTTTCTTGTTCTTGCATAAAAGAAACTATTTCTCTTGGAATTGAAACAGCATAACTATTTCCGACTAGCCTCATTTTGACTCGAAATTCCTTATTTTTTAAATTTATAAATCTATCATACTCGCTTTCATCAGAAGGGTGAATTATCTTTTCATTGCAACCCGCATTTGGACAGACAACCGCCCTAAAGATAAAACCATTTTTTGCAATGTTTGCCTTGTGCATTTTAGAATTACATTTTCTGCAAAGAATAGTGTTGTCAAATATATCGTTTGTCATATTTAGTATATACCTAATGTGTATACACATAAATAGATACTATTTAAATATTTTGGTGTTAAACTAATATTTTAAAAACCCCTATTTCCCCTTTATCTAATGAATAGAGATGAAAGTGAGCTTAAGAGATTCTGGAAAAAATTTTGGTGGGTGGTCTGGAAAGATGACAGTTTTAAAGGATGGATTATCTCGTTGGTATTTCTTTTCGTAGTTATAAAATTAGTTTTTTTTCCATTATTAAATCTAGTAACAGGAACAGAACTCCCTTTGGCAATTGTGGAATCTTGTAGTATGTATCACAAGGCAAACACATTTGGAAATTTTAATAACTGGTGGGAAAGACACGATTCTAAGTATAATCAATTAAATATAAACAAAACAGAATTTTCTAATTTTGTTCTCAAAAAGGGATTTAACAAAGGAGATATTTTATTTATAATAAGGGCAAAACCAGAAAAATTAGAAATTGGGAATATAATAATATTTGACAGTGGAGAGAAAAATCCAATAATACATAGAATAATAAATATAAAGCAGGAAGAAGGAAAGTATATTTTTTCTACTATAGGTGACAATAATAATGGTCAATTGAGTATTGAAAAAGAGATAAATGAGGATCAATTAGTGGGAAAAGCTGTGCTTAAAATAATGCCTTTATTAGGATGGGGAAAATTAATCTTTTATGAACGCTTAAGAACTCCAAATGAAAGAGGATTTTGCAATGAGCAATAACAAAAGCTTTATAAATTGATTCGGGTTAAACAAAAATAAAAACAATATATAAAATGGATTTTTGTCCCAAGTGTGGTGCTGTTCTAATTCAAAAAAGGAAAAATTTTGGTTGTCCTAGATGCGAATATTCAACAAAAGACAAAGTAAAATTAAAAACTTCTGAAAGAATAGATGAAAAATTTAAAGTCGCTGTTATAAAGAAAGAAACAAACACTTTCCCCATTGTGACTGAAAAATGCAAAGAATGCGGAAACGACAAAGCTTATTTTTGGACAATTCAAACCCGTGCAGGAGACGAAGCAGAAACAAAGTTCTTCAAGTGCACAAAGTGTGACCACACGTGGCGTGAATACAGATAAACAGCATTCAGCCATATTTTAATAAATTAAAACATAGAGAGAATATAGATAAGAATTAGATTATTCTTTAATTTTAGTTATATGGCCCCGAACTGAAATTAAAATTTCGTTTGCTGTTCCATGAACAAGTTTTATGGCCCCGAAGGGATTATCACAAAAAGTTATTGAGAAGGAGTGTGGATAATTAAGGGAATTATTTTATGGACATAAAAAAAATAAATGGTAATATTGTATTATTAAGAGGTAAAGTTTATATAGATTCATGTCACCTCATGTCTATGAATTGTATAATTCTAGCGGCGGGATATAGTACAAGGCTACAAGCTGATTTAAACAAATCTGGAAATAATAAATTAATTGGATTTCCTAAAGCGTTATTACCTATAGGAAAAAGTTGCATTTTTGATATCTTGCTTAGTTGGATTCCTCAGTCGACAAACATCGTTATTGTTACTAATAGTATATATTATGAAAAATTTAGAAATCATCTCAAAGATAAAGAACACATAAAGATCATTGATGATAAAACAAGTAAACCAGAGGAGCGTCTTGGTTCTATTGGTGATCTTCTGCTTGGAATGAAACATTTGCCAGAAGGTGATTTTATACTATTAGGATCTGATACAATCTTTAATATCGCCTTTGATGAAATGGAAGAAATTTTCTTGAAAAAAAATGCGAATTTACATTTGGCTTATACTGATAACAGTAAAGATATTTCCAAAAAAGGAGTAATAGAAGCTAACGAGGAAGGCAAGATTATTGGATTCGAAGAAAAACCTTCAAAACCCAAGACACAAATTGCAGGTATTCCTGTTTATTTTATTAAAAAAGAAACCATTCCTTTTATTAAAGAATATGATTCGAAACATTCTGATAAAATGGATAGATTAGGTGATTTGATCTCTTTCTTAATTAAAAAAACACCTTGGTTTGTCGTCATCAGCAAGCAGATTGCTTATGATGTCGGAGATTTAGAGACCTATCAAAAACTTCTTGATGGAAAAAAATAGTGTTTTTATTGAGCATTACTTTTATAAAGGCAGTAAGACACTCGCCCTTATGGAAAAAATTGGACAAATTTATGTTTTCGATCGTGCAAATATTCCTTCTTGTGAATTGAGAATAAATCATTCTTCAAGAACTAGATCATTAGAAGAAGAATGCCTTGGTCTTTATGATCAAACTTTGAGCGAGGATATAAGAGACAGAGCAGCTAGTTATGGTAATCATGAATCTGGCCAATTTGATGGAAAATTATTATGTCTAAGGGGTTTTAAAGTGAATCAGGATAACTCCCGAACATTATATCTTTGCGATGTGAACTATAGTACTTATCAAGCGCTGAAAGCCAGACTGGATAAGGAACCTGAACACAAACATACCTTGACCAGAACTGCTCCTATCATAGGTATTGCGGAAACTTCTGACGGGATGTTAATCCTCGGGCATCGGAGTACCCAACACATGCCAGATAGATATCTTCCTCCAGCAGGATTTACTGATCATAACGGCCAGATAGATGAAACCTATTTTGCTCATTTAGCTAAAGAAGAGATTGAAGAAGAAGTAGGTGTTAATGTAGAGCCAAATAGTATTAGATATATTGGTTTGACAGCAGGAGATGATTCCAGAAATAATACAATAACTCTTTATACACATTTGCCATTTGATATGGAGTCTGTGGAAAGAACATTCAGTGAGCTCAATCAAAAATTAGTCGAAAACCGAGAGGGAATTGAACATAAGCACCTTATATATTTGCCATCTGATTTAGAATCTGTGAAACATTTTCTATGTGGTAACTATACAGGAAATTTAAATCCACTACGAGATATTAGATTTGATCAGGGCATATGTGTGAGTGGTCCAGAAGAAATTTTAGGTAAGCAATATAAGCAAATTGGAAATGGAATGGCATCTCTTTTATGCTTTATTCAGAATAGAGTATCGCATGAAGCATATTCTTCTCTTGTACAAGAAATTGAAGCATCAGGTATTGTTGAGGGTGTTGAGCATTTAGATATTAATGAAAAATTGGGTCTTTGCACCATCAGATAAAATATGCTGTTCTTAAATTGATTGAAAGCGAAACAACGTTACATCTTCTTACTTATGCAAAAACCAGAACTCATACTTTTCTTTCCCTTTTTTGATTAATCTGACAAAACCAAAACGTTCAAATTGGATAATAGAACCTTCTTTTAGTTGTGTAATGTTAGTTTCTGCAAATCCGGGGGTAATTGAAGCATCAGGCATCATGACTTCTACGAGAATAAGAGAGTCTGCTTCTTTAACTCCTGCGAGATTTTTCATCTCAATTTTCTCAGAATTAGACTTCTAAGGTGCCAACACCTCAAAATAAATCATAGTAAATTATTTATAAACTTTTCTAAAAAGTGGCCCCGAACTGAAATTAAAATTTCGTTTGCTGTTCCATAAACAAGTTTTATGGCCCCGAAGGGATTTGAACCCTCGACACCTAGATTAAGAGTCTAGTGCTCTAACCAAGCTGAGCTACGGAGCCATACTACAAAGCACCCAATATTCAGGTTGGTTTGTTCGTTAGAACTTTAACCAAGCTGAGCTACGGAGCCATATAAAAAAGAAAATAGATTTGTTTAAAAAACTTCTTAATTCTATTTCTATTCATCCTCTATGCTTAAAAAATTCAATTTGCCGAAATCTTTTCATAACTCTTTCATAAGAATCCTTTTCTACCAACACTTTCTTTCTATTCTCACTCAATAGCCTAAAATCATAATTCTTGACTGAACCTTTTATTTTGCTCTTTCCAGGATAATCTTTCCATTCTGCAGAACCCTTTTTCTTATATTGAAGAACCATTTTAATTCTATTATCAATTGTTTTATAATTATTTAAACTTTTTTTAAGAGATAAACTAACAAATATTATTTTCTTCTATTTTAGGGGCCAGTAGCAATCACCTTTATCTTATAAGTTTTTGAATATTTTCAATTGCATCTGCAACATCTGTCCCTTTCTTAGTTAGTTTTATCACCTTTATTCGACCCCTTTTTTCAAAATCAACTAACTTAAGGTCTTCCAATGTTTGCAGAATTTTCACTGCATGGCTATAAGTGCAATCCACTTCTTTAGCCAAAATACTACCATACCTCATCCTGGTGTTCTTTTTCAAAGAGACCAACATTAAAGCCGGCTTCCTTCTGAAAAAGATGTCAAAATTGTCTTTCATTTTTGGGCTCATTTTCGGATGTATGTGTTTTAAAGTATATATCCAGACAGTGTTATCCTTTTAAATGTTTTGTAATGTATATATTCACTACATAGTTTTGATGAAAATTTGACATTTTAAAGTTTAATTTTATAATTGAGTAATCAAAAATCTTATTAACTGACTCTATTTTTACTTTCTATGAAAAAAGATATTATAAAAAAGAAAAAGACAAGAATTCTTGCAATTGGAGATATTCACGGAGATACAGGATTAGCAAAGAGACTCGCAAAAATAGCAAAAAGAGAAAATGTAGACATTGTAATACTTGCAGGAGATTTAACTTGGCTTGAGCAATCCACAAAAAACATTGTTGGTCCTTTTATAAAAGAAAACAAAGAAGTTCTCCTAATACCCGGAAATCATGAAACAATGTCAACAATAAAAATGCTTATAGAAAACTATCCAGGAACAAAACATCTTCATGGACATTCAATAAAGAAGAATAATGTGGGGATATTTGGAGCAGGATATGATTCTTCAATAGGTCCTTTCTGGATAGAAGATGAGGAAATTTTTAGAATTTTAAAAAAAGGGCATGATAAAATAAAAAATGCTGAAAAAAGAATAATGGTTACTCACACCCCTCCAAAAGGAAGTATTTCGGAATTTACAGGAATCAAGGGCTCAAAAGCAGTTGCAAGAGCAATAAAAGAATTTAAGCCAGACATCCTCATCACAGGACATATTCATGAGGCAGGAGGTCTTCAGGAAAAAATAGGGAAAACTAAAGTCATTCATGTGGCAAGAAAAGCTACAATATTTGAGATTTAAATTCAAACAAATCTTTTTCCCCATAGAAAAGTATAAGGTTCGATTAATCTTCCAATTTCCTCAAAAGATTCTAACTCTCTCTTATTAAAATACCTCTCAACTTCGTTCTTAATTTGTTGTTTTTTTCCATCTCTAAATCTATATAAGGTTCCATGTCCAAAGAACCATTCACTTCCAAAAACATCTTTTTCTCCTAAATGAGTATTAAGAGGATGGGTATCATCTCCTCCTACATTAAGAAAACATAATTCCAATCCCCTAACAACTCTCTTAGCAAAATTTTTTGAGGATCCCTTATTTAAAACTTCTTTTTCATAAAAATTTTCCAACTTCAAAAATTCAGGAATATACAAATCATAAAGGAGCGGTTTTTTAATCTGTAAAAACAAAGCATTCCCAGTCATAGACATTAATTTACCATTCTCCCTCCACCAAGCATTTCCAGGCATCAGGCCTCTCCTAAAAATTCTATGACTTTCATTTTTAAAATTAATTTCTGGTAGATTTCTTAAATTCTATAAGGTAATGTTCATAAGGCTCTTCACCTTTAACATACCAATTATCTATAAGAAAACTTCTTCCAAGATTATTTGCAACAAGAATTGGATCTTTCTCAATTGTCTCAATTTCTATATTCAACTCTTCAGGTGAAGGAATCCAATACATCAGAAGATTTGGCAGACTAAATTTGTCATAATTTCTAAGAAGAAGATTTCCCATTACCGAATCTTCAAAAGTCCTTGCTATTGAATCTATATAATCTACAGAGAACTTCCTTGCCTTTTCTTTAATCTCTTTCGGAATAGGTGGAGCTTTTGATTCTATGTTAAAGATATCAGTATTATATTTATTCTCATACTTTCTTGTGTATTTCCATGGACTATCTCCAAAATTAACTCCTGCAAAAAGAGGAATGTCTATTTCTTTCTTCTCATTCGCTCCAAGAGGCACATTGATTGAACGTTCTAATTGAAATATTCCAGGATCTAAAGAGTCATACTTAACTTCTAAATCGCAGGCTATATAATCTCTAAGAAGATAAAATAATGCTTTACCAATATCTCCTTCCTGAGAATTCAAGGGAATCTCTTCAAGTAAGTTTGAAACAAGTTCTCTTTTCTCCTCTTTTATCTTGTTTACTCTTGGAGCAATCTCCTTCTCAAACATTGGTTTCAAATAAGTAAGGCTAGTTGGGTAAACAAATTTCTTAATTAAATCCTCAAGATTCTCAAATTCTAATAAACCTTTTTCCTCAGCCACCCTCCCAACCAAATCTATATTCATAATCTATATAAGAGTTGTATTTTATTTACATTTTTCTGTACAAAAGTTGTCCATATAGTTGCATAATATTTAAATAATAGAAAATCTTCAATTATACATGTTAAATTCTGAGATAATAAAGAAAATAGAAGATTTTGTCTACACAAAACCTCGTTCAATTCAAGAGATTTCAGAATATATTAAGAAAAATTGGAGAACTGTTGATAGATACATAAATGAAATAAAAGAAAATTTCGGGACAATTGATACAAGAACATTTAGAGAGGGCACAAGAGGTGCATTAAAACTTGTTTACTGGTCATCAAGAGAAAGAGTAAGTTCATCTTCAATTCAAAAGGTACTAGAAAAGGAGATCTATGAAGGAAAAACCAAATATGATTTTTCCCCCTTTGACATATTTCAGAATATTAAAGATCAAAACAAAAATGCAGTTGTAGGATATGAAGAAAAGAAATATTGGATAAATGATGTTGTTGAGAATATAAAAAATACAAAAAAACAATTGCTTTTATTTTCTGGAAATCTTTCCCTAATAAATTTTAAAGAGGTTTTTGAGGCAATAGAAGAAATAGTTAAAAAAGATATAAACATAAAGATAATTTCAAGGGTTGATTTGGCTGGAAAAGAAAACATTGAAAAAATGCTATCTTTAAATTTTAAATATGGAAAAGAACTCATAGAAATTAGGCACAAAGAACAACCAGTAAGAGGATTTATTTCTGATGGAAAAATAATTAAAATAAAAGAAGTAAAAGATCCTACAAACAAAGAAAATGAGCTAAAAACAGAGGCAGTTATATTTTATACATTAAAAGATAAAGAATGGGCAGAATGGTTATCTAAAATCTTCTGGAAAATGTTCTCTTCTTCTATTGATGCAAATAAAAGAATTGATGAACTAAGCAAATTAACAACATACACAAAGATACAAAAACAATAAAAAGTCTCCTTATAGACTATTTTGAACAAAAATGAGAAAGAAACAGGAAAAATCAAAAGAAGAAAAGGCAGCAGAGAATTATTTTGAAGTAGATGAATCTGACTTGAGATATGCAACACAAAAAGATATAAAAGAAAATCTTCCAAAAGAAAATATATTAAAGAATATAACTCAAAAAGAAGTCAAAGAAATTTCTAAAGATGTTGTGGAGAGCATAGAAAAGGGTTCTGTTCACAAAAATTATAAAAAACCAAAGAAAAAACAAATTGAGAAAGTTGAAGAATTCACTGTCCTAAAAAAGAAATTCAAAAAATCAAAAAAAGCAAAAGAATATTCTCCTCCAAAAATAAGTTTGAGATCAAGCGGGTATGAACTCATAATAACAGAAAAACCTCAAGCAGCATTGAAAATTGCAAGTGCATTGGGAAACGCCACTCAAAGAAATTTTAATAAAATACCCTATTATGAAGTTGAAAGAGGAAAAAACAAAATAGTTGTTGCCTGTGCAGTTGGACATCTATTTACTTTAAAACAAAAGAACGGAGGATATCAAATTCCTGTATTTGATATATCCTGGATCCCTAATTTCCTTGCAAGGAAAAAAGATTTTACAAAAAGATATTATGACACCATATTAAAACTTGCAAAAGAATCATCTAAAATAACTGTTGCAACAGATTATGATATTGAAGGGGAAGTTATTGGATTAAATATTATAAGGTACATTTGTAATCAAAAAGATGCCTCACGTATGAAGTTTTCAACACTCACAAAAACTGAACTTGAAAAATCTTATGAAAACAAAGTTAATCATCTTGATTGGGGGCAGGCAATTGCAGGAGAAACTCGTCATTATCTAGACTGGTTCTACGGCATTAATCTATCTAGAGCACTCATGAACTCTATAAAAACAACAGGAAAATTCAAAATAATGTCAATAGGAAGAGTGCAGGGCCCTGCACTAAATTTAATTGTAAAAAAAGACAAAGAAATAGAATCGTTTCAATCAAAACCTTACTGGCAAATATTCCTAACAATAAGCAACAAGAAAGACAAACTTGAATTAAAGCATAACAAGGAAATTTTCAATAAATCTGAATTAAAAAATTTTGAAAATCTAAAAGGGAAAAAAACTGTTGCAGAGACAATAAAAAAGCAAGAAGCTCTGCCCCCCCCTGTTCCATTCAATTTGACAACTCTGCAAACAGAGGCATATAAATTTTATGGATTAAATCCTTCAAAAACTCTGCAAATTGCTCAATCTCTTTATTTAGCAGGATTAATTTCTTATCCAAGAACTTCTTCTCAAAAGCTTCCGGATTCAATTGATTATAAAACAATATTAAAAAATCTTGCAAGAGAATTTAAAGTTGAAGAATTAATCAGAAGAAATAAACCAATAGAAGGGCCAAAAACAGACTCAGCACATCCTTCAATTTACCCAACAGGAAATAAACAAATTCTTTCTGGAGAGGAAGATAAAATTTACAAATTAATAATAAAGAGATTCTTAAGCTTATTCTGTGAAGATGCTTTAATAGATCATAAAACAGTAAAAACAAATGTAAATGGATTTATTTTCTCAAAAAGTGGGCAGTCAATATACAAAAAATCCTGGCTGGAAATATATCCAAGCAAATTAAAGGAAGAAAAAATTCCAGATATGGAAGGGGAAGTTGAGATTACAAATTCAAGAACAGAACAAAAAGAAACCCAACCTCCAAAAAGATATTCTCCGGCATCAATAATTTCTGAATTAGAAAAGAGAAATCTTGGAACAAAAGCAACACGCTCCTCAATTCTTGAAACTCTATATGACAGAGGATATGTTGAAGGACAAAGCATTCAAGCAACCCCTTTAGGAATCTCTCTAATAAATACTCTTGAAAAATACTCTCCAATAATAATAGATGAAAAACTTACTAAGGAACTTGAAGAGGAAATGGAAAAAATACAGGATTTAAATGGAAAATTAAAACAGGATAAAAGAGAGAAAGAAATAATAGAAAAGGCAAAGATAACAATTACAAAAATAGCAAATGATTTTGAAAAAAGCAAAAACAAAATAGGGCAGGAACTTGTAGATGCAAATACAAAATACAGAGAGCAACAAAAAAGAGATAATGCCTTAATAAAATGCCCAAAATGTAGAAAAGGAGATTTAGCTATAAATTATTCAAAAAAAACAAAAAGATTTTTTGTAAGTTGTAATGCTTATCCAGAATGTAAAACAACTTACAGTCTCCCCCCGAATGGACAAATAAAAAAAGCGGATAAACTATGTGAAGAATGCGGATATCCCATGCTCACAAGAATTTCAAAAGGAAAAAGACCCTGGACTTTCTGCTGGAATTCTCAATGTCCAACTAATAAAAAAAGAATAGAAGAATATAAAAGAGAAAACGAGTAAGAACAAAAAGTATTTTAAACCATAAAAGATTATATTTTTCTATGAAAGATAACAAGGCAGTAATAATCACTCTTTTAATAATTGTTGGAATTATAGTTGCTATTTTAATTCTTACATCAAGATTGGGATTAAATTCAACATCAAAAAACTCAATACAAATAAATGGGCAAGCAAATTTAAAGGTTATACCAGATTTAATTACAATATATTATAGTGTGGATACTCAAGCAAAAACTTCCAAAGAAGCAGAAAATAAAAACTCGGAAATAGTCCATGAATTAAAGGAGTATATTTCATCTTATGGATTCTCCGAAGATGAATTAAAAACTCAGAGTTTTAGCATATATCCAGAATATAGCTGGACGAATGGAAAACAGAATCTAATTGGATATAGAGCAACACATTCCCTAAAGATAGAGCTTTCAACAGAGAAAACAGAGAAGATAGGAAATTTAATCGATGCCGGTACAGAATCAGGAGCAGGAATAAGCTATATTAATTTTGAACTAAGTGATAATCTTCAGGCAGAATCTAAAATACAGGCAATTAAACTAGCTGCTGCAGATGCACGAACAAAGGCGGGGGCTTTGGCTGAAGGAGTAAACAAAAAGATTGGAAGATTAGTGAGTACTTCTTTAAATGATTACCAATATGTTCCTTGGAATATTTATACCTACGCTGAATCGGGAGTAGCAGAAGGAAATGTTGCAGCTGCAAAGGAATCTGTAAGGGATATAACTCCTTCGGAACAAGAAGTCAGTGCGTATGTAACTGTAGTTTACAAATTAAGATAAAAAAATATTTTTTAATATTTCTATACAAATTCATTCAGATTTTTCTGTTCTCTTCTTTCTTTTAATAATTTGCTCTTGTTTAGAATTTCTGAAAAATCAAAATTATATTTTATTTTTCCTATTTTTTCATACTCTCATACAACCCACTACACAAATATATATAAACATTAAATTCTTCATTTATCGATGATAAGATACAAAAAAATCCATATTTGGGAATTCCCAATAAAACCAACATTCATAAGATTAAAAGAAGATTTTAGAATAGAATTGTTCAAAAAATTAAGAGAAAAAATTATGTCTACAACAAATATTTTAGACAAAATTAACAATTCAGCAAAAAGATACAACATGAATAGAAAGTATAATACAGGACACCTATCTTCATGGGTTAAGGGTTATAAGAAAGATGGAGAAAACATAAGGAATATTAACATTCCTCTTTGGGTTTTGATAGAAATGTCTAAAACGCTATCAGATAGTGGAAAGATAAACAATAGCATAATGATAGAAATAGAAAAAAATATTGAATATTACACTGGTTTAGGAAAATCAAATCCAATATTAAATCCAAAACTTCCGCTTTATTTGACTCCAGAGATGATATCTGTTATATTCCATTTTATGGGAGATGGGCACATCGGTAGAAAGACTGTAGTATCATCATACAGACAAATGAATAAAAAGGGTCTTAATAACTTTCTTAAAAAATTACAAAGCATATTTGGTAATTTTAATTATCCAAAAAAAGAGTTTGACAATGGTAGATTAAATATACCAAAAATAATAACTGAGTTTTATGTTGATTACTTCAAATTGCCAAACACAAATACATTTGAAGCTTATATTCCAAAAAATATTAAAAAATTAAAAAAAGAATTTTTATTGGCGGGATTAATCTCATTTATAGTTGATGAAGGACACGTTGGAGAAGTTATAACAATTTATGGGAAAAATAAAAGATTGATGAGTGATATACAAGAAATTGGAATAAAATGTGGATACCTCTGCCATCCATTAAGAGAAAAATATGCTTATGGAAAGTTTGGTGTTTATAGATTTAGCATCTCTTCAAAAGATTATGGGAAATTTTATAAGGATATTTTAGAATTGTCTAAGTTATTTCCTACTTGTACTTTAGCTCAAAAAATGGAAAGATTATCTAAAAGAATTTCGTAAGGTTTTTCTGAGTGTTTACGGTCTTCAAAAGTTTACTTCTTCCCAAAACCTCTTCTATATCAAATTTATACTTTTTATTAGATATCACTTTAGCAGAAGTTAATAATTCCTCTTTAGATTCAAATTTAAATGATTTATTCCTTAATGCTTTCTTAACAGACTCCCTACATACCCACACTCCTAGAGCAGCCCAATAACTAGGGGTCTCTATTCTTATAGCCAATACTCCCGCCTGCTTTTTTATAGAATTTAAATATTCAACTATAGCAAAACGGGAAGCATAATATCCTCCTGCAGTATCAAAGGCATATTCTTTTCTTCCAGAATATCCCTCAATGTCTGTGGATGCTTTTATTTCATTTCCTGGATTCCAAGAACTATGAGGCAAATACAATTCAAATAATTCATAACTCCAAACACTTGGAAACATCAAAATAATATATTGATTTCCCATAAATTCCCCATAAAATAATTCGTGGTTTTCAATCCAAGGATAATTCTTTATATTTTTCAAAAGTTGCTTCCCAAGAGTATCATCTGTGGCAGTTATACTCCATCTTGTTGGAACAAGTTTTTTATTTTTTCTTAATCCAA
Organism: Candidatus Iainarchaeum sp.; assembly: GCA_043815085.1. Taxonomy (GTDB): domain Archaea; phylum Nanobdellota; class Nanobdellia; order Pacearchaeales; family GW2011-AR1; genus MWBV01. Next base: position 4,173 of record JBDRJG010000009.1, on the reverse strand, counting down.
TTCCTCCAACACTAAGAATTTTACTCAGAAAATACTCACTAAAATTATTTTTATAAAGAAGTTCTATTCCTTCAGACGCTTTAATATCCTCATCCATAATTTTTTCAACTTTTGGGTCAATTTTCACATTTCCCACAATATTTGCATTTTTCAAATTTGCATGCATTCCGTGTGGAGCTAAAACCTTATCTTTTTCCCGTCCAAGAATAAGGCGATTTTTAAGCTCAATTTCAATATCCACTTGCCTAGAAGAAATTGCAACATTTTTTGCAATCTCCACAAATTTTTTATTTAGTCTCACATCACTCACTTTTGTTTGAAATCTCGAATTAATTAAACTATTTCTCAATCCAATTACCTCTTCTATGCCAAAATTATTCTCTGCCCAATATTTTGCATCATCATAAAGCCAAGCATCTTCATCTTTACTTAAAGGGCTCAAAATTCCAACATTAACCAAGGGGTATTTTAGTTTGGAACCGACAAAAACACTCGGAGGAGAAATTGAATCAATCCTTGATATTTTGCTCAAATCCTTTATTTTAAATCCCGTCTCTGCAATCTTCTTAACAATCTCAAATTTAATAGTTCCCGACATAAAGAAGAATAGGCTCAATTACTTTAAATGAATTTGTAACCACTTAAGAAATTATAAGAAATCTTCTTGAGACACATCCATCTTCAAATTTATTTCTCCCGCTTAAAAAAATTAACCCCGTAAGCAGAATAAAAATAAAAACCTCTCCCAGAAGGAACCTCTTGTTTTAAAAAGAACCTCCAAGCATTCCTAATTCCCCTTAAATCATTTGAGATAATTGAAGTATTCTTTTCTCTTGAAATAACCCCTCCAAGAATAAGCAAATCAAAATCTACCTCGCTTAAATCAAACTCGTCTGCCAAAAAAGAATATCTTTCAGAAAATAAATTGTAAATTTGTTTTTGACTTTCACTAATTTTAAATATTCTCCCCTCAGATTCAAGCAGATTGGTAAGATTAATTCTGTTTTTTTTATTGACGGACAATTCCCTTCGTAACTTAGGAATAATTTTTCTACTTCGATTTTTAAAAATAGGCTCTTTAATTGCTTTTTTATAATTATATTTCCAATTTCGAATTTCACTAACTATTCCATCTGTAGAATAAATTTTTTTATAAAGAGGAATTCTCTCAAGCCAAAAAGAAAGATTTCTGTTAGAATTAATTATCCTCTCAAGTCTTTCTTTTGGAGAATAAACCTCCTTAGAAGGGTTTGCAAGGGATTCTTCAAATGCACACGTGTCAACTAAAACAAAATCATTTTTATTGCAAATTTCATCAAGAGAAAAATAATCACCCATAAGAGAAGATGAAATTACTTAGTTATAATAATTTATATAATCAAATCCATCTTTTCCTTAAGATACCTTCATTTCTTATCACAAATTCCATTTCTTTTTGAGGGAGACTTCTATGCTTAAGCAAAATAGCTTTTTTTCTTCCTTTTTCATTTTTTAACTCAATTACGCACTTGCTCCAATATTTGAATAAATCTCCTCCAACAATATTGGTAGTCTTCTCAACTCCTTTTTTCAAGTCCTCTTCAGATAAGAATTCTGAATAAACCTGATTAGTAATTATAACGGGAATATTTTGTTTTCTTGAAATTTCAGCAAGAGTTCTCATTTGCTTTGCAACTTCCCGATTAATCTCTTTTATTCTTTCATCTTCTCCAGATTTCACAGCATCCCCAAGTTCAAGTCTATAAAGCATTGCCATTCCATCTATAACAATCAAGGCTATCTGTTCTTTTTTAACTAATCCAAGCAATTTAATAAAATCTTTTTTTTGCTCTTCAAAACTTGTTGGATTTAAAATTAATATATTTTCAAGAATTTTATCTAAATTTTCTTTTCCAACAATTTGCTTCACTCTTTCAATAGAAAAACCCCCTTCACTATCTACAAATATAACTTTATTTCCTTTTTTTGCCTGGCTACACGAAGTTAAGATAACAAAATTTGTTTTTCCTGAACCTGGACTTCCAGCAATCATAGTAATTATGTCTGTTTCATAACCCCCATAAAGCCAAGTATTCAAATCATAGCTTCCTGTTGAAATTTTCTCTGTTTTCATAAAAATAGATTTATTAATAAATTAATAAGGATTGTTGTGTTAAAGAAGATTAATGATATTTTTTATTGATATTCATATGCTCCAACTTCTGGAGGATTTCCACGAACATTTCCATCATAATCAGCTATTACTTCAGGTATAGAGATACCTTTGTTAATTGCAGGGGAACCAGGAAGTAAATGAAAATCACCGTTAGCTGCATCAACAAATAAAGGATCTCCAACGATGTTATTACTTATAATGTCCCCCTCAGTTCCATCTTCAGCATTAAACTCAGCGACAGTATGAGGATAATCATTCGATCCATCATGACCGTAATAGACTAAATCTGTCTGACCAGCATAGTATAAGAGGTTGTTCTGAAAAATCTGATTTAAAATATTATCATTGTAAGCATCATCATCTTCCATCACAATCTGGTAATAATCTAACCCCCAAACATGATTGTACCCATTATTGAAAAGTATATTATTTACAAACTTATTATTCTGAATAATAGAGGTATGAGAAGCTTTAATATAAATACCGCCATCACGACAATTTGCAATAACATTATTATAGATTTCCATATTAGTAGCGGAATATCCTTCATAGCCAGCCACGACAATTCCAGCACCTGTTATATAATTATGGCTTACAGTATTATATCCCCTTACAGTATTTATGATATTATTGTAAAATTTTAATCCAGGACTATTTAATTGAATATTAACCCCGAAATCATAACAATAATTATTATATATTTCATTACCAACCATCGAACCAGGAATACCATCAATTCCTATCGCTCTTCCATAATCAACATCTTCACCAGTAAAATAATTGTGATGTATTAAATTATAATTACTTGCTGCACCAGTACGTCCATTCAATCCTAAAGCAGTATGTCCCCATGCAATAAATGTATTATGATGAACATCCCAGTAATTTATTCCCTGATACATCGACAAACCATCTTCTGATGTCTCAGATTGATAATAATCATGAAAATTATCTCCTGTATCAAATGTGCAATTACTTACCTCCCAATAATTTGAATGTTCAGCCTTTAGGCCATAACAGCCGGCATCTCTTCCAATATTACAGTATTCAAATACTATATAATCACTATTGCTTATATCAATACAGTCCCAGCCTCCTCCTCCCCCTCCTCTAAAATCAATATTTTGAAATTTAACATAATCTTTTCCATCAAAATGTAAAGCATTACTCCTTGCTCCTGATAATTCTATATTTGAAAAGGTAGTAGCCGGATTTGTAGAAGAATAAATCCATAATCTATTGACAGGAGTTGCATCACCTGAATCAGTACTATAATAATACCTATAGGTTGAAGAAATATCAGTAGTATAATGTGCTCTTCTTGCTTCAACGCCAGACACCCAAACTCTAATTCTGTAGTTGCCATTATATGAAATAGACCATCTATTGTTCCCCTCATTATTCCAGTTACCAACAACATTCCATCCTGAAAGACTTCCTCTAGCTGTGATAATTGGCTTCTCACCAGAACCATACGCCCCATAAGTAATTGGTGCAGAAGAACTTCCAGAAGAGCTAACACTTAATGTTTCATACCAAATATCTCCTCTTTTAAATAAAATTGCATCTCCTGCACTAAATGTTTGTGAATTTACTTTAGAGAGGGTCTTCCAAGGTGTGGATTCAGATGTGCCTGCATTATTATTATTACCATTTGTTGCAACATAATATATAGTTCCTGGATAAGATTGAATACAAACATTATTTGTACAAGTTTGTCCAATTGAACAAGCATTACAATTAGAACAATGTTCAAAAGTTCCTAATATTGTTTCACATCCATTTGACACATTCAAATCACAATTTGCATAACCTGTATTACAAGATGAAATTGCACACTGGAAAATTGAATTACAATATGAAGAAGCATGAGATAATGAGCAAGTTCCACAATTATTATTTGTTCCACACCCATCACTTCCACATTGTTTATTCAAACATGAAGGAACACAAGGAGCAATACATAAACTTGTATTAAAAGTGCAAGATGGGGTACAATTTAATATACCAGTATATCC
>JBDRJG010000008.1:0-2763 GCA_043815085.1 Candidatus Iainarchaeum sp. | reverse complement strand
TGAAGCATTAATAAACTGATTAACAGGTGTTTCAAAAGTAGCTCTTGCCAATATAGATGATTTTTGAGCAATGATTCCCATTCTTGTAACTCCCCTAACTTTTCCAGTATTAGTCATAGCATCTGAAACAAGTTTAAGATGCCTCTCGTTCACATCAAGTCCCTGCGAATTAAGCACACCATAAATTTCATCCATTATTAATTGCCTTGCAGCTTCAACACCAAATATTTCAGAAACTTCATGCAAGTCATTTGAGATTATCCTATTTACATCAACTTCTTTAAGTATAATCATTTCTTTTAAATTTGTACCAAGAGTCATTACCATAAAATCTTTTTCTTTTTTAACAATCAGGATTTGTTCAACACCTTTAACTCCTGAAATAATTGTTTTCTTTAACTTTTCTTTTAACTGATAAATTTCTTTAAAATCCATTTCAGAAGCATTCAAGATAATTAAATCACCTTTTTCACTTACATTAAATTTCTGTTCCTGAAGCTTCTCAACAACTTTTTTTACAGAGGTGTGAGTTTGTTTTAATCCTTTTCTATCAATTTTAATTTCAACCCTTTTATCACTAAAATTCAAAATAATTTCACTTGCAATTTCTTTTAATGTGACTTCCTTGATTTTTTCAGCAAAAGTCTTGGCATCTTTTTCATTATTAAATTCTTTATTAAGATAAATTTCCATTTTTGGAGAAGAAGGTTTTTTCCTTGCATCAAAAATTTCGATTAGTCTTGGAAGTCCTGAAGTAACCTGCATTTCTGAAACACCAGCCATGTGGAAGGTTCTCATAACCATCTGAGTTGATGGTTCTCCAAAAGACTGGGCAGTAACAATTCCAATTGCTTCTCCAGCATCAATTTGTCCATTAGTATGCAATTTTGAAACATCTATCCCATCATCACCATATTTAAACTGAATAATGCTATTATTACTGTCTCTTATTGTTCCATCATATTCAACTTTTATATCTTGCAATGCATTTGATAATCTCCTGTATAAATAACCTGATTTTGGAGTTCTTAATGCAGTATCCATAAGAGAATCCCTGCCTGTAATTGCTCCAAAAAAGAATTCATCTGGCCTTAATCCTTTTATAAAAGGACTATGAATAAATCCTCTTGATCTCGGAGATAAATCTCCTTTTTTGAAAAATGATAAAGTTCTTCCAACATAACCAATATCTACTCTCCCTCCTGCAAAAGCCTGTTGCCCAACACAACATGCCATTTGAGTAACATTTAATATATTTCCTCCACCCCCAGACATAATCATGTGATTCACTGGATTTTCCTCAGGAAATTCTTTTTTAACAATATCACCAATTTTTGTTCTAATTTCATTTAAAACTTGGAGAATCTTTATTTCTCTTGATTCTTCTTTTGTTTTTCCAGGAATTACTTCAAGAGTTCCATGATTATATTCATCAATTATATCTTGTGTTTTTTGCTCAGCTTTTTCAATAATTTGTTTTCCAGCATTAACCACTTTTTCTTCCAAGTCCAAATCTTCAACAGAAATTGTTATTCCCCTGTCTGTTAAATAATTCATTCCAAGATTAAACGCTTTTTTGATTGTATCTAAAGTTTTTCCTCTTCCAATTAATTTATCTAATTCCTTAATCATTTGTCCGCTTTTTTCACCAAAAATAGTTTTGTCTATTTTTCCGCTGATAATTTCACCATTTTTAATTTTAACAGAATCATTTGAAAAATCTATTTTTGGAAGCAATTTAGAAAAAATTTCTTTTCCAGAAATATGCTTTTTTGATATTTGAGCATCAATATCTGACTGATATAAAAGCTGATTTGCATATGAACCTTCAAAATTTTGCAAACCTAATAAATAACTTCCAGTTATTGCATCTGAAATACATCCGATAAGATTTGAATTATCTTTTGGAGAGATTAAATTTCTTTTAACATCTAAAAGAACTTTTGCTTCTGCTCTTGCTTCTTCTGTTTGTGGAGAGTGAATATTCATCTCATCCCCGTCAAAATCAGCATTATAAGGAGCTGCAACAGCAGGATGCAATCTAAATGTTCTTCCTGGTAAAACTTTTACAAAATGAGCCATAAGGCTTCCACGATGAAGGCTTGGATGCCTGTTAAACAAAACAATGTCCCCATCTTGCAAATGCCTTTCCACTTTATAACCTGCAGTAAGTTCACTTATTATTTCTTCTTTTAATTCAGAAGTTATTTTTTTTCTCTTGCCATCAGGACGGATAACATAATTTGCTCCAGGATATTGTTCTGCTTTTGCCACAAGTAATTTTAATTTTTCAAGATTTAAATCAGTCACAGTTTCTGCAACAGTAACTACTCTTGCAATTTCATAAGGCACTCCAACTTCATTAATTTCTATAAAAGTATCAGGAGAAATAACAGTTCTTCCAGAATAATTAACTCTTTTACCTGCTAAATTTTTTCTAATTCTTCCTTCTTTTCCCTTAATTCTTTCAGTTATTGTTTTAAGGGGTTGCCCGCTCCTATGTCTTGCAGGAGGAATTCTTGCAACAGTATTGTCAAAAAAAGTTGTAATATGAAATTGTAATAAATCCCATAAATCCTCTATAATAACTTCAGGAGCTCCTGCATTAAGATTTTCCCAAAGTCTTTGATTTGCTCTTATAATATCTGAAAGTTTATGAGTTAAATCATCCTCGCTTCTTTCTCCAGATTCAAGAATAATGCTCGGTCTTACAGTTACAGGAGGAACTAATAAAGAAGTTAAAACAGCCCATTCTGGTCTTCC
>JBDRJG010000007.1:0-3720 GCA_043815085.1 Candidatus Iainarchaeum sp. | reverse complement strand
GTGCTCCTTAGCAAACTCAGCTATAGCACTCTCATTCTCAGTTTTGCTTAACCTTTGTTCCAATTCAGTTTTAGTAACGTCAACTAAAAGGTCTTCTTCTGAAATAGTGTCTCTCATCCCAAGCATCTCAGAATAATAATGGATTTTATCTGATTTTTTCCAACCAAACCTAAATTTTAATGCAGATTCAGATTTATACCTGGGAAGCCAATAACAGCAGGAACAATGCCTAAAATCATATAAAGTTAACTCAGAATACCTTTGTCCTGCAGGACTTACTTCATCACCCAAGATCTTTTTAGATAATCTTTTAAGATATTGATTTATTACCTTGGGATGTTTAGTGAAAAGATAATCCTCAGAATTTAATCCCTTACTCAAAACGTATTCTTTTATTAAATCAGAGCATATCATTAACTTAATCCTTCTTCCAAAAGTCTTGCTTATCTCATCCCTAATATTAAGTTCCTTAAAAGTATTATAAAAATCTGAAACCTTAATATTTATCAGCTCAGTTGGAGAACGAATTCCAGAATCATATAAAAACATCATTAAAACTTTGTAGTCATATATTGCATTATCTACAAGCTTCTTAACTTGTTCTTCAGTCAAATAAACCCATTTTGGCTTATCCTGTCTAGTATCCAAATCGATTGTTAAGTCTTGGACCTCCTTGCCCTGTTTTCTATTAACTTTTTGATACCAATGCCAGAAAGCCTTAAAGATTTTTACATAATCTGTGGGGGACTGGTAAGTTTTGCCATCCAATCTTGTAATTGTCCCATTTTTTATTCCAGTAAAGAAATCATGAAGAATCCTCTCAGAAATTTGGGTTATATCAGTTAAAGCATATCTTCCTTCAAACTGCTTAATTAAGAAAATCATTCTTTGCTTAAGATTGTTTAATCTTGTGTAACTTCTTGCCCCTTTTTTGCTTACACTTGCAACATTAAGCCCATTCTCCATATCCAAAATGTATTCAAAAATGATCTTTGAATTTTTCTCAGAAAGACCCGAAATTCTTCCATTAATTGAAGCTTTCCAGGAAAGGTATCTTTCCTTATGTTTGTAAGGATCAATTTTCATAATATTCCTCCAAAAAGCATTATTAAATAGGATATGGATAAAATTACAACAAAGTGATTCTCACTAAGGTCACAAGAATATACTACGCCCCGACCGGGAATCGAACCCGGGTTTCAACCGCGACAGGGTCGTGTTCTGGCCATTAAACTACCGAGGCATGTAAATAAGATGATTAAATTTGTTTTTAAATTTTGCTTTTATTCATTTCACACTTTAATCTTCAAATCTTCTGCACATTCTCTCAAATAGTGAATTCTTTCCTTTCCATCCTTTATTTTTAAAAGTTCTTCAGAAGAAATCGGCTTTCCAATATTAAGAACAATTGTTTTTCCTTGCTTGTTCCAAGCTTCTCTAAAAGAAAAGATTCTTCTTAATTTCTCTGTCTTTTTGTGTCTTCCTAAAAAATTATAAATCTTTTCATGATCTGGTCCTGAAAACCACATTGGAACAATATAAGAAGAATGCGAGATAAATGGAGCTATCCCGTTTTCCCAAGGGTATTCTTTGAGTTTTGGTCCAGACATTGTTCCTGAAGGATAAATTGCTAAATTTCCCCCCACCTCAATATATCTTAAAGAATCTCTTAAAGAACTTAAATTAGAGCTTGAAGTTGTGGCATGCACAAAATGCAATATCTCTTCAATTCCTTTTATAAATTTCAGCTGATTCATAGCTATCACTTTTATTTTCTTGCCTTTTTCTTTTAGAATAGAACCTAAACTTCCAATTAATACTGCACTGTCAAGAAGCCCATAAGGGTGATTTGAGACATAAAGTGTTGGGCCCTTATCAGGAACATTTTTCTCTCCAATTAAATCAACTTTAACACCCATTTCCTTTATAGATTCCAGACAAGCATAATTCCATCCCCTTTCTTCAGCATTTTTCTCTGCTCTTTTAATCATATTATAAGTCTGGCTAACCTTTAGCAAGTCATCTATAACAGGATTTCTTTTTGTAGCTTGGAGTACTTTTTCCAGAGATTCTTTTGGATTCTCAGATTTATCAAAATGCTCAAAAACGGGTTTTATCTCAGGGATCATTTTTTTAAGATTTGACAATTCCTTGAATAAATTCCATATATCTGCAGGAGACTTTATTCCCATTCTCCATATTAAAATCAGCCATTTAAAAATAAATATGTGGTTGAGTTTATGCTAAGCTTTTTTTTTGAGTTTGAAAGAAAATTTTAAGAATGAATATTATATCAACACATTTATAAAATAAAATTCTTTTGGTTGAATATGGGTGATGGAAAAAAATTCTTTTTAGCTTTTTTTGCAATTATTCTGCTTTTTCTTCTGGCAATTTACTGGTTCGTTCCATTTAATACAACTAAATTCAATTCAGGCCCGATAAATTACAATTTTAGTTTAAATGCATCCAATAATACAGAACTTCAGTTTTATCCTAATTTACGATTTTCAAGCCCGGAGATTTCATATAGAATTTATGAATGCCCTCTGCAAAGGCAATATGATATGGAGACAGCATTTAATATAATACAAGAGAAGACAATTTTAAGTTTTTATTCTGTTGAATACGGAGAAGAGATTTTTGTTACCTGCCAAGATGAAAATGTAATGGGAAGGGAAAAGCAGTTTTTTATTGCTGGCGAAGGGGGGCCCACAAATATAACTGTCTCAGGAGATTTTAATATAATTTATGCAGGAGAAGTTCTTCTTATAAAAGATTCTGGATGTGAAAGGCCCAATATTGCAATACATGAATTACTTCATGCTCTTGGCTTTGATCATTCTCAGAATCCAAATAATATTATGTATGAATTCTCTAGATGTGATCAAACAATAAGCGAGGATATGATTGATTTTATAAACAAGATATATTCTGTTCCAACTGAGCCTGATTTAACATTTCAAGAAGTCAATGCTTTTATGAATGGAAAATATCTCAATGCAAACTTCAGCATAAGAAATAATGGACTAATCTACTCAGGAGAATCAAAGGTAATAATTGTTGCAGATGGAAAGAAAATTAAGGAGATTGAAATTTCCCCTCTTGATGCTGGAGAAGGAATGAAAATCTCTTTATCTGTTTGGATTGCTCAGATAAATGTAAAAGAAATTGAATTTATTATAGAGAATGATTTTTTTGAGTTAGATAAGACTAATAATAATGTCTCCTTGGAAATAAAAAAATAAAAAAATAATAATATAAATCCCCAATCAATCTTCCAAGAGGGCTTCGATATCATCATCAAGAGTTTCTTCATCGAAAGATGGGTTTAAATCATCATTCATTTTTGACCTCATTTTTTATGTTTTTTTATACATATTTTAGTTTTTAAATATTTCTGTTTTAAGGAGAACATGTTAAAGAGAAATCCCTCCACCAAGAGTCGAACTTGGGATCTTCCGGGTACTGCTTTTTGAATATAAGTTTTCCCGTCGATGACGGCTTATCACGCTTCATTCTTATCCTATATGGAATGTCCACGCTAGCAATAAGCTACAGCCAGACGCTCTAACCACTGAGCTATGGAGGGATACATCTTAGAGAAACATTTCGTTTTTAAAAGTTATTATTGAGAAAAATGTTCAGTTTAATTCCGAATATGTCCTTAATCCTCAAAATCTTTTCTCGCTCTGGGCTCAATCATGAAGAATGCCCGAT
>JBDRJG010000006.1:0-3426 GCA_043815085.1 Candidatus Iainarchaeum sp. | reverse complement strand
CCTCTTTCACCAACAAGACCAGTTGTTTCAATAAAACAATAACCAGTATCCTGAAAATCACGAGCAGAACATTTTATTCCAACAGCTTCGTGGTCTTCAACAGGGAAATAAAAAATCGCAACGCCATAACCTAATTCCCTCAACAAAAAAGCAAGCAAATCAGCCTTTTCACTGCAAAGAGCCTGCTCATCATAAATCGTCTGATAAGGATATTTATAATTAACAGCCTGCTCTAAATCAGAATCAACCAGAGAATCATTATAAGAAATTATCTGAATCAGGCTAATTGCAATTTTCGCCTGCTCTTCCTTTTTCTTAACAGAATTCTGAATGCCGATAACAAGAGGCATTAAAGCATTTCTCTGTTCAGAATCATCAAGAGCCTTAAGTTTAAAATCTCTTCTCGACCGCTCCTCATTTCCATAATAATTAATATGCCTTGGAATTCCTGAAACATAATCATAAATGCCTCTGTAAACAGTAAACTCTATATTACCTATCTTATCATCTAACAAATAGATTAAAGAAATATTTTTTGAGTTAGTCTGATATTCTGAAATACAGGAGTCTCCTTCTTTTTTTAAAATTTCAGGACAGCCACACACAGAAGCTTTTTCAATGAGAATTCCTTCCTCACAAAAATACGGCTTATTATCAGAACAGGAATTATTCCCTGTTTCATCTCCGCAAGTTTTAGATTTAAAAAATTCAAATTTCAAAACAAGAATGGGAAATAAAATTATAACGATAATAAATAAAAAAACTAAACAATATTTTAACTTAAACATCCCTCTTTTCATAAATAAGAATAATAAAACAATTATAAAAATCTGTCTATTCTAGATAAATCCCCGGTCTTCCAGGCTTAATTTTCTTAGATTTATTTTCAGGGTCATATTTATTCTTATCATTGACTGCGAATAAATTAATGCCTTCAACATTTTTGTAAATTTCAAGTTCATCTGGAAGAACATAAACATAAACCTTACCGCCTTTTCCAGTTATTTTCTTTATGTGATTAATATCTGCCTTCAACTTCTCAACTGCCTGCTCCTGCTTCTCAAACCTCTCATCAATCTTTTTCTCATCGCAAACAGGCCATTTTAATAAACTAATAAATCCTTTTCCCCCAATCTTTGCCCAAAATTCTTCTGTTATATGCGGGCAGAAAGGATGCAGTAACTTCAAGCTCTTTTCTAAAACATCCTTAGAAGTTTTTTCAGGAAGAGAATTAAACAAATCCCTGATTTTAATTACAGCCAGATTATATTTAAGCTCTTCAATATAATTTGTAACTTCCTTGATTGTTTTATTTAATTTGCTCTCTGTTATAGCATCAACTTTGCCAATCTTAACTTTATCAAAATATTCCACAACTTTTTTAACAAATTTTGAACTGCCTTTAATTCCTTTATGGCTCCAATTTATATCTTTATCAGGAGAAGCAATTGATACTAAAAAAAACCTTGCAGTATCTATCCCATATTTCTCTGAAACAGTGTCAGGAAGAATTACATTCCCTTTTGACTTGCTCATCTTTTCTCCGTCTGACCCATGCAGCATTCCCTGATTAAACAATTTTGTAAACGGCTCGTCAAAATTCAAAAAACCAAAATCTCTCAATGCTTTAGTAAAAAATCTTGAGTATAACAGATGAAGGCAGGCATGCTCTGCACCACCAATATACTGGTCAACAGGAAGCCAGTAATCAACTTTCTTTTTATCAAAAAACTTTTTTTTGTTTTTATTGTCAGCATATCTGATGTAATACCAGCTTGAATCAAAAAAAGTATCCATTGTATCTGTCTCTCTTCTCGCCTTGCCTTTACACTTTGGGCATTTTGTATTAACCCACTCCTTTGCTGTCTTCAGGGGATTTCCTTTTCCAAACTTAACTTTTTCAGGAAGCTTAACAGGCAAATCTTTTTCAGGAACATCCACAATCCCGCACTTGTCACAATAAACAATTGGAATTGGTGTTCCCCAATATCTTTGACGGGAAATCAGCCAGTCACGCAGTTTAAACTGAACTTTTTTTCTTCCTAAATTTTTCTTAGCCAAGAATTTAGTAATTTCATCAATTGCTTTTTTACTATCCACACCATTAAATCTATCTGAATTGATTAATTTACCTTCTCCAGTATAAGCTTTTAATTCTACAGCAAGTTGTTCCATTGGAACCCCCACACTCAAACCATATTTAACATATCCTTCGTAGTCCTTTCTATCCTTCAAAATAAAATGCTTGTTTGGAAACACAACTATATTTGAAGTGCCGACGCTGTCAGCATACCAAGCCCCTCCATCATCAGAGGTAGTTAAAAGATTTTTTTCAAGGAATTTTATTAATTTATCTTCATTAATTTTATCAACTTTAACCCTAAAAAATTTTCCCCAATCTTTATCAATTTTATCAATAAAAATTTTTCCAAATCTTTTTAATTCCTTTTCTAAATCTCCCTTAATACTTTTTTCAATTACCATATATTCAGCAATTTGCGGTTCAATAACTTCCTTAACCGCAATTCCATATTTCTTAGCAAATTCAAAATCACGCTGGTCATGCGCAGGAACAGCCATCACCATTCCACTTCCATAATCAGCAATAACAAAATTGCCAGCATAAACAGGGACTTTCTCTTTTGTCACAGGATTCACAGCATAACTTCCTGTAAAAATACCTTCTTTATCCAAATTATCCATATCCTCCTGCTTAGTTGATTTAATCTTTCTCAAAAATTTCTCAACATCCCTCTTCTGCTCTTTAGTTACTAATTCCATAAGTTTAGGATGCTGCGCAGAAATCACCATAAATGTCACACCGTAAATTGTATCAGGACGAGTTGTGAAAATCGGAAATTTTTGTTTTGAAATTATTTCATTTAATAATTCTGGGAATTCTTTTGTTTTCATATCTCCAAGGATAAAATGTCCTTATCCAGATAGATTAATTAATTTTCCTCCTAATCTCTTATTAACTTCTTTTGCACTATTAATAATATCTTCTATCTCGTAAAGAAGTTTCATCAAATCCAACTTCTTCATCAAATTTTTGTGCTAATGCTGTTTTTTTCATAAGTTATTTATTAATTAAATATTCATAAACATCAACTGGTAAATGCAGTTCTGCCTTGTCTCTTGCTTCTTTGTCTTCAGTATGTTCCATTATAGCTCTTAATTGCCATTCTGTTGCTTCTTCCCACTTGTAATAACTAATTGCTTTATTTATTACTTCCTTGTCTTCAGTATATTTCATTATATCTCTTAACTGCCATTCTGTTGCTTGTTCCCAAAATTTATTTAGTTGTTGTTGTGTTGGTTTTTTCATAAGTTATTTATATTTATCTAAAACATTTTTGACTGCCTCCCATATATGCTCACTCATAATTATATGCCCATTTTCTAATCTGTGAAAATGTCGCTCGC
>JBDRJG010000005.1:0-45608 GCA_043815085.1 Candidatus Iainarchaeum sp. | reverse complement strand
ATCCATAATTCTCCCCACTCTTTTGCATATTTAAATTTTATTGTGATAATAAATTATCAACATCTCCCAACACAACTTTTTAATCCGGATGCCTCCAAAGTATCGGTGAATTTTCTGTTTAAAACTTAATTCTAAGTTCTTTTTTCTTTAAACTTTGTCTAACAAGATTTTAACAAAATTGCTGAAGAATTTATAGATTTCTAGAAACAGCACTTAGATATTCTTGAATTTTTCTTTCAGAAACTAAACCACACGGAAAGCCTTGCCAAACATAAAATCTGTCTGTAGGACTTTTATTAGAAATATATACTTTCATTGCAGGAAACACTCTTCCTCTTAAATTAACCATTGTATGACTATAATCTTGTGTTTCCTGAACAGAACCAAGTTTGTAATTCCTTTCAAATTTATCTTGAACTTTGGCTTTCCACCCAATCTCCTCTGCTGCTTTAACAAGTGCTGTTTCTAAAGTTTTGTAATCTACTTGTTTTCCAATCTCTACTCTACCCATTTTTTAACAAAACTTTAAGAATTTATAAATATTTGTACTCTTCAACAACTACGCTAAGAAATAGGCTGAGAAAGAAATCCTGTTTAATAAGTCAAACCAAATCAGGACTTTTTAAACAAAGCCTAATCCTGTCACTTTTATTAAATAGTTGTAAATATTTAAATAGTACCTATTTTTAAGAGTATTTCACTAGATACAACCTGTGGTAATACAGAGGTACTAAACATACAACATCTTGTATGCTATAAATAATATGAATTGTCCATACTGCACACATCTCGAATCAAGGGTGACCGATAAAAGAGGTTCTCCAGATGGAATAAGGAGGAGGAGAGAGTGCCTGAAATGCAAAAAGAGATTTACAACATATGAAAGAATTGAAAGAGGCGATTTATATGTTATAAAAAAAGACGGCAGGCGTGAAAAGTTTGATTTAAAAAAGCTTGAAGCTGGAATTGAAAGAGCATTTGAAAAGCGCCCTGTTTCGCAAGAAAAAATAAAAAAGATGCTAAACGAAATTGAAGAACAAATAAGAAAATACGGAAAGAAAGAAATCCAAAGTTCGCTTATTGGAGAGACAGTTATGAAGAAATTAAAGAAAATTGATAATATAGCCTATATAAGATTTGCATCTGTATATAGACAATTCGAGGACATAAAAGATTTTAAACAAGAATTGAGAAGATTATAATAAGATGGTAGAAAAATGAAAATACCAGATTCGTTAGATGAATTATTAACACCAAAACTAGGTAAACCAATTACAGCAATCATAAAAAGAGGAGAAAAGACAAAGACTGTAAAATATACCCCCGAAAAGATTGTAGATGCAGTGAGAAAAGCTTCTGTTGCCTCTGGAATAAATTATAATGAAGAACATCTCAAGAACTTTGTTGTGAGAGTTGGTGAGAAACTTCAGTCCGTAACACAAGAGAATGGGTTCTTTAAATATAGTGAGAAAAAAACCCCCAGAGTTGAAGATGTTGAAGAAGCTGTTTTTGAAACTTTTGATGATCTAAATGCAGAAATCCTTTCAAAATCTATTTCTGATGAATGGTCTTCTGTAGAATATAATAAAATATTACCTAAAATGAGAGAAATGGTCAAGGGAGTTGATTCTACTGGTGCATTTTACAGAAGATATAAAGAAGGAAGAGAATTAGTAAGAGAGAAGTTAATTAATCTTCCTTTTGCTGTTGATTTTGATTCTACAGATAAACAATTAGGAATTCATGCTCTTGATAATGGAACCGCGAGTAAATTTAATTCTGATGTTATGGAACTTTTAATTGTAGAAAACACTTCTGTAAGTTATGAAGATGCTAGGAAAGCCGTTAAAAGACTTGAAGAAATCTTAGCTAATAGAAAAACTAGCAGACTAGTTGAAAAAGAAGAACTACTCTCTATTGTTGATTCTTCACTAATGGAATTAGGATATGCTCCTAAAGATCTTTTGGGCGGAAGAAGAGTCAATATATCTCTAGATGATATTGAGCAAATAATTTATTCAAGATCTGTTGAAAATAGCAATATTCAAGCAAATAATCCTGAAGCTGTTAATCTAAGTATTGCTGAACTTGCATTAAAAGAATATGCATTAAGAGAAATCTTTGATGAAGATGTTGCAGAAGCACACAAAAATGGAAAAATTCATTTGCACGATTTAGGATATCCTGATAGAGTTTATTGTTCAGCCCATTCTGTTGAATTTATTAAAAAATATGGGTTAGATAAAACCGTTGCAAACTTAGATTCAAAAAGCCACCCAGCAGGAGATGATCCGAAGGTATTGAATAACCATATACACACTTTTCTTGCTGCAATTCAATCTTCTTATGCTGGAGCATTAGGATTTCCAATGTTAAATACTCTATATGGCCCCTCTTTATTAAAAGAAATTAAAGTAGTAGAAGGAAAAGAAATTCTAAGGAATAGTGGGGGAAAAATAGAAAAAGAAATTCCTAGAAGAATGAAAAGAGAGAATTTAGAAGAAAAGTTAGAAGAAGAAAAGGAAAGAGTAAAAAGAATGGAAGGAGGATTTATAGATACTATTGAAGATGAAGAAGGTGTTTTTGTTCCTCTTCCTCTTTTTGAATTCAAAGAGACGAACTCTTATAAAATGTTAAAAGAATATTCTAAGAAAGAATTAAAAGAAGTAGCTCAAAACCTTATTTTTGGAGCATCACAATCTGCTTTTTCAAGAGGAGGGCAAACTCTATTTATTGACTTTAATATTGATTTAAGTACGCCAAACTATGTAAAGAATATTCCTGCACTTTTTTCTAAAGCAACATACATAAAAACAAAACAAAACAAAAGGGGGGAATGGGAAATTGTTGAAAGAAATAAACAAGAACCTCTGAGAAACAAAGATGAAGATGTGATTCAACCCGAAGATGGAACAGTTTATATGACATATGGTCATGAACTTGTGAAAAAAGCTTCTCAAGATTTTGCAGAAGCATTATTAGAAATCTTTAAAGAGGGTGATAAATATGGGGTTCCTTTTAATTTCCCAAAATGTGATGTACATGTTGGAGAAGAAACTTTTAATGATCCTGCGCAAGAAAGATTATTGCAAAAAGCTTGTGAAGTTGTAGAACATAATGATTCTGTTTATTTTATGTTTGATCGGGGAGATGGTATGAATGTTGCTCAATGCTGTAGATTGCGAGAAAGAATCACAGACCCCTACATGTTAAAACATCCTGAAAAAATGAGATTTTGTGGATTTCAAAATGTTTCAATAAACCTTCCTCAAACAGGATATAATGCAAAAGGAGAAAACTTAGAAGAAAAATTAGAATCAACTTTAGGGGAAATTGATAAATCCATGATATATGCTCTAAAGGCACACACAAATAAACGAAGATACATACAAAATCTCCTTGATACAGAAGGAAGTCCGTTAAGGGATATGGGTGCTAATTCTGATGATGGAGAACCTTATATTGACTTAAATAAAGCTAGTTATATAATAGGAATTATTGGATTAAATGAATTAGTTCAACATTTAACAGGTAAAGAATTGCATGAAGATGCTGAAGCATATAAACTTGGATTGAAGATTATCTCCCATATGCATTCTATGAAGAACCAAATGTCTGAAAAATACAAAATGAAGTTTATAATTGAAGAGACTCCCGGAGAGTCTGCTAATAGAAGATTTGCAAAACTTGATTTAATTAGATATCCTGAAGAAACAAAACCAATAATTAAAGGAAATATTGAAGAGGATGAAGTTTATTATACAAACTCTGCTCACTTAAGACCAGATGCAAAAGTTTCTGGTTTAGATAGAGCAATCTTACAGGCTAAAACAAATCCTATGATTGAGGCGGGAGCAATTACCCATCTTTTTACAGGTGAAAAAAAGAACAAAGCTAATGCTACATATGATTTTGTTAAATCAATTTATTACAACACCCAGTCTTCACAAGTTGTTTTTTCAGGCGAACATACTTCTTGCTGTGCATGTGGAAACCACACAAGAGGATTAGTAGATAAATGCCCCGAATGTGGAAATGAAGATTCATCACAAATTTCTCAAAAAACAAGGATTGTTGGATACTTTAGCGATCCTAGATCATGGAATAAAAGCAAGAAAGGAGAATTAAAAGATAGACAAAAAGCAATGGAACATTATGTGGGTGAAGCTTCTTCTTTACATGATTTAGAAGCAGAATTATATAAAAGTATTATTGAAGAAGGCAAAATAAGAGTGGGAATCTTAGGAACTCCTGAATGCCCCCAATGTACTCGGGCTCAAGAGATTGCAGAAAGGCAGATTAAAAAATTACCAAAAGAAATGGCAGAAAATATAGAGCTTGTTAAATATGATTTAAGAAATGAAGATGACAGAGTTATTGCTGCAATTTACAATGCTCCAATTGATACTTATCCTACAATAGTTGTTCATAAAGGAGATAAAGTAGAAAGATTTAGTTCTGAATACAATGGGAAAACCAGAACAATAAACTCTCCTATTTTTAAGACGATGCTTGAGAAAGTTGTTGATTATGCCCCTGTCACTAATTAGAAAATGAAAATAAAAGGATTTCTTAATGAAAGTTTTCAAGACTATGATAAAGGGTTAAGCTCTGTCATATTTACTTCTAAATGTAACTATAAATGCCCTACTTGTCACAATAAAAGATTAGTTTATGGTGAAATCCAACCATATAATAATGAAGAAATATTAAATCTCCTTGATAGAAGAAATAAACATATAAATAAAGTTGTAATAACTGGGGGAGAACCCACCCAAGAATTAGATTTAATTCATTTTGTAAGAGAATTAAAAAAAAGAGGATTAGAAGTTAAACTAGATACAAACGGCAGTAATTATAGTGTTCTACAAGATTTAAAAAAAGAGAATTTAATAGATTATGTTGCAATGGATATTAAAGCCCCCCCTTATCTATATGCGCAAGCTGTAGGAAAAGAATATATTGATTTAAGAGATGACTTACAAAAAGGAATGGGGATTGTCTCCCAATTTCCAGATTATGAATTTAGAACCACAGTTGTTCCAATAATAAGAGAGAATAAAGATATAAATTTTATGACTGTGGAAGAAGTTGAAGATATTGCAAAATTTATTTATGAAACTACAGGAACTAAAGACCACAAATATTTCTTGCAAAGATTTATTGCAAGAGGAGAAGAAGACATGATTAATGAAAAATTTACTAAAGAAAATCTTCCGGAGGAAATGCATGAGACTCCTAAAAGATTATTAAAAGAGATGTTAGAAAGGGTGTTAAAATACTTGCCAAATGCTAAAATAAGATAATATCACAATAATCCTTATAAAAGAAGAAGATTAATTATCCTATATGATAATTGGGTTGACCGGAAGTTTGGGTGCTGGAAAAAGTATTGTTTCTGATTTTTTAAAAGAAAAAGGTTTTGTTTATTTATCCCTATCTGATGAATTAAGAGAAATTGCTAAAGAAAGAAAAATTGAACTTATAAGGAAAAATTTACAGGATTTAGGAAATTGGTTAAGAGAAAATTTCGGGGTAGGAATTCTTGCTGAAAAAGTTTTAGATAAAATCCAAAATCAAGAATATAAAAGAGCTATTGTAGATGGGATAAGAAATCCTGCAGAAATAAAAGTTTTAAGACAATTGAAGAATTTCTTTTTAGTTTCTGTTGATGCTTCGCAGGAAATAAGATTTCAGAGATTAATTTCTAGAAACAGAGAGAGCGATCCAAAAACATGGGAAGAATTTGTTGAGGTTGATGACAGAGATAAAGGGATAGGAGAACTTGAAACAGGACAAGCTGTAGAGAAATGTATGAAACAAGCAGATTTTGTATTAATAAATCCTGGAAGTTTAGAAGAAATTAAAGAAAAGATGAGTAAATTGTATGAGGAGATTGAAAGAAAAATTCCTCGTCCTTCTTGGGAAGAATATTTTATGGAAATTGCAAGAGCTGTGGCTAAGAGAGCTACATGTAACAGAGGTAAGAGCGGATGTATTATTGTGAAAAATAAGCAGATTCTGGTTACAGGATATGTTGGGTCTCCAAAAGGATTGCCTCATTGTGATGAAATAGGGCACCAAATTAAAAAAACAATTCACGAAGACGGATCTATCTCAGAACATTGTGTGAGAACAACTCATGCAGAACAAAATGCAATCTGTCAGGCAGCAAAATTAGGAATTGCTATTGACAATGCCACCCTATACTGTAAAATGACTCCTTGCCTTGTTTGTGCAAAAATGATCATTAATGCTGGCATAAAAAGAGTTGTTTGTGAAAAAAGATATCATGCTGATAAAGAATCTGAAGAAATGTTTAAACAAGCAGGAATAGAATTAGATATCTTAAATGATGAGATTGAGAGATATTAAAATGGATTATATAATTAATAAAATAAATGTTTTTATAGTAAATTATAATTAATATGCAATGACAGATGTAAAAGTTAAAAAAATAAATTCAGAAGCAATAATTCCAGAATATGTTCACGAAGGTGATTCTGGGATGGATGTTTATTCAGTAAATGATTGTGAATTAAAACCTGGTGGAAGAGAATTAGTTAGAACTGGTTTGGTGTTTGAAATCCCAATAGGGTATGAAATACAAGTTAGGCCAAGATCAGGACTTGCAATAAAAAAGGGAGTAACTGTTTTAAATGCTCCTGGAACAGTTGATTCTAGTTATAGGGGGGAGTTGGGAGTTATTTTAATAAATCATAGTAATGAAACTTATTCTGTTAAAAAAGGTGAAAGAGTTGCTCAAATTGTTTTAAGTCAAGTTGAAAAAATGGTTCTTAAAGAAGTTGGGGAGTTATCAGATACAGAAAGAGGTCCAGGAGGATTTGGCCATACTGGTAACAAATAGATATTAAAATAAAATTTCTTTAACAAATTTATAAACTAAACAATTCATTTATTTTAGGGATATACAAAGATTTCATTTTTTCCAAACCATCTTCAATATATGGAACAACTAAGAAAAATTTATGATTTGATTTTAAAAAGGTTCTTAACAACAAAATAAACTTCTTCAGCGATATTTTGCCTAGATCTTATTTTTCCATTTTCAACGCAATCTATTTTTGTCCAATTGTACAAATTAGCTAACTGTAAATAAGCTTCTTCTGCATTTTTTAAATGATTAAGATTGGTTTCATGCCCATCTAGATTTTTATTTCCCCCATCTCTTTTTTTTCTTAATTCAAAAGCAACTTCTGTGGGCATATAAAGAAAGATTGTTAAATCTGGTTTTGGAAGTTTTAATAAATCATATTCTAAAGATTCTATATAATTGATTATTTCTTCTCTTTCTTCTAAGGTTTTTGCTTTTCCTCCCTGATGCCCCATGTTGGATTCTACCCATCTGTCTATAATTAAATGTTCTCCAGAATTGACAGTCTTTTCTATTTTAGAAACAGCTGCTTTTCTATCTGCAGCATAAAAAAGAGAAATAACTTTTGGATCTGCTTTATCTGCATTTCCAAGCCACGAATAATCTCCTTCCCACCCAAGTTCCTGACCTAAATCTTTTTTTCCTAAATAACATTGTCCAATAATTCTTCCTGTAGGAGTATTATAATCTGGAAAACTTATTGTTTTGCAAGGAATCCCCTTTTCTTCAAACTTATTAAGAAGCAATTCTGTTTGAGTAGCTTTTCCAGAAGAATCAGTTCCTTCAATTAATATTATCTTCCCTCTTTCCATATTACGCAGCCATCTCTGCCTTTGAATCCCATTTGTGGGGATTGTATCCATTTACTTTTACTACATCCAAAGGCGACATTTGAATAGCCTCTAACAAAGGAATGTCTTTTTCTATTTTCAAAAAAGGTAATTCTTTTGGTTCTTTTGAAAGCTGTTCTAAAACAAATGGAAGATGATCTTTTCTTTCATTTCCTTCACTCTCTGCAGGAACCTGGTTAAGATACCACTCCCTTAAATTAAGATATTCTTCTCTTTTACTTATCTCCTTAAAATTATTTTGGAATTCTTTTATATTCTTTTCATTTTTCCAAAAATCTGATCTTGGTACAACCCCAAGATAAATGTGAGTGTTGATAGTTTGATAATTGAAAAATCTTGGTTTAAATCCTGTTTCTTTTGCAACCATTTCCAATAACAGGGCATCTTGTGCTTGATTAAAAGGATCGCCAAGATAAGAGTCATTGCTTCTTTGAACCATTGTTAAGTCTAAATTATCTCCAAATACACTAAATTGGTGCCAAAAAGGGCAAGGCCCCAGAGCCATCTCATGTAATTGGCTTACATTCCAAGCACTAAGAACATGATACCTTGACCCGGGACTTTTTTTTATACCTTTTAACAAAGTTTCAAGCTGATCAACCTTCTCTTTTTTTCCGGCAATCGCTTCATTAAAAAATTGCCTAAGTAAGCCCCACCCTTCCCTTTTTACAGGCCAGTGTCTCCATTGATATCCATAAACAGGACCTAAATCTCCAGCCTTTTCTGCAAACTTTGGGTCATCTTTTATTCTTTGTGAATATTTTTCAAATTCTTCATTCCACTGGGAAGAATGTTTTGGAATTTTTTCATTTAATCCATTTGTTTTTAAGTATCTGTCAAATGCATTGGCAGTCCATATATTAACATTTTTATCAACCAATGTTTTAACATTCCTTTCTCCTCTAAGTTTCCAGAATAATTCTTCAAACGGAAGTCTGGATGGAACATTTTTTGTGGTTAATAACGGGAACCCTTTTCTTAGATCATATGTACTCGAAAATGAAGAGATTCCTATAGTATACTCTTCTGTCCTTGGTTCATATTGAACATCTCCTCTTGTTAAAATCTCTTTCAGAAGATTCAAATATTGCTCCATATTAATCTAAGAGATTATTCTTTTTTAAATAAATATATGCTATAAAACATACTTCAAATAAAAACTTTTATAAATCACTTTATTCTACAATAAAATTATGGAACATGGTAACTGAATTAACAAACGGAGAATTTAATGAATTCATAAAAGAAGGAAATGTCCTAATTGATTTTTATGCTGACTGGTGTATGCCCTGTGTTATGATGGGTCCAATTATAGATGATGTTGCAGATAAATTCAGCAAAAAGCTTAAGGTTGGGAAAGTTAATGTTGAAGACGGACATGAAATTGCCCAAAAGTTTGGGGTTTCTTCAATTCCCAATTTTGTTTTGTTGAAAGATGGGAAAGTTGTGACTAATTTTGTTGGGGCAATGAGTGAGGAAGATTTTAGTGAGAAACTAAAGAAGTTCTTGTGAATATTCACTACAATAATTTTATATTAAAAATGAAGAGGCAGATTGAATATATTCCCTAACCTTGTTTATGTTTAATAAATCATCACCATACTTTTCACTTAATTTGTCTCTTAATCCTCCTTCTGCATCAATTGAAAAAGCAAAACCTCTGCACTTATTAATCAAATCATGATAATTTACTTTAACATTAGAACCTTTAAATCCCCCAGCGAATCCAATATTTATATTTGGGCTCAAATCTTTAATTTCGTTTGCTAAATCCGCTGAATAGGGTATGTCTAAATTCTCTCCTTTCCCTCCCGAAGAATCAATAAGAACATAATCAATTAATCCCCCATAATTCTTTATTCTTTTTGCTACTTCTTTTTTTGATCCAGAATTTAAAACTTCCGAGTTTGCCTGAAAAATAATTTCTAATTCAGGAAATTCTTTTTTTATTTTTTCAATTTGATCTATTGGGGGGTAAGTAATGTTTAATTGTATCCCATCCAGGGGGATTTTGTGATAAGGGAAATAAATTAATTCTGAGACTTGTTTAGATAAGGACCCAAATTCTCTTGTGTTGTAGTGGATTGTTCTAAATGTCCCCGATTTCATCTCTTTTATTAATTCTGATATAATTTTTAATTTGGGATATCTCCTATTTTCTATTTTTATGTTGTTTAGTGTTTTGTAAGAAGCAAGAATTCCGATCATAGGTTTGACTGAACGATTCTCATAAAATCCAAAATCTTCAAACAACCCGCAGATACCTAAAACTTCCTCTTTTAAAACAGGCCCAGTTATTCCAATATATGGTTTAGATTCCATTTTTTCTAACCTCCTTTACCATATCAATTAATTCCCTAACAAGATATTTATCCACAGGTAATCTGGTATTTTTGTTTGGCTTAAATGCACTTCCTACTATTGCCCCATCTGCAATTTGAAGTTGCTCATAGGCATTTTCTGTATTCAATCCTGCACCTATAATTAAAGAGAAGTCTCCAAGATAACTTTTGAATACTTTTAATTTCTTTATTGGAGTCTCTATGCCTGTTCCTTCTCCTGTTGTAACAATTGCATCACAATTTAATTTTCCCTCATCTAAATCTTTTTCTAGAGAGTTTCCAGTAGGCAGGGTATACTTAAATCTAATTCCTCCAAGAACAATCATATCAGCATAAACTTTTCTAAATTCATTATAATTTTCTAAGTTTAAATCTTTGTTTTGAACACTGTCAAATTGTACGAATTTTGCCCCAAGATTTTTTGAATGAAAACTGGCATAGGGGTTTCTAAGATTATTAACACCAAGAATTATCTTATAATTATTTTTTTGTACTTCTTTTAAAGTCTCATAGATATACTCTGCAGGCCCGTGGTAGTCTTCAATTATCGCCCCGTCAACTCCCTCTTGCTCATAGATAGATAATTCTTCCAAAGCTCTTTTAATTTTTTCATCTTTATTATTCCCAGCAAGATGAACCATCCCTATTATTGGCTTACTAGCAAATAGCCTATCAAATTTAGCTTCAAACTCCATGCTTTTCTGTGTTTTTAATGAATTATAAAGATAATTGTGTTCTATAAGATAATTTTATAAAGTATTTTCTAATAAAAATGGTATGATTGCTCTGTAGCTCAGTCTAGTTAAAGTGCTAAAGCACAAACCATCCTGAATATAGAGCAAGTTGATAATACGGCTCCGTAGCTCAGTCTGGTTAGAGCACTGGACTTTTAATCCAGGTGTCGAGGGTTCAAATCCCTTCGGGGCCATAAAACTTGTTTATGGAACAGCAAACGAAATTTTAATTTCAGTTCGGGGCCATTTTTGATTATAAATTAGAATCGCTTCCTTCCATAACATAATTCATCCAGTCTTTGAAATCCATTCCACCCCATGAACGTTTATTTTGGGGGTGAAATTCTTTTGGAAAAACTTTAATATTATTTGTAGAATCAATAAGTGGTTTTCCTCCACTCTCTTCCGGATTAATTGGGCATTTGTTCCAATCAGGAGTTTTCTTATCTATTTCCATACGACATGGAGAATGAGAAGATGCTATTAAAGCACATTTATTTCCCTCTTGTTCCATCATAATCTCTATTATATTATCTCCATAAAAACCATAAAAAGGGCAGGGATATCTTTCTTTTCTTATGTAGGGTTTTTCCATGGATTAGTCTCTAATATGAAGTTTATAATATTTTATTTATTAATGTATATGTATCTCTTTAAACATAATAATTGTTAAAAAGGGAGTATTTCTGGAATGTTTATGATTATATATAAAAAGTATACTCAAAAAGAAACCTCGGGAAGAACAGAAACAATTCTTGAAGGAAAATTAAGATTTGAAAAAGAAATTCTTCCAATTATTAGGGAGAATATTGAAAGTAGAATGTACAATAATCCAGAAGAGGAAAAATGTAAATTCTATGATTATCTAAGAAAAGTTGAAAAGATATCCTATAGCGAGATGTATAAAATTTATAGAGATCATACGCTTAAGGGAAGGAAGTTTAGTATAACAGAAAGACCAAGAAAATTAGGGATAGATATTAAGGTTTCTTCATCTCAAAACCTTGAATCGAATGAAATATTGAATTTAGATGCCCTAAATAACTTCATCCTTACAGGGGAATATCCTAAAGGGTAAAATTTCACAATTTGTTGAGACTTATAGGGGTACTGCTCCTTTCTGATTAAAAACCCTCGCTACCGGCTTTGTTTATAAAGTAAGCCCTGTTTAAAAAGTCTACTAGTTAAGTTTTTAAAATAGTATATAATCTCTAACTAAGAAATAGAAAATGAAAACATTTGTATTTTTATACCCAATTCCAGAGATAATTAATTTTGAAATTCAAAATCACGGATGGGCTGAAGAAAACGGGGTGGATGCATTTAGACAAAGATACAAATCCACCTTGAACAAATGTATTGATTTTAGGTATAGACAAAAAGGTTTTGATATAAATTATGCATTATTCAATGGTCATGAAATTTCTGATGTCATTGAAATTCAACAATCAGATAAAATTATTGAAGTGGGTTTGGATTTTGAAACACATATAAAGAAGCAACCGAATGGAGAATATCTTTACCCAAACCAAGATTATATTCTTAACCAACTAAATAATGGAAGAATAATAAGAATTGCAGGATTTCATATGTGGGATTGTGTAGAAAAATTGGCAAAAAAAGCTTATGAAATAGGATTGGATACTTTAGTTGATGAAGATTTGACTGAATTTTTTCCAGGAAGATTAAGAGATTCTAATTTCAGAGTTGATAAGTATCCTACTTATAATCCAAGAAAATATGGTGATTCTGGTTATGAAATGTTTATGGGGGCTAGAAAGCACAGACCTTGGTTATGGCAAGAATATTAATCGCATAAAAGGGTTGTCAAATGTCGGGAGTTAAAATAATATTTTGATTAATTCTTGCCCAAAAGATGTGCCGAATATTATCAATATTAAATTTAAAATAACCACACCAACCATAACCCAAGTTAAATTTCTAATTGTTTTTGTATATTTTAATACTTTCTTACTATCATCCCTATTAGATAGGGCAATAGCAATTTCTATTCCTTTTGGTTTGAGAATCTCAATGACAGAAATCTTTAAAAAGGAATAATTTATTGATGTGGGATGGCTTTAAAAGAAGTTCAGGGAATCTACCAAGGTATTTTAAAAACAAATCTTTTTGAAATAGGTAAAGTGACAGAATACTTAAATCAAATAAAAGAAGGTCATAAGACAGATAGAGGAGAAAAAGCAACTTATTTTTATTTGGAGAACAATGGCCAAGTTATTACACAGCCAGAAGGCGCGGAAATCAAGCTAATGTGTACTGGTCTTTCAAAGGAAGTTGCAGGTAAACTAGAAGAATTAGTAGAAAAACCCCAGAAAATAATCTTAAAACCAGATAGTGTTATTTTATAAATCCCTTTTGATGACATGCTACGTGCTACCGGCTTTGTTTAATAAGTCTAAATTCGAGCCTACTTTTTAAACAGAAGATTCACAGGCACTTTAGAGGCATTCAGTTTAAAATTGTGTTGGGAGAAGATTGATTTAAAATCAATTATCACTCTCAAATTATAACAAAGTAGAAAAGTTTAAAAACTTTAAAAAAGTGGGGAGAATTATGGAAAATAATCTAGAACCAATATTTTGGAAAAATGGAAAATTTGTAAATGGAAATGGAAAAAGAGTTAATCATGAGCAAATCGGAAGTGCAACAATTATAGACACTTTACTTTTCTCGACTTGGGAAAGGCAGAATGAAGAGTTGCAAAATAAGATTCCTGAGAAACTACAAGATTTACAAAAGAAAGATAAAAGATATTTTGGAGTAAATGCATATTGTCTTGGTGAGTCTAATTCTTTTGAAGATTTATCAAAATCCCAATTTTCTAAATTTTATCAGAGCATCAATTATTTCAAGCTCCCAAAAAAAGATTAATTAATCACATATATCATATTCAATAATTCTCCTTACATAATACAGCGTGTTCTGGTAAGCAGGCGTGGTTTTTGTGCATAATTCTTTCATAAGGACTTTTTGTGCAACTCTGACTTATTGTGCAAAGCCCCCGCTACCCAAAGGTTTTTAAATCAAATCTTGGTATCTTTTATTATCAGACAGTTGTTAAATATTTATCCTGTGGCCTTGGTGCTGAGGATTAAATGCCAAACACAAAAAGATGCACATTCTACAACCAAAACATACAAAATTAAGCGAAAAAGAGGCTCAAGAATTAATAAATAGATTGAACATCTCTAGATCACAACTGCCAAAAATTCTTTTGGATGATGCTGGTCTTCCTGAAAATTGCAACGTCGGTGATGTAATAAAAATTGAAAGAAACGAGAATGAAAAAATAAATTTATATTATCGGGTGGTCATATAATGGTTTTTGAAAAGCAAAATCATTTAATTGTAAAGAATTATCTACAAGAACACTCCTTAGTTGAATCAAATATAACTTCTTTTAACAATTTTATAGACAAAAGACTTCAGGAAATTGTAGATGAGATTTCTGAAACAATAATTAATGAAGAATTTGAAATTAATCTTGGAAAAATCCAGGTTGGAAAACCAAAGGTTGTAGAAGCAGATGGGAGCTCTTCACTTATAACACCAATAGAAGCTCAACTGAGAGATTTGACTTATGCTGCTCCAATAACTCTTGAATTGACTGTCAAAAAAGACGGACAGGTTGATTCTGAGATTGTTGAAATAGGAAAGATTCCTGTAATGGTAAAGAGCAAAGTGTGTAACACAGTTGGAATGTCTAAGGAA
Organism: Candidatus Iainarchaeum sp.; assembly: GCA_043815085.1. GTDB lineage: Archaea > Nanobdellota > Nanobdellia > Pacearchaeales > GW2011-AR1 > MWBV01. The sequence goes on along the minus strand of JBDRJG010000005.1, from coordinate 31,054 downwards.
GAATTAATCCAGAATTATGATGACCCTCTGGATCCTGGAGGATATTTCATAATAAAAGGAAATGAAAGAGTAATGATTATGGCAGAAGATTTGGCAGAAAATCAGCCATTCATAGAAAACAACAAGAAAGGAGATTTGACTCTAAAATTATTCTCATTAAAAGGGACCTACAGAATTCCAGTAACAATAACAGAAAACAAGGAGGGAATTCTAAATGTTTCATTCAGCAGATTTAAGGATATTCCTGCAGTTGTTCTTTTAAAAGCATTTGGTCTGACAAAAGAATCTGATATTCAAAAATATGTAGGAAAAGAGAATGATATCGTGATAATTAATCTTTATGAATTTGTAAATTTGGCAGAGAAAGAAGACGCAATGATGTACATTGCTGAAAAGACGAATCTTCAGGGAACCAAAAAAGAAATTTTAGACAGGGTAAAGCAGAGAATTGATTCTTATTTGTTTCCCCACATTGGCCAGAAAAAAGAAGACAGAATGAAAAAAGCAATAACCCTCTGCAAGTTTATAAAACAATTTTTGATTGCAAAAGAAAATCCAAAATTAAGAACAGACAAAGACCATTATGCGAACAAGAGAGTCAGACTTTCAGGAGATTTGCTTGCAACCCTATTTAGAGTTAATTTAGGGATTTTAGTGAGAGATATACAGTATTCTCTTCAAAAATCCTCGAAAAGAAAGAAATTCTTTTCAATAAAAGTTTTAGCTAAATCAACTTTATTCTCACATCGAATTGAATCTGCCATCGCAACTGGCTCTTGGACCGGAGAGAGAAGCGGGATTACACAAAATATTGACAAGACAAATTATCTTGCTACAATCTCGCAGTTGCAAAGAGTTTCAAGCATGCTTCCAGGTGACCAGGAAAATTTTATGGCAAGAACACTGCATCCAACTCATTATGGAAGATTCTGCCCAATTGAAACTCCAGAAGGAACAGAAATTGGATTGAGAAAAAATCTTGCAATATTAAGCAGAGTTTCTACGAGAGTTGAATTAGATGAAAATAAATTTATCAAAGATTTGGAAGCTCTTGGATTTGATAGAGAAGGAATTGGAAATTATGATGTTTTTTTTAATGGAATGTTTATAGGAACTGTCGAGGATGGAAAGAAATTTGTGAAACAAATAAGAGAAAAAAGAAGAGAAAACCAACTTCCTGCACAAATGAATTTCAGGGAAGATGAGGGAATTAAAACAATTTATATTTCGACTGAAGCGGGAAGAGTTTTAAGGCCCCTAATAGTTGTTGAAAATGGAATCTCTAAAATAAAAAGTGAACATTTAGTGCAGATAGAACAAGAAGAGATGAAATGGAATGATTTGGTCCAAAAAGGAATAATTGAATATCTCGACGCTGCTGAAGAAGAAAATGCTTTGATTACTTTAAATGAAGAAAGTTTGACACAAGAACACACCCATTTGGAAATTGATCCTGTTTCTTTGTTTGGAACTGTGACTAGCCTTGTTCCGTATGGAAACCACGACCAGAGTTCAAGATTGAATAGAGGAAGCAAGACACAAAAGCAGGCTCTTGGCTTATATGCTGCAAATTATTTATGCAGATTGGATACTGATGTAAGCATTTTGCAATATCCACAAAAACCCATTGTAAGAAGTTTTGTGTATGACACCCTAAATATTTATCCTGCAGGGCAAAACCTTGTCGTAGCTATTATGAGTTATGAAGGATACAATATGGAAGATTCTTTAGTTTTCAATAAAGGAAGTTTAGACAGAGGGGTTGGAAGAAGCTTTTATTTCAGACCCTATTCTGCAGTTGAAATGAATTATGCAGGAGGATTGAAAGATGAAATTGCAATTCCTGAAAAAGATTCTTCTGGATATAAGGTAGAATCTGCTTATCGATTTTTAGAAGATGATGGAATAATCTACCCCGAAGCAGCGATAAACGAGGGAGAAGTTATGATTGGAAAAATGTCTCCTCCAAAATTCTTATCAGAAGCGAGGGAAATTTCAATAAGAACAAAGAAAGAATCAAGTGTGACAATGAGGCAGGAAGAAAAAGGAATTGTTGAATCTGTTTTTATAACAGAAGATAACGAAGGAAATAAAATTGTTCAGGTTAAAACAAGAGACCAGAGAATTCCTGAGTTGGGAGATAAATTTGCAACCTCTCACGGACAGAAAGGAGTTATTGGTATGATTATTCCTGAAGAAGATCTTCCTTTCACTTCAAAAGGGATCAGGCCAGATATTTTATTCAATCCGCATGGTCTGCCTTCAAGGATGACTGTTGGATATTTATTGGAATTATTAGCAGGAAAAGTTGGATGTTTGAAAGGAGAGATTATAGACGGAACTTCTTTTTGCGGGATAGGAAAAAAAGACCTGGAAGAACAACTCGAAGAATTAGGATTTAGGTTTGATGGAAAAGAAACAATGTACAGCGGAATAACCGGAAAGAAAATTCTTTCTAAAATATTCATAGGAAATTTGTATTATTTGAAACTTAAATATATGGTTGGGAACAAAATGCACGGAAGAGCTTCAGGCAAGATTGCTCTATTGACAAGACAGCCAATTGAAGGAAGGTCGAGAGGAGGAGCATTAAGACTTGGGGAAATGGAACAGCAGGCTCTCGTAGCTCATGGAGCTTCATTGTTATTGAAAGAAAGATATGATTCAGATAAGGTTGTTCTTCCTATTTGTTCAAAATGCGGAGCAATTGCAATTGAAGACAATATAAGATTAAAGACTTTCTGCCCTATCTGCAACAGCGAAGATATCGAGCCTGTTGAGGTTTCATACGCATTCAAACTTCTCTTAGAGGAGCTGCAGGGATTACACATAAACACTTCATTTAAACTGAAAAATAAATACGAATAAAATGTCAAACGAAAAAACATCATAAAATGAGAAAATTCGTAAAGAAAAAAATAGGAGAAATAAGATTTGGTTTGCTCAACCCTGAGCAAATTAAAAAAGTCTCATGTGCAAAAATAGTCACACCAGAACTTTATGACATAGATGGATATCCTGTCGACGGAGGTTTGATGGATTTGAGGCTTGGTGCAGTTGATCCGGGGGTAAGATGCAGAACCTGTGGAGGGAGAATAAAAGAGTGTCTAGGACATCCAGGAAGCATTGATTTGGCAAGATCAATTATTCATCTAAAATATGTTCCCCTAATTGAAATGAGTTTGAGATGTTTCTGCCAAGAATGTGGAAAGTTAATGATTTCTGATAAAGATTTGGACAAATACACTTCAACTCAGAGGGCGAAGAAAGCAAAAGATACTAAGAAATGCCCTCATTGCCAAGCTGTTCAAGAAAGAGTAAAACTGGACAAACCAACAACTTTCTATAAGGGAAAGATAAGAATATTCCCTATAGAAATAAGAGAAATGCTGGTGAAAATTCCCGACGATGAATTAAGAAAGATTGCAGTTAATCCTTCTACATGCAGGCCAGAATGGGCTGTTCTTACTTCGCTTTTAGTTCCTCCGGTAACTGTTAGGCCCTCAATTATTCTTGAAACAGGAGAGCGTTCTGAAGATGATTTAACACATAAACTTTCTGATATTATAAGAGCTAATCAAAGATTGTGGGAAAATCTGAATGCAGGTGCTCCGGAAGTTATTATAGAGGATTTATGGGACTTATTACAATATCACATTACAACTTTCTTCGATAATACTATAACCCGAGTTCCTCCTGCAAGACACAGAAGCGGGCAGCCGTTAAAAACAATTACAGAAAGAATAAAAGGTAAAGAAGGAAGAATAAGAAAAAATATTGCGGGAAAGAGAGTAAATTATTCAGGAAGAACAGTGATTTCGCCTGATCCGTTCATTAATATAAATGAAGTCGGGATACCTTTGGAAATTGCAAAAGTTGTTACAGTTGCTGAAACTGTGAATGATTTGAATATAGAAAAATTGAAAAAATTAATTGAAAAAGGGGAGGAATATCCTGGTGCGAGTTATGTCATAAGATCTGATGGAAAAAGAAAAAAGATTTCCATTGACTTAAAAGAAGAAATCATAAATGAACTTACTGCTGGATATCAAGTTGAAAGACATTTACAGGATGGAGATATTGTTTTATTCAACAGGCATCCGAGCCTGCACAGAGGAAGCTTAATGGCTCACTTTGTAAAAGTTCTTCCAGGAAGAACATTTAGATTGCATCCTGCTGCTGCAACTCCATACAATGCTGACTTTGATGGTGATGAAATGAATATTCACTCTCCTCAAAATGAAGAGGCGAGAGCTGAAGCAAAAATATTGCTGGATGTAAAAAGAAATTTGATTTCTCCAAAAAATAACACTAATCTTGTTGGATGCATAAGTGATTCAATAACAGGAAATTACCTTTTAGGGCTTGAAGAATTTACTTCAGATTATGCAAATCAGCTTTTATTTAATTCAAATATAGACGGGCATTTTTCTAAAAAAGTGGTTTCTGGAAAGGAAATTTTTTCAAAGATATTTCCAAATAATGTTAGTTTCTCCAATGATTCTATCACTATAAAAGATGGGGAGGTGACAAAAGGAATCATTGACAAAACTGTTCTTGGAGTAGAAGATGGGGACTTAATCAAGGTTCTTGACAAAGTTATTGGAAGAGAAGAGACTTTCAAAATAATTAAGAAGGCGTTTGATTTAGGAAAAAATTATCTCACAGATAGAGGAATAACAATTTCTGTGAATGATTTGGATTTAAATGAAAATATTCTTAAAGAATGCGGAGAAGTTATTGAAAGAGCGCAGAAAAGAGCAGAGGAGATAATTGAATCTTACAACAGTTCCTCTTTTGAACTGATTCCAGGAAAGACAAAAGAAGAATCCAGAGAGATAAGAATTCTTCAGACCTTAAATGAAGTAAGAACAAAAATCGGAGAGATTGTAAAGAGAGAATTCCCAAAAAATAATCCTGTAAACAGCATGATTAAATCTGGAGGCGGAGGAAATATTCTGAATATTACTCAAATAGCTTCATGTGTCGGACAACAAGCAATGGGAAACAAAAGAATTGATTTTGGATACAATGAAAGAACATTGCCCTTCTTCAAAAAAGGAGATTTATCTCCGAAAGCGAGAGGATTCATAAGAAGTTCATTCATAAGAGGATTAAGGCCAGATGAATTCTTCTTTCAAGCAGTAACAGGAAGAGATTCTCTTATGGATACTGGATTAAGAACCCCAAAATCTGGTTATTTATATAGAAGACTTGCAAATGCTCTTCAAGACTTAAGAGTTGAATACGATGAGACAGTAAGAGACAGCAACAATAACATAATAGAATTCAAATACGGAGATGACGGACTGGATGTTACAAGACTTCATCTAAAAGAGAAATTAGATTCTGGGGAGGCAATTGGAATTGTAACAGCACAATCTTTTGGAGAAGCTTCTACACAAATGGTTTTAAGAACATTCCATATGGCGGGTGTTGCAGAAATGCAGGTTACACAGGGACTTCCAAGACTTATAGAAATTTTTGATGCAAGAAAAAAACCTTCTTCTCCAAAGATGGAAATTCATCTTAACAAAGAATGGAATGCTGAAAAGGGATCAAAAATTCTTGCTGAAAAAATTAAAGAAGTTAAATTAAAGGAAATATCTTCTGAGATTATTCTGGACTTCAGCGATAAGAAAATTGAAATAAAAATCGACAAAGAAGGATTGAGGCAAACTCATACAACAATAAAGAGAATTATAGAAAAATTGCACGAATTAGGGTTTCATCTTAAAGAAAAACAAGATTCAATAGTATTAAATGCTGGCGAAATTGGATTCAAGGAACTTTACAAACTCAAAGAAAAATTAAAAGAAGTGACTATTTCAGGAATAAAAGGAATTGAGCAGATTTTGGTTGTTAAGAGAGACAAGAACTTTATAATTATGAGTCTTGGAACCAATTTGAAAGAGATTATAAAATTAAAGGAAGTAAATAAAGATAAAACAATTTCCAATGACTTTTATGAAGTTGCTGAAATATTTGGAATTGAGGTTGCAAGGGGATTGCTAATAAACGAAATAAAAGAAGTTCTTAAGACACAGGGATTAGATATTGATATAAGGCATCTTAAACTCGTCACTGATGCCATGACAAATTCAGGAGAAATAAAAGGGGTTACGAGAATGGGGATTATTGCGCAAAAGTCTTCTATATTGGCGAGGGCAACCTTCGAGACTCCTGTTACTCAGTTTGTGAAAGCAACTGTGAAAGGAAGCGAAGATAAATTATTGAGTGTCATTGAAAATATAATTCTGAATCAACCAGTTCCTGTTGGAACAGGATTGCCTGGTTTGCTCGTCAAAGTTATCGGACCTTTGACAAAAAAAGAATCTGAAAAGAAAACAGCTGATTCTAAAATTGTTGAAAATGTGAATAAATAACAATAAATTTATAAAACAAAACCCTCTAAAAACTCAATAATAAAAAATGGTAAATACACTTAATATGCAGGATTTAAGATATCTAGATCTCTTCGAAAGAATAACAGGCGTGATCACCCGTTATTGTTTTCAGTATAATAATGCAATAATTTTTTCTGTTCCAAGAAATTTAATTTCAAAATCCCTTGGGCCAGACGCAAGAAATATTAGAAGAATGAGTGAAATTCTTAAAAAGAGAATAAAAGTAGTTCCTTTTCCAAAAGAGGTTAAAGACATAAAATTATTTATTGAAGCAGTAGTTAGTCCTGTAACTTTCAAAAGTCTAGAGATTTTTCCAAATGAAATAGTTCTAACAGCGGGAATGCAAAGTAAAGCTGCACTTATTGGAAGAAATCGAAGAAGAGTTATTGAAATGCGGAGCATAGTGAAAGATTTTTTCAAGAGGGATTTTAGGATTGTTTGAATAAAAACCTTTAAAAACTAATTTTCTAATTAATTTATATTCACAATGGGATTAAAGAGTGCTTTCAAAAAAATAAAAGACAGAAAAAAATTTCAATGGAAAGATAGAAAATACAAAGTTAGAACTTTAGGTCTTTATGCTAAATCAGATCCTTTGGGGGGTGCAAATCAAGCCAAAGGAATTGTTCTTTCAAAAATTCAAAAAGAAGCTAAACAGCCAAACTCAGCGATGAGAAAATGCTGCAAAGTTCAGCTAACAAAAAACGGACGAAGTGTTACTGCATTTATTCCAGGAAATCTGGCACAGAGATTTATAGATGAACACGACGAGGTTATGATTGAAAGAATAGGTGGAAAACAGGGGCGTTCTAAAGGAGATATTCCGGGTGTTAGATATAAAGTTATAAAAGTAAATGACCAGCCTCTCGACAGATTATGGCTTGGAAGAATACAGAAGGGTAGACGATAATGAAACGAGAATATCTGTGTAGTCTTGAACAATTTAATTCAAAAGTTTCAAAATATCTATTGGAGACCTATGGGGCAGGTGCAAAAAATAGTTCAGAAATCCCAAGTATCTTTTATACTCCTAAGGATGAATTATCTGATTTTGGTGGAAGAGTAATAGTTTCATTGAATTCTTTTGTTTGCAAGAAAGAAAATAATTTAATGCAATTTGATAATAAAGTTAAAATTTTTGTTGAAACAGATCATCCAGAGATTATTTCAAAATTAGAGGAGTTAACAAAATAAAATGGATGAATATCAATTAATTGCTATGGGGGGGATTGCATTGGTGGGTGTAGGGGTAAACATATATTTTAATTTACAAAAGAAAAAGACCCTTAAAAGATTTAATAATTGGCCTAACAATTATTTTATCCCAAAAACAGAAGAATTACAAATAAAAATTGATGAATTTGGTAAATCTATTAATAAACTTGAGAAATTAACAAAGAAAAATTAAAATGACAGAACAAAATTTCAAAATATTTGACAAATATGATTTATCCAAAATAGAGGTTAAAGATCCTGGATTAAAACAAGTGATAAACCTCAAGCCAAAATTAATATTGAAAAGCCAGGGAAGAAATGTTGTTAAACTCGGGCAGACAAAAGTTAATCTTGTTGAAAGATTGATGAATAGGCTTGCTGTTGGCGGACATCGAGGGAAAAAACACAAGATTGAGAAAGGAAGAGCAACAGGAAAGTATACAAAAAATATGAAAATTATTTTGGATGTTCTTGAAATTGTGGAAAAGAAAACAGGGAAAAATCCTGTTCAAGTTTTGGTGGATGCAATTGAAAATGCTGCTCCAAGAGATGAAATCACTGTAATTGAATATGGTGGTGCAAGATATCCGCAGGCAGTTGATGTCTCACCAATAAGAAGAGTAAATTTGTCTCTGAAACATCTGATTCACGGAGCTTCAGACAAAGCATTTAATAAAAAAAAGACAATAACTCAAACTTTAGCAGAAGAGATAATTATGGCTGCTGACAAAAATGGTGAAAGCCTTGCGATAAGAAAAAAGAAAGAAAGCGAGGCACAAGCTGATAGTGCGAGATAAACAAAAAATACAAAATGGCAGACAAAGAAACAAGTTTAGAAAAAATTAAACGTTTAATTTCAAAACAGGAAAACATAAGAAATGTAGCGACGAGCGCGCACATTCATCACGGTAAGACTGCATTTACAGACAATTTGCTCGCTGCAGCAGGAATGATGGCTTCTAAGAATGCAGGAGATTTGGAAGAAGGAATGGCTACATGGCAGCATTCTGACGAGCAGGAAAGATTGCTTACTGTCGACGCTGCAAATGTTTCTATGGTTCACAATTTTCAAGGGGAAGAGTATTTGATTAATTTAATTGACACCCCCGGACATGTTGATTTTGGTGGAAATGTTACAAGAGCAATGAGAGCAATTGATGGGACTTTCGTTCTTGTATGTGCAGTTGAGGGAATAATGCCTCAAACTGAAACAGTTTTAAGACAGGCTCTTAAAGAAAGAGTAAAGCCAGTTTTATTCATAAATAAAGTTGACAGATTAATAAACGAACTGCAGGTAACTCCTGAACAAATGCAGGAAAGATTTAAAAAAATAATTGAAAGATTTAATCATTTAATTGATCAGATTGCTGAAAAAGAATTTGCAAAACAATTCAAGGTAAGTGTTTCAGACGGAAGTGTTACATTTGGTTCTGCGAGAGAAAACTGGGCACTTTCTATTCCATTTATGAAAAAAAAGAAAATAAGTTTCAAAGATATATATAAATTATATGATGGAACTATGTCCCCGGAAGAGAGAGATAAATGGGTTTGGGCAAATGCTCCTCTCTATGAAGTTATTCTTGATATGGCTGTTAAACATCTTCCCAATCCTATAGATGCGCAAAAATACAGAATACCAAAAATATGGAAAGGAGACTTAGAAAGTCAATTTGGAAAAGATTTAATGAACTGCAACAAGAAAGGAGAATTAGCATTTATTATAACAAGAATTGTAATTGACCCTCGTTCTGGAAAAGAGATTTCAGCAGGAAGAATATATTCAGGAACAATAAAAAGCGGAATGAATGTTTATGCAAATAATGCGAAAAGCCCGGGGAAGATACAACAGGTTCTTATTTATAATGGAATAAAACCAGAACAATTGGAAAGTGTTCCTGCAGGAAATGTCCTTGCTGTTAGTGGATTGAATCTGGATGTTGGAGAGACGATTACAGAAAAAGAAGAAACTTCATTTGAAGAAATAAGGCACATATTCCAGCCAGTTATTACAAAATCAATTGAAGTTGTTAAAACTGCAGACCTGCCAAAACTTATTGATATATTGAAAAAAGTTTCAAAAGAAGACCCTTCTATAAAAGTCACAATAAATGAAGAGACTGGAGAAAGTTTAATTTCAGGAATGGGGGAATTGCATCTCGAAATTATTGAAAACAGAATTAAAACTGAAAAAGGCCTAGAAGTAAAGACTTCAAATCCAATTGTTGTTTATAGGGAGTCAGTTGGAAAATCTTCAGGACAGGCATTTGAAGGAAGAAGTCCAAACAAGCACAATAGTTTTTTCATGAAAGTTGAACCTTTAAGCCCAGAATTAGATGAATTAATAGAAAAAGGGGAGCTTCCTGAAGGAAGAATCAAGAAAAAAAGTGAAACAGTTACAAATGTTCTCTCAAATAAGGGTTGGGGAAGTGATGAAATAAGAAATGTCAAAGATATTTACAAAGGAAATATGTTCTTTGATGAAACAAGGGGGGAAGTTCATATTGGAGAAGTAATTGAAATGGTTTTGGATGCATTTGAAATGGTTATGGATCAGGGGCCTTTAGCAAGAGAGCCATGCATGAAAATGAAAGTTATTTTGGAGGATATAAGGCTGCATGAGGATGCCATCCATAGAGGGCCTGCACAAGTTTATCCTGCTGTCAGAGAGGCTATAACCGAAGCAATGAGAGGTGCAAATGCTACAATGCTTGAACCTCTGCAAGTTCACTTGGTAGAAGTTCCAGAGAATTTTATGGGCGCTGCTACAAAACTTATTGGGGGAAAGAGAGGACAACTACTTGACATGACACAAGAAATGGGGTTGGCACAAATAAAAGCAAAGATTCCTGTTGCAGAAATGATTGGATGGAGCAGTGATTTGCGCTCAGCGACAGAAGGACGTGGAACATCATCATTAATGGACCAGCAGTTTGAGAAGATTCCAGCATCATTGCAAGATGATGTTATAAGAAAGATAAGGGATAGAAAGGGATTGGCTGAGAATCAATAATTAAATTTATAAACAATTTTTCTCTTTGAGGACTTATGAATTGGAAAAAAGCTATTTACTACGCAGGGTATGTAGTTCCTGGTGTCGGAGTTTACAGGGAGTTTAAAAAACCAAAAAGTAAAAGAAGTATTTTGGGAACCATCGGATTCAGTGTTTATGCTATTCCATTTATAATAAAGATAACATATCTTGGAACAGGAATTGTAACTAAAGAATGGAATCCTGTTAATTATATTAAAAATTTTATAGAAAAAAAAGAAGAGAAGAAAAGCGGGGACCGATTAGAAAAAACTGTCCAATATGAAGAACTTTAAAAATGAACTAATTAACACCACAATTTTTTTAAAGTATATAATTTTGAAACAAAAATGTCAAAAATAAAATCAAAAGAGGTAAAAAACATTCACGGAAAGAAATGTGGAAAAAAGAATCATGTTCCAAAAGAGATTTGTTCAATTATTGAAAAACTTGAAAGATTAGATTTTGTTAAACACATTGATTTCGGGAATCATAGAAATTCAAACAATGGTTCTGGTATAAAGATTATTGGATATGATGAAAAATCAAGAAACTATCATATTAATGTAAATACAGGAAAATATGAACAAAGAATAATTTTAAGTGTTTCGGAAAAGAAAACAGCATATGAAGCGTCAATCCAAAATTGCATTTAATATTTAATTTTAATTCCTAGTCAGATTATCCCGATGATAAATGATAAAAAATGATAAAATTACAGGAAAAGATCTCAAAAAATAAAGCAAAAAGTTTATAAATCCACTTTTTTTAAGTTAAACTATGGCTAAAGAAATCTAACGATTTCTATCCATTTTAAACTAAGGAAATAAAAAATGGCTAAAGAAAAACCAAACATGAATGTTGTGTTCGTAGGGCACGTCGACGCTGGCAAGTCTACTTGCGTGGGCAGATTAATGTTCGACAGTGGAATAGTTTCAGAACAAGAAATGACAAAATTAAAAGCTGAAGCTGAAAAGCATGGAAAAGCTGGTTTTGAATTCGCTTATATTATGGATCAAATTCGAGAATCAAGAGAAAGAGGAGTTACAATTGATTTAGCTTATAGAAAAATTATGACTAATAAATTTCAAATTACAATAATTGATGCTCCTGGACATAAAGATTTTGTTAAAAACATGATTACTGGTGCTTCACAAGCAGATGCTGCATTTTTAGTTATTGCTGCTCCCGCTGGAGTTCAACTGCAAACAACTGAACATCTATGGCTTTTGAGAACTATGGGTGTCAAAAATATTGCTATTATAATAAATAAGATGGATGCTTTAGGATATGATGAAGCTAAATTCAACAAAGTTAAAGAAGATATAGGAAAATTACTGCAAGGGGTTGGAATCAAGCCAGAAAATACTGTTTTTGTTGCAGCTTCTGGATTAAAAGGAGACAATATATTCAAAAAATCAACAAATATGCCTTGGTACAAGGGGCCTACTTTAATGGAACAACTTGATTTATTCCCTGCCCCTGAATTGCCTACAAATTTACCAATGAGAATGCCTGTTCAAGATGTTTATGAAATTACGGGAATTGGAACTGTTCCAGTTGGGAAAATTGAAACTGGAATTATGAAAGTCGGGCAAAAAGTCAAAATCATACCTGGAAGAACTGGAGAAGGAGTTCAAGGAGAAGTAAAAACAATTGAAATGCATCATGAATCTCATTCTGAAGCTCTTGCCGGAGATAATGTTGGGGTCAACATTCGAGGATTGGGGAAGAAAGATATTGCAAGAGGGGATGTTATCTGCGACGCTGCTTATCCAATATCAATTGTAGAGGAATTTATTGCGACAATTACAGTAATCAATCATCCAACTGTTTTAGCTAAAGGATATACCCCTGTATTTCATGTTCATACTGCACAAGTTCCTTGCCAGTTTACAGAATTAATTTCTCAGATTGATCCAAGAACAGGTGAAGTTATAAAAGAACATCCTGATTTCTTGAAAAATGGGGACTCTGCTAAAGTAAAAATTAGACCACAGGGAGCTTTAGCTTTAGAGACTCAGAAAGAAAACCCATATATGTCAAAGTTTGCTATAAGAGACGCAGGAATAACAGTTGCTGCTGGTTTCTGCGCTGAGATTGTAAAAAAGAAGTGATTGGCTTCAGAGAATAGTTCTGCTAAAGATTAAAATGACGCAAAGTGCAAAAGAAATTTCAGAAAAAGTAGGTTTAGGGGAGGAGTTTAAAAAATTTAATTCTGGTGTTGAAGGAAAGTTAATGAAAGAAAAATATGGGGTTATTGGAATTTATTAAGATGGAATTTATTAAGATGACAGATAAAAAAGGAATTATTAGTGCTCTTGGAAAAGAATTAGAGGAAGTTGTCAAAAACCCCGAGACAGATGAATCAACAAAAAGTTTAATTGAAAAAGCAATGGAATTTGGTTATACTGTTGGATGTTGTGAATCTAATCATGATGCAAAGAATGATCCTTATAGTTCTTTTGAATGCATAGAAAGATATGAAAAAATAAAGAAATTGCTAAGAAATTAAGAGGGTAAAAATAATTAAAATGAAAGAACAAGAAATAAAACCAGAAGAATACAAATGCGTAAAATATGGAACACGAAAAGCATGCGAAAATTGTGATGGTTTCGGAAGAAATCTAGATGATAAGGTAAATCCAGAAGATTGTTATATTCCAAGAAAAAACATGATAAATTCTTTTGATATAAATGATGAATTTCCGAGGGCTTAAAATGGGAAAAGAGTATGATGAGCACCCTATTCATTTTAAAGAATTAACTCCAAAAGAGTTTGCAAAAGAATTTGGGAACACTAATTACTTTTATCAGAGAGAATGTTTCAAAGAATTAAGTAGGGAGTATAAAAAACAATCAAAAGAAGATAAAAAAAGAGGTAATCTGTCTTCAGGTCTGGAAAGATTGTCAATAGCATTATATTTAGTTGTCAAAACAATTGAGGAAGTTTGCTACATATGTAAAAATTATATGAATAACCCTTATAAGAATTCCAAATGAATTATTCACTTTAAAATCTCAACAATGCTTAAAAACCCAAGAATTCTGTTTTTATTATGCTCGATAAAGACATGTCTAAAAGCGAGATTGAAAAAGAGTTGAGAGAAAAAGGAGATTTTGTTCAGATTGATTATCTTACAAAATTTATTGATAAAAAGCCCGCGATTCATATTAAGAAATTCGCACTTATGAAGCTCATTGAAATCTATGAAAATAAAAGAATGTTCAATGATGTTGCAAGAATGTATGAGCAACTTGCAATTAATTCTCTCTCTTATCCTGAAAGAGTGGATTATTTTGTAAAAGAAGCAGAGTATTATATAAAAGCAGGATATTTTGAGAAAGCAGATTCTGCAATGAGAAGAGCAATAGAACTCTCAACAATTATTAAGAAAGCTGAAATCTATAATAATATAAAGAACGTCTACAAAAAACAAGCGGAAATCTGCGAGAAAGAATCAAAGAGAAACAATGCTGTGAAAATATACGAAAAACTCTTGATTATGAAAATTTCAGATAGTGAAAGAGGGGAAATTAAGCAGAAACTTTTGATTCTATACGAGCAACTTGGCAAGTTTGGTAAGAAATTGGCTTAAAATAAAAATTATTTTTTTCTGCAAGAGATAAAACTCAGTCCGAAAAGTTCCTAAAGACTAAATGTATTTAATATTATAAGCAATTTTTGAGGAAGAATCTTTTTTTGCATCTTCCCCAATATATGAATTTTTAATTTTAGCTCCACCTGCAACATGTGAATTATCCTTTATTGTAGCTCCACTTGCAACATGTGAATTATTTATTGTAGCATTATATGCAACATCTGAACTATTTATTGTAGCTCCACCTGCAATTCCTGAATTTATTATTTTCTGTTTTTTAAAAATATCTGAATTATATACTCCAGAAAATTTCATAAATGATTCTAAATCTTTTATGTGATATTTTGTGTTGACATCATTGCCTTCAATAACTAAACCCAAATTTGCTTCATTAAATCGCGTATATTTTATACTTCCATTTAATTTGGAATATATTGCAGAATTAACCCCTTTTATTAAACTGTATTCAGATCCAAAATATTGTTTTAGATGATTATTTACATTTCTAAGAGAACTATTATCAGAAATTTTTTCTTTCAGATTTTTTGTAGCAAGCCTATTAAGTAATCTAAAATGTCTTCCTTCAAACCGTGACAGCCTTTCTTCAATTATTTTATCATCAATTGTTTTTAATCTCATGGTTTTCTTGATAACTTTAATTATTTAAATCTTTCTATATTGTTACTATTATTAAATTAATATATTCTTAAACTAAAAATTATTCTTTATATTCATATTCTCCATCTAATGCTTGGTTTGAAAGCTTGTCTGCTCTTCGGACAGTTTTCGGACACTATTTACTTATCGGACTGTGTTAAGAGATAAGAAAGCTTTAAAAACCACTCCAACAATATAAATAAGAAAAGTATCGTTTTCAATTATTATCACGATATCACATCACATTCAAATTTGATAGTCTTAAGTTTAACTTAAGTGAAATTGAGAGTTAGTAAATTCCTAAGGTTGCTTAGGTGGGCTTTATTGCCTGAGTGAAGTGCTGTAATTAGCGGTATTTTTCTATAATTCGAACTTTGTTCGAGTGCATCAAAATCGTAAGATTTTGATTAAATAAATGGAGACAAATAAATATGGCAAAAATAAGTCCAGTATCAATAAAATACATGATACATGCAAATTTTACAGCTGAAGGTGCTTTGGAAAAACCTGATGTAATCGGAGCTATATTCGGACAAACAGAAGGATTGCTCGGTGCAGAACTTGAAATGCGAGAATTGCAGAAAGAAGGGAAAATAGGAAGAATTGAAGTTGATTTGGAGAGGAAGGATAAGAGAACAATTGGAAATATAAAAATTCCCACTGCTCTAGACCAATCTGAAACAACTCTAATTGCCGCTGCAATTGAAACAATTGAGAGGATAGGTCCAAGTGATTCACAGATTGAAGTTGAGAGAATAGAAGATGTTAGAGGCAGCAAAAGAGATTACATTCTTGAAAGAGCCAAGAAATTAATGTCTGAAATAAAAGGTTCAACTGACTCAAGAGAAATCTCAAACGAAATTAAAGACTCTGCCAAGACCGCAAACATTCAGGAATACGGAAATGAGAAACTTCCTTGCGGAGATATCTCTGGAAAAGAGATTATTGTTGTTGAAGGAAGAGCAGATGTTGTAAATCTTTTGAGGGCTGGAATCAACAATGTTATTGCAATGAATGGGACAAAACTTCCTGATGCAATAAAAGAACTTGGAAAAGAAAAAGAGATTACTCTTTTTGTTGATGGTGACAGAGGCGGAAGATTAATCATACAAAATGCAAGTGACAATGCAAACATAGATTACATTGCAATTGCTCCTGATGGAAAAGAAGTTGAGGAATTGGCTGGAAAAGAAATTCTTATAAATTTAAGAAAGAAAATTTTATTAAATGAGTTTCTTAGAAAAGAGGGAATGCAGAAAAGAGAAAACAAAAAGACGCTTTCAAAAATAGAATTGAATGAAGAAGACAAGGAAAGATTGAAAAGAATTTCAAAACAAATTGAAGGTTCTGGAAAAGCAATTCTTTTAGATGATTCTTTAGAAGAAATTAAAGAAGTTTCAGCAAGAGGATTGAGTGGAAGTCTAAAGAGAATAGATGAAACCCCTTCTCTGATTGTTCTTGACGGAACAGTTACAAGTTCAGTTCTTGAATCTGCTGAAGACGCAGGATGTCAGATAATTATTGCAAAGAATTTCTCTGCAACAAGTGAAAAGATTCAATTACTGAGTTTTTAATATCTTTAATGCAAGGGATTTAATCCCTTGTTTTTATTTTTCCTAACACTTAGTAACATGGACTGGTTTTATTACAAGCAAAAATAGTAAATGTTCACTAGTTGTCCGGACAAGGGGTAACTATAGTGTAACTATTAAATTACAACAAAGGTAAAGTTTATAAAGGATATTTGATGTAAACGATTAATAGAAAACGATGTTTTCTAGGCAATTAAATAAAAATGATAACAAAAATGAATACAAAGAAACTTATGGTTTCAATTTGTACAATCGCAATAGCGTTATTTTTGGTTGTTACAGTTAGTGCTTCTAACACAATGACAAGTGATGCGCCAACAATTGAGGTCGACGGAATTAATTTGGTTGACAATCCAAGTGTTATAGCTGGTGAAACAGTTGCTGTTAAAGTAATGTTTACAGCTCTTGAAGATGCATCAAATGTTAGAATAAAAGTAAGTATTGAAGGCGACAAAGCTGATGTAAATACAGTAACAACTAATTTTGATGTTGAGGCTGGATACACATACAAAAAAACTTTGAGCATTGAAGTTCCTTTTGAACTTAAGGATATGCTTTCTGATGATGTGACTCTTACTGTTAGAATATGGAATGGGGACAATGAATACGAAGAAGATTTTTCTTTACAAGTTCAAAGACCCTCATACAATCCAGTTGTTAAGTCTGTAAGCACAAGTCAATCAGTTAATGCTGGTGAAACATTTCCAGTTGATGTTGTATTGAAAAACTTAGGCTACAATGACTTAGAAGATGTTTATGTAATTGTTGGAATTCCTGCTTTAGGAATTGAAAGAACATCTTACTTCGGAGACTTGGTTACATTGGAAACATGCACAAGTGGCTGTGATGAAAAAGAAAAAGATACTGTTAGTGGAAGAATTTTCTTAGAAGTTCCTTACACTGCAGAAGCTGGAGTTTATACTCTAGAAGTTAAAGTCACAAACGATGATGTAACTTCCAAATTTGCTAGACAAATAGTTATTGAAAACGAATTGTCTGAAAACGTTATTGTAATGACATCAGGAAAGAGAGTTGCACTTGGCGAGAATGCTGAATACAGTTTGTTACTTGTAAACCCTACAAACAGTTTAAAGGTATATCAAATTGTAGCAGAATCTAGCGGAGATCTTTCTTCAAATGTTGACAGTACTTTCGTTGCTGTTTCAGCAGGTTCAAGCAAGACAGTTACAATAACTGCAAGCGCTAAAACAGAAGGGGACTATAACTTCAAAGTTAATGTTCTTTCTGGAGAGAAACTTGTTAGTCAAGTTGCTCTTAACTTGAAAGTTGAAGGAAAGTCAGTAAATCCAATTGTTGTTTTAACAGTTGTTTTGGCAATAATCTTCTTGGTATTGCTGGTTGTTTTGATTGTATTAATCGGAAAGAAACCACAAAAAACAGAAGAATTTGGAGAAAGTTACTACTAAACTCCTTTTTTATTTTTATTTTTTATTTAGTCTTTTCTCCTTACATTCTTCTTTAAAAGAATGGAAGCCCCGGGGAAACCGAGGACCTTTTTCTTTTATTATTTTTCAAAGTAAAAATAAATTATAATAATATTTAAATATAAGAAGAACGCATGAAGTAAAATGAGTAATCTAAATTGGAATGATTATATGAAAATGTATATGAGGAGGAGGAGGAGAAAACCGGGAACAGAAGAAGAAAAACCTGAAAATTATGGAAGAGATTGGAGGGAATACCTAAGTGAAAAGAAAAGAAATCCTAAAATGGATATAAGTTTTGAAAAGTGGAGAAGAGAAAATGGAAAAGTTCAAAAGAAACCAGAAATGAAGGGATATCAAATAAATTTCCCTAATGAAGAGTTTAATAAAAAATTAGATGAAATTCTTAAAGATAATTCCTCAATAAAGGGGAAAAGATTGAAAGATTTAATATATGACATTCTAGATAGAAAAGGAATATTAACAGGAGAAAAAATGCTTAATATTTACTATGATTCTATCTGGGCAGAGGCAATTGAAGAAATTATGCATATAAGAGATAACCCTTATAAAAAAGTTTTACTAAACGGAGAGGAAGAATATATTCCCATATAAAAGTAAAAGTAGGGGGAATTAAAATTCATTCTACAAAATGAACAAATATAAATCCCGGAATTTCTTTTGTGATTATAAATTCATCTTTTGCTCTTTTTATTGAAGTAAGAGTCTGCATAAATCCGGGTCCAATTGGAGCAACCAGTATTCCTTTCTCCTTTAGTTGTTCTAATATCTCTCTTGGAACTTTCTCTAGAGCCGCACTTATTACAATTCTGTCAAAAGGTGCTTCTTCTGGAAACCCTTTATTTCCATTTTTATTAAAAATTTCTATATTTTTGTGATTTTTCAAAAGTTTTTTTGACTTTTCTGCAAGCTCTTTTACAATCTCAATTCCAAGAACTCTTCCATTCTGCCCAACAATCTCTGCTATCAAAGCAAGAACATAACCACAACCAGAACCTATCTCAAGAACTTTTTGATTCTCTTTAAGTTTGAGCATTGAAAGAGCAAGTGCAATTGTAGAAGGCTGAGAAATAGTTTCAGACTCTGTTATTGGAAGAGCAATGTTTTCATAAGCAAGTTTCTTCATATTCTCCTGAACAAAATCTTCTCTATGAACTTTTTCAAATGCTCTTACAATTTTCTCTTCAAACCCTTCGCGCTTTAAAAGGACAATTAACTGCTCTTTATTCATCAAATACAAAGGCCTTACTTTTATTTAAATTGTTTGAATTATTTGAAATTAAACTCTCAAACTCACAACCTTAGATACACCTTCGTGCATAGAAATTCCGTAGAGATTAGTGGCTCTCGTTATTACCTCATCATTATGGGTTATAACAATATATTGCCCTTTTTGCATATATCTCTTCAGCAGATTTGCGAGCCTCTCTGAATTTCTCTTGTCAAGAGCTGCATCAATCTCATCAAGAATATAAAAACAGTAAGGATTTAACTCCTGTATCGCAAAAATAAGGGAAAGGGCAACCATTGTCTGCTCTCCTCCTGAAAGAGAAGTTACATCAAAATATTTTCCGTGTCCTGTCTTTACTAAAATTCCAATTCCTCCCTCAAACGGCTCTTTTTTATTTTCCAATTCAAGCGAAACCTGTCCTTTAGTGCTTATACGCGCAAAGTTCTCAGAAAAAATCTTATTTAAACTCTCCAATGTTTTAAGAAAAATCTTCCTTTTTCTTACATCGATATTATGAATTATCGTCAAAATGCTCTCTCTTTCTTTGTTTATGCTATCTGCTTTTTCTCTGATTAAATCATATTCTTTTTTTATCTCATTATAAACCTCTAAAGAACGCATATTTACAGGACCTAAACCTGAAAATATGTCTTGAGTCTTATTTAATCTCTCGACCAGAAACTCTCTGCTTCCTTTTATTAATTCCACATTAGGAAATCCAAGCATCTCAATCTCGAAATTTTCAATTTCTGCATCCACTCTCGCCTTCTCAATCTTTACATTATTTACTTCTTGTTCAATATTATAGACCAGATTCTTTTTAATAGAAGAGTCCTGCTCATTTTTTCTTATTCTTGTCTGAAATGAATCTCTCTCACCAATAAGTTTATGGAATTTTTCTGTCAACTCTTCTTCCTGTTTTCTTTTTTTATTCAGATAATTCCCTTTTTCTTCCAGCTGTTTCTTTAAAGAGGAAAGTTCTCCGTTTATATCCTCTTCTTCTCTTGAAAACTGCTTCAAAGAAATCTTTGAGCGCTCATATTCTCTCTGCTTAAAAGATATTTCAGAATTGAGATTCTCCTTTGTTCTCAAAGAAATTTCCTGCACCTCTATTCTTGCTGTTTCGTATTTCTGCTCTACATTGGAATATTCTTCAAAATTTTTCTCAAGATTAATTTTTAATTTTTCGAGCTCAGATAATTCTTTTTTTGCTATCAACATCTTATCATTGATATTTTTTATCTGGTTTTTTTTGTCATTCACATTTGAAATCTTTATCAAATCCTGCTCTCTCCTCAAAATTTCAACATCGAGTTGCTCTATCTCCTGTTTTAACATTTCTTTTTTATTCCCTATCTGGCTCAGTTCTTTATCTGAATTTTCCAGCTCTTTTTTTAGAGAATTAATTATTGGAAAGATTTCATTGTTAATTTGCCCTAGGTGTTCTTTTGTTATTTTGCTCTTGCAGAGGGGGCAGATATCCATTTTTGAAATAGTGCCCATTATTTTGTTCTGCTTTTCTATCTCGTTTTCATGAGAGTAATTTATTTTCTCCAGTTCTCTCTCGCGTTTGGAAAAACTCTCTAAAAATTCCTTTTTATCCGCTAAAACTAATTTTAATTCTTCAACTCTTTCTGGAATTGTTTTCTTATCAAAGAGTTCTCTTGAAAGAGAATCAATCTGCTTTACTAAAAATCCTGATTCGTTATTATAGCTCTGCAAAAGAGATTTTTTATCCTCAAATCTTTCTTTTATGGATTTTAATTCGGACTTAATCATATAAAATTTTTTTCTTTGTTCTTCTAATTTTTCCAATTCCTGCTTTTTCAAATTTACTTCTTTTTCCTTTTTCGTCCCAGAAGGAAATTCCTTTTTTAAATCGTTAATCTCAGCTTCACTGTTTTTTATCAACGCTTGAAGTTCCTGTTTTTGCTTTGCTATGCTTGAAAGCTTACTCTTATAATTCTCAATTCTCACGTCCAGTCCAGCAATTTCTGCTCTTGTATTTGCTATTTCCTGATTCAGCTTTTCCTGCTCCAAGCCCGTGGATTCCTGTATTTTCTTGTTGATTAAATTTATTTTTTCTTCGAAATTCTTTATCTCTTTTTCCAGATTGAATATCTCGTGCTTTATTTTTTCTATTTCTTTGTTCTTTTTATTAGCAGATTCATTAATCTCTCCCAGATGCTTTTTTCTTTTTAACAAATCAACATTAATTATGCTCGCTTTGAATTTTTTTATGTCTTTCTCGAGTTTTTGATATTTTAATGCCTGCTCTCTCTCTTTTTCAAGATTATTCAGATAGGTTGTTCTCTCTCTCAATATTGAACTAACTTCCTTTAATTTATCCTCTGTCTTTTCAAGCTCTCTCAAGGATTTTTCTTTCCTCATTTCATAGATAGAAATTCCAGAGACTTCTTCAACTATCTTTCTTCTTTCTTCTGAATGCATTCTAACAAAACTCTGAATTTCTCCCTGAAGAATTATATTAAATCCATTTGGATCTATTCCTGCCTGAGCGAGGAGGGAGAGAACTTCCTGCCTTGTTTTAGTTTCATTATTTATTTTGTAAATACTCTGTCCGTTTAATCTTACAATTCTTTTTACTGAAACTTCCTGCCCTTCAACAGAGAAGACATTATCTGAATTGTCAAAAACAACTTCGACAACTGCTTCTTTTGCAGGAGAAGCCGCCTTTGTTCCCAAAAAAATAAGATTTCTCGCTTTTGCTGCACGCATGGATTTAATACTCAATCTCCCCAATACAAAGCACAAAGCATCTGAAATATTTGATTTTCCTGAACCATTTGGACCGAGAACAACATTGATGCCTGAGGTGAATGGAATTTCTGTTTTTTTTGGAAAACTTTTGAAACCATGCATCACCAACTTCTTTATATAAGCCATAAGGTCCAGAAGATTTTTGGGTTTTTAAGATTTTCAGGATAATTTAAACACTTAGTTTTAATTAGAATCATTCAAAGCAACTAGCAGGTTGCCAGTGTCTGATGTAACAAGATTGTTATTCCAAGAACATAAGTCGCCATATTTAGACAAGTCAAGCCTAAACAAACCATTTTCTCTTGCATAGAGAGTTCCACTTCCATTTTCATCAAAAATTGGAGACCATTTATCATTTATATTATTAAACTTTCTCTTATTATTTTTAAAACTTAACTCAGGAGCATTAAACAGATTCGCACTTTCTTTTATTTTAAATCCAAGTCCTGAAGAAGATCTCCTATCAAAAATTAATTCCAAATCAGACGGTTTGAAAACAAGAGGATTATCAGAAGAAAATTCATATTTTCTTTCCTTCACCTGTTTTGCTAATTGCTTCGCTAAGTATCCATTTGCATATTTCTCAACGCTTAGAACCAAACCAAAATTAATATCAAATCCTTTTAAAAGATTTTTATCTCTGTCATTTATATTTGGAATATCCACAGGAGCCAATGTTCTTAATCCTTCTTTTTCTAAAAGATTATTTACAAGAACAAGTGAATAAGAATTTAAACCCATTACCAAGTTATCTCTAAATCCCGAAACTTTTAGATTTAAATTATTTTTGTAATTGGACTTGACAACTCCACGATAATTTTCTAAAAATCTTTTCCTAAAATCTCCCTCAAGAGAATTTCCCCCCGGAAATTGTGTTTCCATAATCCCTACATAAATTAATATTTTATAAACATTTATGTCCTATAATCATCATAATACTAAATCAATTTCCTTTGACTGATTTTTAAAAATTCTTGGAAATTTCAAAATAATTTTCTCTGAATGAGTTTGTCAGATGCTCTTTTCCAAGTTTCCCAAGTCTTTCTAAAGATGTCAGAATTCTTGTTATTATCTGCATTTAGTTCGAGAAAGCGAATTGTAGAGGGGTCAGAAGTATATCCAGAGCCGATTTCAATTCCATGTATTTCTCTGAGCTTGTCCATTTCTTTCTCGCGGATAGTCTTTGCAAGAATAGAAGCTGCTGAAACAGCAACGTGATTTTTATCTGCCTTGTGCTCGCAAACAATTTCAAGATTATGCAGAGTTTCTATTTTTGTTTTCAGATGGTCTGTCCATTTTTCAATTGTTACAGAGGGGCAGTCAATTATTACTCTTATCTTCCCGTATCCTCTGTTTACTTTATTAATTATTTCTGCTATTTTTGCTGCTTCTAATTTATTTAAATTTGTTCCACCATTAAGAGAGAGGTCTATTTCAACTGGATATGAAAGAACTATTTCAAAAGTTTCTGCTATCACCTTTATTTTTTCTGACAGATATTCTCTTCTCTTTTGTGTTAATTCCTTGCTGTCTTTAATTCCAAGCTTTTTTAATTCCAGTTGGGCCTCTTCTGTGATTAAACACCCTGCCAGAACCATTGGACCTATCACCGGACCTCTTCCTGCTTCATCAATTCCCAATATCCACATATAGATGTTAAAGAAAATTGGTTTTTAAGAATTGTTGTTTAAAAATAATCGTTCAATTAAGATAATCAAACAAAGAAATCTCTTCTTTTGGAATTTCCTTGTCTAATTTGACTATTATTTCTATTTGATAGGGTATTGAAATCTTTTTAACAATCTTTGTTAGTTCTGGTTTATATTCTTCCCCATAGACTAGCAAAACCCATTTTTTATCTTCGATTGCTCCTCTTGATTCATCGTGAATCAAGAGATTTCCAATATGAAGTGCTCTTTGGTTTTTATTCCATTTAATTCCAAGAAAACTTTTTTGAATCTGCTCTCTTTCTTTCAGAATTCCAACTAAACCCGGAATGGGTTTTTTTCTTCTACATCCTCCGCGGTCTGCTATTTCATAACCTCTTTCTTTTAACCTTTCTGCTATGTAATAAGCAGGGCTCTCATAAGGACAAATTTCTATGTCTGAATAATCTGTAGATTGTGTTTCCATTATATCTCAGAAAGATTCGAGTTTATAAAGACTATGTTTTTAACTACTATTAAATTAGTACAAAAATATAGATTACACAAAACTCCTTTCAAATCCCAATCAGATAGCGGGAGTGGGTAGGTTATTAAAAGTAGGAATACCGAGATTTTAAGCCTTTTTATCCTTTTCAATTATCTAACTTGTATATAAAAATAACGCTCTGTTTTGGGCGTTAAATAGAATGTTTTACGCCCACGCCGGAAGACTAAAGGGAGTTGAACGTTCTACTCTCTGTTAGGGAGTTTTTATTGTTAGTTAGAAATATTGTTAGTCTCTTTTTCTGGTTTTGAAGGATTAAGATTAAATCTCTCATAAACCTTTTGATTGTCTGACCAAAGAATATATGTAGAGAGATCTTCTATTCTTTTCTGTTTTTTGTAAGTTGTAATTCCAAAAGGTTTTAATTTTCTTGGAGTTTTTATTTCTTTCATTTTAGAACTTGTTCCTAAAAAAGAATAATGTGTGGCGTCAGGAAATTCTTCGTTACCTAGAAATTTTAACTTTTCAGCACTCGTAATAATAGTTCCAGGAACAAGTACTTTTGTTAGTGCAACTAATCCTTTATTTTCAGCTTCATTAAGATCTATTTCTTTCATAAAAAATCAAATATAAATTGGTTTTTAAATCTTCCTATTTTGTATTAACTTAAAAGTAACAATACGCCCACGCCGGAAGGATAGCGGGAGTGGGATTTGAACCACACGATCTCCGGGTTATGGGCCCGGCGAGCACTCCAGACTGCTCCATCCCGCTATATAAAATCTAAAATTTGGTTACTTTTAAAACTAACTAATAGAACACAACAAAGATTTTAAATGAATTTTAATATTATGATATAGAGAAATGTAAGGGGGTGAAAAAATGAAAAAAATATTAATGACTTTATTGATTGCTTCTATGTTGCTTGTTTCTGTTGGAATAGTTGTTGCTAAGAAAGATGAATGCACAACGATTCAAAGTGGGGAGCTTTTAGCAAGCGATGGTTCAGTTATAGAAACCGGATATGACCAAGGGGGATATAATTATCAAGCACATTTGTTTAATGGATTCTATTGTGATTCATATAGAGATGCGGAATGGTGTCAACCATACAAGGATATAAAGCTTTCTATGAAATGGAATGATGCTTGGTTAAGTAATAAAGATTGTGATGGAGATGGTTTGCTTGACAGATATTATGGATTTGATTCATATATTGGAAGTGGTGCATGGTTAACAAATCATCAGAGTGGAGAGTATGAACAAGATGGAGAAATTTGTAAATGGAACTATTTTGTAAAGATAGTTGCTGCTCCAGCAGATGCTGTTTTAACTGCTGGTGTTTGGTATACTGCAGATGGAACAGAAATTGGTCCTGTAATATGGGGTGCATTTGCAATAATTCAACAAGTAGAAAATGATGCTTGTGCAGGATTACATGGAATGCAATATGTTAGTCCAACAAGAGCAGGTTTAGGTAACTGGTAAATTTTAATTTAATTTTGTTTTATCTTTTTCTTTTTTATATTTTTCTATATTCTTCTCAGAATTCTCTTTTCTAATCTGAATAATATTAAGAACCCGATTATTGCAAGAATTCCTGTTAAAATAAATACAAGCTGGAAGCTTGTTTTTTCAGCAAGCCAAGCTCCAATCCCTGCTGTGATTGCTGTTCCTATACCTACTGATGAAGAATAAAGAGAATATTGAAATCCTCTTTTTCCTTTTTCTAAATTAGAAGTAAAAAAGCTGGACCAGGATGGATAAGCAAAAGCTGCTCCAACACCATATATGAACTGGACAAAATAAATATGATAAATATGAGTTGAGAAGATATATCCAAATGGAATAAATACTATTAAAGCAGTTCCTACTCTAAGCATCCACAACCTGTCTTTTGGATTGAATTTATATGAAAAAAGTATTTGCAAAAGAGAATGAGTTATTAAAAATATTGCACTTGCGACACCTGCTGCAATAATTGTTCCTCCCACGAGATTGTCTTTTATAAAAATTGCAAGAATAGGAGCAATGAGTCCAAAACCACTTATTACAAATATATCTGATATTATAAGTAGTTTTAGTGTTTTGTTCATCTTCCCCTCTTCTAAGAAATATAATTTTTTTGAGATTATAAATGTTTTTGGGATAAACATCAAACCGAAAACCATATATTCAGAACTATAAAAGTGGCACTATACTAGGAATTATTAATAATCAGAAAAAGATTCAAAAAAAGAAAAATATCTCAATAATAAAATTATCTAAAATAATAATCTAAAAATGCATTTCCAGTAATAACATTTCCTGTTACTGGTTCAGGTTCTGGTTCCGATTCTGGTTCCGGTTCCGGTTCTGGTTCCGGTTCTGGTTCTGGTTCGGGGGTCGGTTCAGGTTCAGGAGTAGTCTCTGGGGGTTCTACTGTATTGTCGGGCTCTGTATATGTTTCTTCAGGAGGTTTCTCCTGTATTATCAAAATCTCCGGGCTCTCTAGACCTTCTCCTTCGCCATATTGTGGGCCAGTGGGTACTTCTCCACACACACATTTATCATTCACACAATCAGTATAAGCGCCAGCAGGGCATTGACTAGAACAATCACCACATCCAGAGCCACCACCACTAGCTTCCCATTCTTCACTACCCCATTCTCCTGGTTTTGGGCCAGTACCTTCATTAGCATAACATACACACTTTCCTTCACGGAAATCCCACCATCCATTTACTAAGTCACAACTTGCTGCACATTCTTTTTCTTGTACTCTCCAATCCTGTTCCTCTGCCCTTCTTTGTTCACTTTCTTCTATTCTCATTTTTTCTTGCTCAGGCCATTCTTCTCTCATAAAAGTTTCACAATCAGGAGGCCAGTGTATTCTGTTCTCTTTACACTGCCAAGTTATTTCTCCTTCAGGCATTTCTCCTTCACCAATAGGACCATAAAATTCTCCCATCTCACTACCTTTATTATCATAACATTCCAATCTTTTCATTGGATCTTCAATACTCATACAATCAGGACCAAATCCAGGTCCTCCTCCAAGACTCGTAGGTCCTCTAAAACTATCCATAAATTTTGCACATTCATCAGGGTCTGTTATTCCTTTATCAATACATTGTTTAGGAGTATGTAATTCAAACATAATTCTATCACAAATTTTTTTTCCTTCATTTTCAGTTTGAATATCTGCTGCTAATAATGCTGCCTTACATTCAAGAGGAGCATGTGTTTTTATCATAATCTTGTTACATTCTTTTGGAGTTGTAGCTCCTTCTTCAACACATTCAGGAGGCATATGCATATCATACTGGGCTTCTTTCATCCCCCCCTCCAAATCTTCCCAAATTGGTTGCAACCAATCAGGCAACTCAGGCATATCCAAATTATCTAATTCATCACAAGCTATTTCATCTTCCCCAATATCACAAGCAGTAGCTAAAGGCGCTGCTTTAGAACAAGCAATTGAAAAATCATAAAAAGGAATATCTTTACATTTACAATCTTGGCCAGAAGTTTTAAAACATTGTTTCATTATACTTACAAATTCTCTAGCTATTTTTTCTTGCTCTTCTGTTAAATCCTTGTCAAGTCTTTTCTGCCACTTAGGAGCATCATCATCAGTCTTACACATTTTCTCATATTCTAATGGATCTAATTCAGCTAATTGAACACATAATTCTTTAATCTTAGAAGAAATTTCAGCCGCAGTAGCTATTGAATGTTCTTTACTCATAATCTCACTAACAAATTTCCCTCTTTCTCCTTCAGGAAGTTGACCTTTAATATCTTTCATAGTAGCTCTAATTGCAGCAGCACTTCTTTTTGCATCTTCTTTTCTTTCAGGGTCAATTTCATGCTCAAGCTCTTCTGCTAATTTCATATATTCTTCTAAAGCTATCTTTGCAGATTCTAAATCTCCTGCTTCAACCATTGCTTTAATTTCTGCAACTCTTTCTTCTTTTACATCTAATTGATCACCAAATCTATCAAAAAACTTATCTATAAAATAAAAAGCATCACCGGGAGTAGTTCCTGCTTCTTGTTTTAGTTCTTCACCTTCATAATCTTCAAAAAACTCATCACCTTTATATCTACAACCTTTCCAAACCATATCTGTAGTACAAGTATCTCCCTCACAAAAACTAGATCCTAAAATACTTTCACAATCATCTGCTGATTCACAATCTTCTTTATCCATATCTTCACATCTATAACTTTCATCATCTTCATAACAAAACCATTCACAAGTACAATCAGGATATGTGCCATCAACTACATAATCTCCAGGACATGTAGGCATTGCAACAGACCAATAATCATTACAATAATCAAAACAATTTCCTTCCTTAACATCCTCTCCTTCTTTATCGGTCTCAGTATAATTGGGTTGTGGTTGGTCTGTTGTGGCATTATCCTCCTGAGCAGAAACAATAATAACAGAAAACATAGATAGTAAAACAACACTAATTAATATAATGCCAAATAACTTACCTCTTTCTTTCAACATAATTGCTTAAGAAAAAAAGAATATTTAAATTTATCTAAAACCTAAAACCTGCTATTCTATTGGGGGGTTAGTTTTAAATATCTGAACTTCCCTGTTATAGTATGAAAAAAACAATAATAGCATTATGTGTAGTGTTTACGTTAATGATTTCTGTTGGACTTGTGGTTGCTTCTGCAAAAAATCAAAACCAGAAATTTAATCTTCCAAAACATGCAGTAGAGGTTTCCCCAGGAGTTTTTTATCTTGGTAAGACAATTGACAAAGGAAAAGTTGTAGAAGGTTATGCTTTTATGATTAGAGATAAAGAAAAGTTTGCAAAACCAGGGACTGTTTGTGGTAATGGGATTTGTGAGCCCGGTGAAAATATAAATAAATGCCCACTTGATTGTGGTGGAGGAGAAGATCCAACAGAACCAGATACAAGTTCTTGCTATGGCTTTTTATCAAAAGGAGCAAAATGGAAATCAGTTGAAAATTATATTGTTAATACAAATAATGAGGATGGATTAAGTGAAGGATTTATAACAGGCAATTTAGCAGATAGTATTGTCAAATGGGAAACTGCAGCAAATTATGATATTCTTGGAACAGGAAGTTCTACTAATGAAACTTTAGTAGCAGACTTTTATACAACTGATAATAAAAATGAAGTATATTTTGATGATTTGGGTGCAAGTGATACAATAGCATTTACAGTTGTGTGGGGTATTTTCGGAGGAAGGCCTAGTAACAGAGAATTAGTTGAATGGGATATGGTATTCAATGATAACTTTATATGGGGTGACGCAACGATTAATTCATCAGTGATGGATTTTGAAAACATAGCAACACACGAGCTTGGACATGCAGTTGGGATGGATGATTTGTATAATAGTGCATGCTCTGACCAAACAATGTATGGTTATTCTTGGAATGGAGATATCTCAAAAAGAGACTTAGCAAGTGGAGATATTGCAGGAATCCGAGCATTATATTAATATTTTATTGTTTGTTTCATAATTAAATATTCTATTTTTCTTTTCATTCACAACGCAAACCTTTAAATTCTTAAAATATTCTATAGAATTAAGCCGACATCGCATAGTGGTATTGCACGAGATTGCTAAACTAGTAAACAAAAATAGGGCAGTTAGTAAATTATTAAAAATAACAATCAAAAAGTTTAAATCATCAAAAATCACATTATATTCATGCCCAGATGGCGGAGTGGTTAACGCACAAGATTGCTATGATTTTGTTTGATTGCGAAAATCTTGACCCTTCGGGGTGCGTAGGTTCGAATCCTGCTCTGGGCGTTTATTTTTTAAACTTATTAAGCTTATACGATTTATGAAAAAAGAGAGAAAGATTCATCAAAAATTCATGGATGTTGTTAATTCTTTAGTAAATGAAAAAATTAAAAAAGAACCGATCCAAGCAGTTATTCTTGGAGGAAGTGTTGCTCGTGGAGATGAAACAAAACATAGTGATATAGATATTGTATTTTATGTTAAGAAAAAAGACCTTCCTGAAAATAAAAGAGGATTTTACAAATTTAAAGGAAAATGTATAGAAGAACACTATTTTAGTATTGAGGATTTAAAAAATTCTAATTTATTGCCTGAAGAAAAGATTATTTATGGCAAAACAGGAAAAATAAAAATTCCAAAGTTCAATGAAAAATTAGCTAAGAAAAAATTTAAAGATTCTTTAAAGCAAGCAAAGAAATTTCAGAAATTAGCAGAAAGTGATTTTAAAAAAGGAGATTATGAAAAAGCATTTTATTATTTGTATAGTATGGAAAGTCCAAGTTTTATAATGATGCACTCTTTGCCCCCAAGATTTAACCTTCCTTTTCCAAGTTTTAGATTATTAAATTCTATAAAATCTATAGATAAAAATAAAAATACAAAGTTTTATGGATTATTTGAAGAATTCTACAAATTTAATAATAAAAAAATTAAGGAAATAATGGGTAGCTTTTCAGAAGCATATTATCTTAGAATAAAGAAGGAAGGTAAATTAAAAGTAAAATATAATTTAGAATATCTAAAGAAAACATTCAAAGAATATCCTTTTATATTTGCTTACAGATTTATAGTTTGTTGCTTAACTCTCTGGACATTTGATAATTCAATTGAACAAGAAAAGAGAGAATTTTTGAATAGATCACTTATGAAAGTTTTGGGAATAAAAAATATTAGTAAAAAGTTAGTTAAAGAAAAATTAGAAATATCCAATAAATTATTTTTAGAATGCAAAAACAATTTTATATAATATTGCTAATCTCGGCCCTTCGGGGCTCCTGGGTTCAATTCCCAGTGTCGGCGTGAGCTTTGGAACGTAAAGTATTTCTTTATAAAGAAAATGGAGAAAATCTTGACTTAATTTCCTCAAAAGTGGGAACCTAACAAAAAGTTATATTCTCGGTCGGGGCGTGT
>JBDRJG010000004.1:0-4012 GCA_043815085.1 Candidatus Iainarchaeum sp. | reverse complement strand
TGTATCTCTATCTCTAATAGTAACATCTTTCTTTTTTAAAGAATCACCATCGACAGTTATACAAAAAGGGGTCCCAATTTCATCATTTCTTGCATACCGTCTTCCAACACTCCCACCTTCATCATAAATAATATTAAAATCTTTTTTTAAATCATCACAAATATCTTTTGCAATTTCAACCATTTTTTCATTTTTTACGATCGGGAATATTGCTGCTTTAATAGGAGCAAACTTTGCAGGAAATTTAAACATGCTTCCTTCTTTACCAATACTATAAAAAACATCTAACAAAGCCCAGATATTTCTATCCACACCAAAGCTTAATTCTAAAACATGTGGCAAAATTTTTTTCTTAGATAATTCATCGAAAATTTCTAAGTTTTTTCCAGAGATTTTTTCATGCCCTTTCAAATCATGATCTGTCCTATAGTGAACCCCTGCAACTTCTTTAAAACCCCCTAATGTATCTAAATCAACTTCAACATCAAAATGTATTTTATTATAAAATGCTCTTTCTTCTTTACTTAATTCCCTAAATCTAAATTTTTCTTTTGGAATTCCTAAAACATTTAAATAAAATTCTTGAACTTTCAATGCATAATATAAATAAAATTTAGGAAGTTTTAATTTCTCATTAATTTCTGTGCAATTTATCTCTTCAATTTCCTTTTTTTTAGAAAATTTAATTCTAAGTTTTTTATTTTTAACTTCATTCCATTTTTCATGCTCATCTATTTTATCGGGATCAAAAAAAATCTGTAGTTCTGCTTGACTAAATTCTCTTAATCTAAAAAACATTTGCCTCGGAGAAATTTCATTTCTATAAGCTTTATCAATAATTGCTAATCCTAAAGGAAGTTTTCCTCTTGTTGCTTTAAACTCTTCAAGAAAAGTTATATATGCTCCTTGTGCAGTTTCAGGACTCAAGTATGATTTTTCTTCATTAAATCCTACATTAACAGAAAACATCATATTAAATTGTTTAGCATCGGAAATCTCTCCACCACATTTCGAACATTTTAAATTTCGTTTTTTTATTTCACTATTGATTTGCTCAATTGTTAAAGTTTCACTATCTTTAATTCCATAATCTTCTAAAAATTGGTCTGCTCTGAACCTAAGACTACATTTCTTGCATTCAATCATTGGATCATTAAAATTTTCAATATGCCCAGATGCCTTAAAAACTTCTTCTGGAAGAATATTATTACTCTGAATCTCATAAAAATTTTCTCCTAAAGAAACAATATTTTCTCTCCATAATTTTTCCCAATTACTCTTCAGGGCTTTACCTAAATGGCCGTAAGTATAAAATCCTGCTGCACCTCCATACAGCCCAGCTGTTTGAAAGAAAAAACCTTTATTCGAAGCTATTTTGTTTATTTCATCTAATTTATTACCCACCTGCACTTTTTCCTTAATTTCTTTTTCTGTTTCTAATTTTTTTTCATTTATTTTATTTTCCATGAAATTATCTTTTTTATTTAGGTTTTTAATAATTTCTCTTGCTTTCAATTCTGCCTCTTTCTTATCTGGGCCTAAATATGCAATATGCTTGCTCAAAACCTTCTTACCTTCACGAACACTTTTTCTGAGATAATAATAATCTTTCCCATTAATTTTTTGCTTAATAATACAAACCATAAAGTTACTAACTACAAAAGATATATAAATGTTTTGTTAATAACTACAACTTTTTTACGAAAGTTAAATACATATATAATAAGTAAAGTTTATAAGGGATAATACATACATGATAGGTAATGGGAAGGGTTCGAATAGCAAAGGCACTAATTAGAGATTTAAAAGAAAAAAGAGAGACTTCTAAAAAAAGAAAAAATGAACTCGAAAAATATCTGCGCAGACTAAAAGAAAGTTATGCAACAGGAAAGATTTCTTATGCTAGATATGTGGAAATTCTTCACAAAAAAAATGACGAAAGAAACATTTCTGAGTGGATTGAGTATTATGACAGATATGAAAAAGAATGCGGAAGAGAAAGAAAAAAACATCAAAAAAAAGTTATAATAAACAAAACTCTTACAACTTTATTTTCTATTGCTCTAATTTCAGTTTTAATTTATTTTTTCTTCTTTAGCAATTTTGTAAATTTAAGTTTTACAGGACTTGCTATTGGAGAACGAAGACAATTGCAAGAATTTTCTCAGGATTTAAATTTAATTTTAACGGATTCAACAAATTATGAATGGCAATTAGAGAATATTGGAAAACTAACTTCTGTAAAACTAACTGGATTAATTGAAGGTGGAGGAGAAGTAAAAATATATTTAGATGATTTATTAATTCTAGATAGTACAGATATTGAAAAACCCAGTGCAGAATCAAATACAACAGAATCTTCTTCACCTGGAATTTTTGCTTCTTTTTTAGGTTTTTTCTCAAATGCAAGAGTCACTGGTGGTACAGTTGAAGAAGGGACAACTTCTGAAATTTCAGAGACTCCAACTACTGAACAAACTACAGAAACTCCAACAGCAACTCAAAAAGAAACCACAGAAACTTCTTCTGAAGAAGCAAATCAAGACAATCCCCCAATTGAAGAAATTAAAGAAACTTCAACAACTGACACTCAAAATGAAATTATTGATCCAACAGATGAACAAACTAGTAAAACTCCCGACTCAAATTCAGAAGAACAAAAAATTCAGGCGAACTCTAATAAGAGTTCGGAAGAAATAAATAAAAATGGGGCTCTTCAAAACGAAACTTCGAACCCTTCCCAAGAAGAGCCTCAAACTTCTGAAACAAACGCAACAGAAATTTCAACTCAAAATGAAACTCAATCTGCTCAAAATGAAACTGAAGTTGAAGAAATAAAGATTCAAAATGAAACTGAAACAATAATAAAAATATTTACAGAAATCTGCAAAGATACTTGCAATTTAAAAAATTTAGATTTAAATAAATCCTCTTATACGCTCAGAATAGAAATTTCAAATGCAAAATTGCAATTAGATACAATTACTTATGAAATACTCCTGGAAGAAATACCTGAAGAAGAAACAAATATTTCAGTAACAAATATAACAACACAGCAATATTCAGCAGTTCTTGGTCAACCTGTAAAATGGAAAAAGCAAATTTCACTTGATGAACCCGGTTCAGCGAAAATAGAACTTCCAAAAGAAGCTGAAAATATAGTTGTAAACAAAATTTTAGAGAATAAATATTCAGAAGAACAAGAAATAAATAAAAATGGGGCTCTTCAAAACGAAACTTCGAACCCTTCTCAAGAAGAGCCTCAACCTTCTGAAAAAGGAGAAATAAAAGAAAAAGCCAATGCAATAATAGAGACAAAAACAAGACAAGAAAACAAAGAATCCGGTTCCCCTTCTTTTGGAATAACAGGAAACATTGTCTCCACAAGTAAAGGAACATCAGTTAATGAAGAAGAAATAATTGAAGTCTTAATTGAAGGCAATGCAACCCAGTATGAAATTGAATACGAAACACCTGCACCTTATGCTGTTGAAGAAAATTTAACAAATGGTAAAAGAGTTAAAATTGTGGGTCCTGAAACAATTCATTATGAAAATGTTTTAGCTTTTACAGATTTACCTGAAACTCTCAACATAAAAAATCCCTCTTCTATAAAAATTCATTGGATTGAAAATAATACTTTTATTCCTGTACAAAACATTCAAGATACTGATAACAACGGAATTTATGATTATATTGAATGGATTGCCCCACACTTATCTAATCAGACTTTTGAAATAATAGTTATAACAAAAGCTGAACATCTTGATTCAAACAGAAATTTCATTTCAGATATTTACGAGCAAGTAAAAGCATTAGATGATATATGGTCTGAAACAATTAACCCAGATGAATATGTTAGGGTAACTTTTGAAGTTCCTCTAGATAACACAAGGGATATAACAATTTACCCAAGAACGATTTCAGGAACTCCAAGCATTGAAGTCTATGAAAAAGATGAAAACACATTAATTGCAGAGTTTACAAATATAAATTCGAATCAATACAACAA
>JBDRJG010000003.1:0-31759 GCA_043815085.1 Candidatus Iainarchaeum sp. | reverse complement strand
TAATATTCCCTTCCTAACGCCCTTTGAGAGGATGTTATTAAGGAGTGGACAAGAAAGTTTATAACTTTCCATTCTTTTTTGAGACAATGGATATTGAAGCAATAATTGTTTTGGGGCATGAATCAAGTGAGGGGAAATTATCTGATTTGGGTCATCAAAGATTAGAGAAAGCTTTCGAATTATATTCTAAGAAAGAAGTTCCTATAATTCTTTCAGGAGGATATTCCCTTAAATCTAAAAAAGGTGTTGGGCCAAGTGAAGCGAAAATAATGGAAGGAACAACAATAAATCTTGGGATTGATAGGAAAGATATTTTTCTGGAAGAGGAATCTAGAGATACACAAGGGAACGCTTATTTTACTAAACAAATTGTTAAACAAAAAGGCTGGTCAAATATTTTAGTTGTGACATCTGATTTTCATTTGATGAAAGCGAGATTCTTTTTTGATTTTATATACGGTCCAAAATTTAAAATTTCATATGTTGATGTAAAGACAGGGTTTTCAAAGAGAGAACTTGCAGAAATTGAAGAAAAGGAAAAAAGGTCTCGAGATGTTATGGTCAAGATGTATAAAGAAAATAATATTAGCTCTGGCGAAGATGTAAAAGTAATGGGAATTTTAAGACCATTTTATTCTAAGCATGAATGATTTTTAACTATTCTTGTAATGTGTTATTTCTTTTCTAACCCCTCAAAGAATCAATCGTATTTATAGTTAATTATTAACTTAAACTCTTACAAACAAACTTATTTCTTAACCAACTATAAATTCCAGTTTTAAAAAGAATCTCATCCACTTCCTTTTTTTCTTGCCCACCAGGTAATTCTTTGTAAATTTCTTCTAATTCTCGCCTTGCCAGAAATCTTTTATAAAAAGGATGTTTTTTTACTAGTTTACAAGAATCTATGATTGTAACATTTCTTTGAGATGAAGGTAAATGATAAATGTCTTTCTCTGAAAAGGTTGTTAAATTATGTCCTCTTAACTTTTTGCACGTAGTTTCAAGGAGTATATTTGATAATTCTTTTATTCTAGAAGTAATGTGCATTTCCTCTTGAGATGGTTCTGCCATAAAATCTTAATAAATTAACTCTTTTTAAGAATTATTGTGGTATATTGGCCATTATCTCATTCTTCCCTCTCACTCTTCCCCTTCGTCAATTCCCCGGGAATTCTATACTCCATCCATCTCACTCTCTTCTTTTCAATTGTATCTTTGAGATTCTTTTCCTGTAGAGATAATTTAGATTTCCCACTCTTAACCTCCACAAAAATAACCTCTTCTATTTCCTTTCCATCCATCCCCTTGAAAACCAGGAAGTCAATTGGTTTTCCCAAAAACCTACATTCTGTAGGGGAGTAATTAAAATTAGGAAGATAGGGGGCCAACTGCTCTGAGAATTGTCCTCCCAACACTGCTCTCGATTTCATTATGGCCTCTTTTCTATGTTCCGGCAAAGCTTCCTCCCATTCCCTGTGTTTTTTGAAAGCTCCTGCTTTGTGTCCCAACCAATATGCTATTATCAATCCTATTAAAAAAACTATGAGAAATATTATTGTGAGAATTTCCATTTCACACTAAGGAATCAGGCATCTTTAAAGTTTTTTATTTCTTTGATTTTTCACTCTTTGTTAAAGCGTTATATCTTAATCTTACTTTTAGCGCTTGTTCACTTGCCTCTGCCAATTTCCCTATCTCTTTTGCCTCGATATTTTCTTCATCTTCAAAACCATATCAATTACAGCAAGAACTATGGCAGCTCCAAAGAAACTATAACCTAGCCATCTATTGTCTACAAAAGCAATTCCTGCTATTATAAATCCAAAAGCAAGACCTGTTAATGGAGTAAATTTGTTCTTTTTTTTGTTTTTGCTTGAAAAAAATACAAGCAAGGCAATAATAGCCAATACAACAATAGCTATAATAACATATATTTGCGACATTTCCATATTACAATAAAGATTAAACTATTTATTAAGTTTTCTAAACTTAGAATTTTCCTCTCTCAAAACTCCCCATATCCAGCTAGAATCTTCCCAAATGAAAGCATATATAAAGCATAGGTGGGAGTAATTTTAATGGATAAAGATCAATTACAAAAGCAAAAATCAGAAAAACCCTGTTTCGGAACAAAAGAATGGTCCAAGACTTCAGGTATTTGTAGAGGATGTGGGTTGAAAGATAGTTGTGGGAAGATTCAGGCAAACAAAGAGTAATTCTTCAAATCTTATTTCTCCTCACCAATATCTTCATTTCCTAATTCTTCTCCACTTCCGCCCGCACTTCCAGTTCCTTCATTTTCCTGTCCTTTGTCTCTTCCACCAAACAAATTTCTAAAGAAACCCCCAATTGAATTCCCAATCTTTGCAACAAAACCTTCCTGCCCTATTCCAGGTCCTTCTCCGGGTTCATCTCCAAATTCAGAAGAAGCATCTTGGCATCCAACATTTATAATACACTCCCAACCTTCTCCTGAATCTCCCATTATAGGCTCACCATAACAATGCTTGCATGTTTCACATTCTTTTTGTTTTGTTTTTATTTCTTTATCATCAAGGCACGGACCAGCATACAAATATTCACATTTTTTTGCACATTTTTTGCAAACTCTCCCACCTGCTTCACCTTCAGGACTATTTTGGCATCTCATTTTAGGATCAATCTCTGCAACACATTCACTTATGCATATTTGCTCTTCACTCATTTCACTTCCATCAGGAGCGTCTCCTCTCATATTACATTCTTCTTCACAAAAATTCATATTTCTTTCCTGACAGTCAAAATCAAATTCTTCACACCCTTCTTTAACACACACTTGCATACAAGCTTCTCCTTCGTTTTCAGGCTCAGGTTCTGCTTCAAGCCCGCATTCAGCAATGCATCTTTCACTATTATTCATCATACATGTCTGATCACCTGATTCACATCCAACAGAAACACAAGCGAACATACATTGCTGGTCTTCTACATTTGGACCACTATGTTGAAAATTTTCCCCTTCGCCTCCCTCTCCAATTCCACCATATCTTCCTGTTATTTTTCCAAAAATTTTCCCAAAAAATCCACTTTCTTGAGCTAAAACAAATGGCATAAAAGCAAGAATTAAAATAAAGAATATTACAATACCCCTTCTCATATCCAATTAACAAAAAGAGGATTTAAATATTTTGCTTAATACAATTAAATATTTAATTCAAAACTCTTTCAATTTATAAAATATTGATTACTTCCTCTGAACAATAATATTTTTCTTCCATCTTAATCGTTTATTTTTTGATTAGATGTATGAAAAATTACTTTTTTTGGATAATAATATTTTTCTTTGTTCTTTTTTCCAAAACCAATATTTTCTCTTTTCCTGTAATCATATCTTTGATTTTAAATTTCTTTTTCTTGACTTCTTTTGCTCCAACAAATATTACCTGTTTTATATTGTAGGAATTTGCATATTCAAGAGCCTTACTTGGTTTTCCATAAAAAAGAGAAACAGAATTCCCAATCTCTCTCAGCTTGTTTGCAACTTTAATTGCCTGTTTATCCTCATTAAGAGAAACAACCAAAACACTATTATTTCTATTAAATATTCTTGCTAATATATTCAATCTATCCAAACCAAAGGCAATCCCTGTGCACTGAACCCCATTAAACTCATAACTCCCTCCACCGCATATTGTTTCCTTCATTTTATCGGTTTTTACTTCAAAAACTGTTCCATTATAATAACTCAAACCTCTCGATAAAGAAGGTGAGAATTCAGAGTATTTTTCAAGTTCATAATTTTTTAGAGCTTCCTCAAATTCTTTTAATTCTTTATAAGAAGAATATTTCAAAAAATAAGTCTTAGGTTTCTTTAATATTCCAATAATTTTCTCAGCACCATACTTTTTTAGATTTTCTGCAATTTCCTTCTCGGGTAATTTATCTAATTTATCAATCTCCTTTATAACCATAATTTTATCTTTCTCTTTGATTCCTTCTTTTTCCAATATTTCATTCAGAAATCTTCTGTTATTGAAATAAATTTTAAATTTAATCCCTAATTTGTCAAGAATTTCTTTTGTTAATGCAAGAATTTCAGCTTCATCTCTTATTTTGCTCCCAACAATATCAACATCACACTGAACAAATTGCCGAAATCTATTTGGGGTGATAGGTTCATCTCTAAATACTTCGCCTATTTGGTATCTTTTATAAGGCAATTTTTTATTCTGCATTAATCTCCTCAACTGAAATGTAAATTCATATCTTAGTGCTAAATCTCTCTCGCCTTTATCTTTTAATTTGAAGATATCTGAAACAGCTTCATCCTGCTTGTTTTCTCCCTGAACAAATTCTCTGTATTCTACTATTGGGGTTTCAGCTGGCTCAAAACCATATTTTTCAAAAGTTTCAACTAGAATTTTCCTTATTTCTGCACGCTTCTTTGCTTCTTCTCCTGCGTAATCATTGAATCCCTTAACAATTTCTGTTGTCATTTTAACTTTCTCCTTAATTCTTTATTTAAATTATTCACTTTTTTTATAATCTCCCTAATCGCTTTCTCTACACTTTCTTTATTCTTATAATTTGCGTCTTTTATTTTCCATACAATGACTTTTTTTCCTAATTTTTTATTTTTATCAAATACTTGAGGAGGAACATCATCTGCCACAATCACTGTAACATTTTGCCATCTAATAAGTGTGCTCGATAATCCTTTAACTCTCCCACCAATATTTATTCCAAATTCTTTTGCTTTTTTTACAGTTTCTGGACTTAGAGGTATTCCTCTAAATAATCCTGCACTTTTTGCTTTTATATTCTTATTCTTATTTATTTTTTTAAAGTAAGCCTCAGCTATTCGACTTCTAAATCTATTATACCTGCAGACAAACAAAATATTTATTTTATTTTTCATTTTTCACACTCCTCTCATTTCACAAAAGGGCGGAAGGGGAGGCCTATTGTCCACTTTGAACATTTAAAGCAAAGTTAATTTTTAACTCTTTTTGTTTGTCACTTCTCTAACTTGTATATAAAATTAACCTCCTATCTGGGCTTTTTCATACTTATAATAAACTTATTAGAGGAAATAGCAACAAGTGCAGATGCTAATAAATTTCTACCACCATTTTTCTCAAAATTATTATATAGTTCTTTTCTTGCTTTTCTTTTTTGATCTCTCAAATAATTAATACACTCTTTAAAAGTTCCTGTAGAATGTAGTAATTTAAGAACTTTGTCAGGAGCCATTTTTCTTAACTTAGATTCATCAATTTTCAATTTTGTCGCTAAAAGATATACTGGTAAGGTTAATTTCCCCTGTCTTAAATCTGATAACTGATCTTTGTATGGTTTTTCACAAACTGATATAGAACTTTTAGGAAGTGCAAAATCTCCTAAATCATTAGATGCTTGTAATCCAGTTCCTAAAATTTTTCCAATTTTATATAACTTTAAGTCTTCGTTCCCAGAAGCTCTCGACCCATTTAATAAGCATTGCCCATAGAACTCTCCAGATAATCCATGACATCTCATTTCATAATGTTTTATGAAATCTTCATAAGAACTAAATTTTTCTATATCACTTAATTTTAGAATGTTTAAATCTAAATTTTGTCCATTGTAAATTGCCTTATTTATTGTTGATAAGCTTCCTACTATTTCTTCTAAGCCATCTTGTTTTAATAATTCTTCAGCGAT
Organism: Candidatus Iainarchaeum sp.; assembly: GCA_043815085.1. Taxonomy (GTDB): domain Archaea; phylum Nanobdellota; class Nanobdellia; order Pacearchaeales; family GW2011-AR1; genus MWBV01. Next base: position 26,074 of record JBDRJG010000003.1, on the reverse strand, counting down.
TTCTCTTAATTGAAATCCCCCAATAATTAAATTATCTTTATCTCCCTTACTTTTTTCTTCCCCTTTTTCGTCAAATATCCAATTTATAACATAACTTGAACAATTAAGGAATTCGTAACTTGCACACACAGGGATAACATCCTTCCAATTATTTCCTCCACTTATTTCATATCCTAATCTCACTAACATATCTCTAAGTCTTGGCCTTCCTAGTCTTGCTTCTGGTAAAACTCTTGCTATATCAACTATTTTATTTAAATAAGGACTGGTTACCTTATCTACTTCACTTGAGGTTTCACTCATTACTTTAAAGTAATTTTTATCTAACATTTTCACTTTCTCAGAAATACAGTCTGAGGCTGAACACCTCTGTAACTGCTTAGAATTAATGACTTTTAAAGTTAACTAAACTCGCTCCGAGCGTTAAATAGAATGCTTTACGCCCACGCCGGGGGTCGAAAAGGGCGGAAGGGGAGAATCGAACTCCCTTTTTACGGACCACAACCGCACGTCATAGCCATTAGACCACAACCGCCATAATATATTTAATTCAGGACAAGAAGGTATAAAAATATTCCTCTGATAAAAATAAGCACAGCTAGAAAAATCTTCTTTTCTAATAGCAATGGGGACAACCCCAAATTTTAGCTGCCATAAAAAAACGAATTTGATTAGGTTTTTAAAGGTTTTGTAGAGAAGATTTATAAATAAAAATTAACTCTTTTTGTAATGTTAGAACAATATATTAATAATATGTATTTAAGAGCATCCTTAATATTCTTAATTTTCTTTTTAGGAATAAGAGTATTCTTATTTTTCATAGAAAGAGTGGCAATCAGACTAAGTGAGAAAACAAAAACAGATATAGATGATAAATTAATAGCAAAATCTTCTTTGCCATTAACTTTTTTGGCTTTTTTAATAAGTCTTAAAGTTACAATTAGTGAAGTAAATTTCACAGAAAATGTTTTGGTAAGTTTGAATAATCTTGTCTTTTCTTTAATAATAATCACTTCAGCATGGTTGATTTATGTGGTAATAAACACTCTTTTTATTCATGCATTAAAGAAAGCAGCCTCCAAAACAAAAACCAGGGTAGATGATAGTTTGATAAATCTATTCAAAACCGTATTAAATATTTCATTAATAATACTTGTTTTTTTATATGTCTTAAATATTTGGGGGGTTTCAATAACTCCTTTATTGGCAGGATTAGGAATTGCAGGACTGGCTGTGGCTCTTGCACTTCAACCCGTTTTAAGCAATGTCTTTTCAGGGGCAGCAATGATATTAGACCATTCTGTTAGAAAAGGAGATTTAGTATATTTAGATAAAGATACTAAAGGGAAAATTATGGATGTAGGATTAAGGAGCACTAAAATACAGACATTTGATAACGAGTTAATAATATTTCCAAATAATAAATTAGCAGATAGTATGATCCAGAATGTTGCTTTACCTGAACCAAAATCAAGAACAGTTATTCCCTTTTCAGTAGCATATGGTTCAGATATAGAAAAAGTTAAAAGAGTGATTTTAAAAGAGATTAAAAAGATAAAATATTTTGAAGAGAATCCAGAACCCTTAGTAAGATTTATAGAGATGGCAAATTCTTCTTTGGATTTTAAAGCTTATTTTTATGTAGATAGTTTTGAGCATAGATTTGAAGCTATTGATGAGGCAAATACAAGAATCTATAAGGCATTAAGAAAAAATAAGATCGAGATACCTTTTCCCCAGTTAGATGTTAATGTAAAGAAAAAATAAGATTTATTAATGAACTTTTTCTCGTTGAGTTATGAAAAACAGATTTGAACTCCTTGCGCCAGCAGGGGATTTTCCAATGCTAGTGACAGCCATAAATGCAGGAGCAGATGCTGTTTATTTCGGACTTAAGGAATTCTCAATGAGAAAAAATGCAGGAAATTTCACATTAAATGATCTGGATAAAATAAACGAAATATGCAAGCCAAAAAAAATAAAAAAATATCTAACACTTAACACAATAATTTATAATAATGAAATAAAAAGAGTCGAGAAAATAATAAAAAAAGTAAAGGAAAAAGTTGATGCAATAATCTGCTGGGATGTAAGTGTAATTCAATTGTGTAAAAAATACAAAATTCCTTTCCATATCTCAACTCAGGCTTCAGTTTCAAATACAGAATCTGCCAAATTTTACAAAAAACTTGGTGCAAAAAGAATTGTTCTTGCGAGAGAGATAAATCTGAAGCAGATTAAAGAAATCTCAAAGATAATAGATGTTGAATGCTTTGTTCACGGAGCAATGTGTGTTGCAATTTCAGGCAGATGTTTAACGAGTCAGTTTTTATTTGACAAATCTGCAAATCGAGGAGAATGCATTCATCCCTGCAGACGTTCTTATATTGTAAAAGATAAGCAGGAAGGATATGAACTTGAGGTTCAAAATGATAAAATATTATCAGCAAAAGACTTGTGCACTCTTCCATTTATTGAAAAATTAAAATCTTCTGGAATAAGAGCATTTAAAATTGAAGGAAGAAATAGAGATTCGCGATATGTGGATGTTGTTGTTAGAATATACAGAAAAGCACTGGATAAAAAATTAACAAAAGAGGAAATGAGAGAATCCATAGAAAAATTAAAGAGTGTCTATAATAAGGAATTCTCTTCAGGATTTTATCTAGGACTTCCAACTTCAGATGATTTTGCAAAAACAGAGAATAATGCTTCAAAGGAGAAGAAGCATTTTGTTGGAAAAATTAATCATTATTTTCCAAAAATAAACGTGGCAACAATAAAACTCGTTTCAGATTTAAGAGTGGGAGATAGAATTGTAGTAATAGGGAAAACAACAGGATTGGTAAATTCAAAAGTGGAAAGAATTGAAATAAAGCATAATTCAGTCAAAACTGCTTCTAAAAGACAGGAAATCGGAATTAAACTTCCAGTTGTGAGAAAGAACGACGAAGTCTACAGAATAAAAAATAATTAATAAAATAAAAAATTTAAAATTCACGCGGGGTTGAAGCTTGACAAAACTGATTATTCCCTGATGAATCCTTGAAATAAACAACGGGGGTTACTTTAGTTGCATTCAAAAATTCAATGGTTACATTTCTAGTGATTACTGCCGAATTAACAATATTTTCAGGTATATTTGCTGTTACACTTCCTGATTCCTCTGCATCTGTAAAAATAAGACTTACACCGCCAATTACTTCATTTCCTCCTGTTCTTGAAAGAGTTACTCCAACAAGAGTATGAGTTCCATTATCCCCATAAGAAACAACATTGGTAGCAGAAATTAATGAATCAAGACACTTTGCATTAATCTCAATATCCTCGCTTCCTCCCTGAACTACATTTCTTACAACAACCCAAATAATTCCTGTAGCTACAAGAACCAAGAGAATTATTATCAGGGTGGCAACAATAGTCGACAAACCTTTATTATTATGTTTCATATTAACCTCCTTTCAAATGAATTTATATGTTGATTGGAAAATATTAATTTCCTCTCGTTACTAAAATTCAAAGAAAATCCACTATAAAAATCTTTTTATTTATTCAAACTGTCAATAATTCTAAAAAATTCCTCGCTGTCAATAACTTTATCAACTTCTGTCAGTCCCCTCTGCTCTGCAAATTTTGCAAATGCTTCTGGTTTATATCCCCTCTTTCTTAATGAAGCAATTGTGGGAATTTTTTCATCCTCATCCCCCGAAAATTTTCCAGAATCAATCAAAGCATTTAATTTTCTCTTTGAAAGAATCAAATCTTTAAATTTTATTCTGCCCATGAAGTATGTCCAAGGGAATTTTTTTCTAAAAATATCAAAAATCATTTTCTGCCTTTTTGCATTATCTCTATGATCCTTTCCCCTTATTATATGAGTCATCCTTAATTCCATATCATCAATAGAAACAACAAGATTCATCAGAGGCCAAACTCTATATTTGTGCTTTTGTCTTGGATGCTCTTTTTCATTTATTCTCGCCAAAGGAAAATCTCTCATCGCAGGATTTGGATTTTGCATATCTGACTTAAATCTCAAGACTGCCTCCCCGGATTTATAATTATTCTTTGAAACTTTGGAGAGCATTTTCTTCCATCTGTATAAATTTTCCTTCATCTCATTATTTCTACAAGGGCAATTCTCTTTAAGCTCAACAAACCCCCTAAATTTTTCAGAAGAACAAGTGCAGACATAAGCTGCATTTTTCTTTATAAGTTTTTCAACATATTCATAATACAACTTCATTCTATCTGAAGAATTAATATACTCTGTTGCATTGCCAAAAATCCAGTCACAGTCTCTTTTAATATTTGCATAGGACTCTGTACGTGTTGTTTCTGGAGAAGTATCATCTATTATTATAAAAAATTTTCCCCCATATTTTTTAACATAAAGTGAAGAAATCATATTTGAAATAATATGTCCGACATGCAGAGGTCCAGAAGGTGCAGGCCGAAATCTCATAATAACCCCCTTCTTTGGGACATTAGGTAGTTCTTCCAGTCCTTCTCTGGATTCCCTCTCAGAAACTATATTCTTAAATTTCTCATATTCTTTTTTCTGCTCTTCGAGAGAAAGTTTATTCACCTCATTTACAATTTTAGAAATTTTTTTTGAATATTCTTTAATTTCTTCTTTTTTTAATCCTTCATTAAATAATGCAGAGATAACAGCTCCTGAATTTGCTTTTCCTTTATAATGAATTGCATTTTTCAAAGCATATGCGCGGACTTTCTTTTCAGGATTTCTCATAAAAAGGATTGGTTTTGAAGATTTATTAATTTAACTTTTAACCTATAATGGATTTTGACAATCATTTGTTCTTATTCATATGAATTTATATTGGTTTTCTTTTCTAAAACCTCTACTCTTTGTTGCAGAAGGTAAATTGAGTTTGACAATTCTTCCAGCTTATCTGTCATATCTTTTAATCTTCTTGCAAGGCGTCTTCTTTTTTCTTCTGAATTGAGAGATTCCAAACTTCCACTGGATTGTTCACTCGAAGAAGAATAAGAACTAGAGTCAGAACTCCCGCTGCTAGAATTTTCAGACAAATCAAAGAAACTTCCAGAAGAGGAAGTGGAAGTTTTCTCAGAAGAGGGGACATCTTCTGGACTTTTTTTTCTAAAAGAATATCCTTCGGTTAAATCAATTATCTTCTTTCTGCTGAATAAACCCATATTTTCTAAAGTAGAATGTTATTTTTAAGCATTTCTAAAATAGAGTATATCAAACATTTTTTAAATAGGAAAATCTTTAATTTGATATGGCATCGGTTCAACAGATTATAGCAACCATAAATCCTGATTTGTATTATGACACCAATTCTTCAAACACAGAGATTTACAATGATTTTGAACACCCAAAAGAGAAATTACGGAAATTTAAAGAGTATATAAAAAGAGAGGGATTTCAAAAAGCAGCAAACAAAGCAAACCCAAAGTCCGACGCACACCACACTTTGGGATATGATTCTTCTCTGGAAACTCTCGAACCAGTTTATTTCTTTATTCTTGATACAATTGGGGACTTTGGATTTTCGGCAGAAAAATTAATAGATAATTTTTCTTCTTCTCCTGGTTCAGGACATTTTGCAGAATTAGGGCAGAGAGCAACAATTATGCAAAATCAAGCTTCAAAAGTCCTGGCAGACATAAATACTGTCTTGAGAAGTGTTCTCAATATAATATATGATTTGAAAGAATTTAGAATAAGACTGCAAAGTTATGATGATTTAAAAACAAATCAAGAAGGGGCATTGCTTTCCTTAAAACAAATCTGGATGGATAAGGTAGATATGCAAAAAGGAAATTCTTCAATAAAATCAATGGCTCTTGGACAAGCAGGATTTGTAACTTTAATAGATGCTTTTCTCGCAGTTAAGGATGAAAAAGATGTTCAAAAGTTAGATTTAAACGAAAGAGTAAAAAGAATTATAGTCCCAAGAATTCATGAATTCAATGTTTGGGTTGTTCAATCAGAGCAGGAACTAAGAAAAAGATACGAACTTGAAAAAACTTATTTAAGAAGTCAAGTTAATAGTTTAAAACTCTATTCTCGGTGGGTCAAACCATATTTAAGAACAGCCCATGAACTTGAAAGCAAAGAAGGAGGAAGAGAGCCTGCATTAGTAAAAACATTCAATACAATAATGTTGGAGTTGACTTTGCTTGGAAAAAAAAGATTAAATGTAAAAGATTCTGCATTAGAGGAAAATCTTCCGGGAGAGTTTGCAAAAGAAAGTTTCCTAAGAACCCTAAAAAGAGATTATTACAGCTGTGTCATAGTTGACTTCAAATTTAGGGGGATTCCGCAGAAAGTATCTCAACAAGCACATTTTACATTCGGAGGAAAGGCAGATGTTACTTTTTATGCATATGCGCTAAATAAAGAAGAATTAGATCAACTGGACAAAGAGCTTGAAGACTCTGATTTAGATGATACTATTAAATTAATTAAAGGAGCAACTGATGAAAGTTTAAAAAATTTACAGGATGAAATAAATTTCTTTTTAGAAGAAAAGGATAAAAAAGAGCAAGAAAAAAAAGCAGTTGACCAGTCTAATCCTTTTTTAGCTTTATTTGGGGTTTATGACAGAAGTGAAAAGCCAAAAGAAAAAAAACTAGAGAAGAAAGGAAAGATTCCTACCAAAGATAATTGGATAGAAGCAACACATATAAGACCGTTAGCATCTAAAATAGCAATAAAAGAGGCTTTCTCTTTTTTTGAGACATATAAGAAAGCTCACGGAATGCCAGACTTTTCTTTCTAAAATAGCAATAGAAGAGGCTTTCTCTTTTTTTGAGAAATATAAGAAATCTCATGGAATGGCAAGCTTTTCTTAATATTAACTTTTAAGAGCAATTTACAAAACAGTAAGAATTATATATTTCTTTAAACTAAAAAATTAATGGTAAGAAACAGAAAATTAAAAGATAAAAATCTAAAGGGGAAAAAAGAGACTAAGAAAAGAAAGCAAGAAACTAAAGGGGAAAAAAGAGAAATTAAAATAATATTGGAAAATGAAAGACCTTTAGAAGAAAGAATTGAAAAATTAAATGAATCTGAATTTGAGAATTTTCTTGAACAGTTAGAGATTCCAAAAGTTTCCCCTTCACTCAGAAAAATTAATGCACCCCAAAAAATTCCGGCAAGATTGGAAGAGAATCTAATACAATCAAGTTCCTTCAATGAAGAAGAAGAGGAAAATTCAATCAAATACAATTTAATCGGGGGGGAAAAGAAAAAGGAAGCAGAGTATTCTATAATCAGCCAGGAATATTCAGCAATACAAAAAGAAACTCTAAAGCACAATCCCCATATTATAACAAAAGAACAGTCATTTGTAGATTTAAACAGAAAAAACATTGTTGAAAATTTTCCAAAAAGAAATTTTAATCCATTCGCTGAAGAAACTCTGACAAATTCAGTGAATACAGATAAAAATTACATATCAAAACTTTCCTTTACTGAAAAAGAGAGAAAACCCCACAATCCTTTTGAGAGAAAAGAAGCAAAATACGAGAATTTCGAACAATAACTATATAAATAAAAATTTATTAGTTTAATCATGACACAAAAAAGGGATTATAGTATTGAAAATGTCTATCAGGGGGGATATTCTTCTCTAGACCCAAATAAGGCTTATTCCACTCAATTTTTAGGATATCGAATAAGGCCAAGCGAATTAGGTGCTCCTACAAAACCAGATACTGCAAATCAGATTCAGCAAGCAGAGCAATTGCTCAATCAGGGAATAATTCCAATTGAAGTTGGAGCATTGAGTCCAGAAATATTTAGCCAGATACCAAAACAGCATTTTAAAGAACTTGACAGATTATCCAAATTAACAGGAGCAAAGATTTCTGTTCACGCCCCAATTGTAGAACCTTCTGGAATGGGAGAACAAGGATGGACTGAAATTCAAAGACAAATTGCTGAAAGGCAATTAAATGATGCAATTGAAAAATCTCATGAATTAAATTCCAATGGAAGTGTTCCAGTAACAGTGCATTCTTCAGGAATTATGGGTTCTGAATATGCTCCTGACAAAGAGAAAGGGAGAAAAATTGCAAAATTGGTTGTTGTGGAAAGAGATAGTGGAAAGCCAGTTCAGATATTTGAAGAAGAAACTTTGCATTATCCTGGAGGCAGAGTAGCTCTGAAAAAAGAAATTTTAGACAAATATGAGAGGGGGGCTATCTCAGAAGAGCAAATTAGAGGAATGATGCCTGAAAAAAAATATGAAAAAATTTCTTTGGAACAAGGAAGACTTTACACTCCTGAAATGCGCTTAAATTCTATAAATCATACTCAATGGGAGGATTCAGTCAGTCAATTAATCTTTAATAAAGAAAGAGCAGATGAAATACTTCAGGAAAATCAAATTCAAATACAGCATTTAATAGGAGACCTGCAAAAAAAGAATCTAAAAGAAGAGGCATTAACTCCAGCCCAAAAACAAGTCTATAACCACATTAAGAATGCAGAATTTTATCTGGAAGACACACAGCAACACATAGAAAGTCTGTTTAACAAAGCCTGGAAAAATACAAAAGGAGATGAGGTAAGCAGAGACATTTTAAAAAAAGCTTCAGAAAAATATGGAGAAGAACTCGAAGCGAGCAGCACACCAATGGCACAGTCAAATGCAATGCAAAATCTTTTATTTAATTTGAAGAAAGCAAATCCAAAATTTCTTGTTTCAATGGAAGAGTTTGCATTAGATAAATCTTCACAAACTTTTGCGAACGTAGCTTTCAATGCCTATAATAAATTTGGGGAAAAAGGAAATATCCCAAAGATAAATATTGAAAATCTTCCTTCTGGGATGGCTTTTTCTTCTATGGAGGATATGAAAAATTTAATTCTCGAATCTAAGCATAAATTTGCCCAGAAACTCATAAATGAAAAAGGAATGGGCCGGGAACTAGCTCAAAAAAAGGCAGATGAAATTATTGGAATGACCTTGGATGTTGGACATTTAAATATATCTAAAAAACAAGGATTTACTGACAAAGATTTGCTTAAAGAAATGGAACAGATTTCAAAATATGTCAAGCATGTTCATCTAACAGATAATTTTGGATTTTCAGATTCACATCTTCCTCCGGGAATGGGAAATGTTCCATTCAAAGAGATTTTAGAAAAATTAGAAAAAGCAGGTTTTAAAGGAAACAAAATAGTTGAAGCAGGGGGATTTGTTCAGCATTTTCAGCAATCTCCTTATTTGCCAACTCTCGAGGCTTTTGGTTCTCCAATTTATTTAGACGGTCCAACACCATATTGGAATCAATCTCTCGGATTTCAGCAAGGATATTCTTCAGGATTGGGAATGGTGCTCCCTTCAAATAATTATCAGATTTGGGGAGCAGGAATTTCACAACTCCCAGTCGAACTAGGAGGGGATATAAAGGGCGTCAGCGGAAGATTCAGCCAGAAGGGAATGGAATAGTATGGCTTCCACAATTAAATTTATGCAAGATATGTTAAAAGAGCACAAAAAAGAATTAATTATAATTACTTCTCTTGCTACATTTGCCTCAATATTATCGACTGCGATTCCTTTCCTCTACGGTAAACTATTCGATTTAGCAGTTAAAAACACCCCCTTAAACCTCCTTCTCTCTCTCGTTTTAATTTGGCTAATCACAAGTTTAATCTCAAATTATACACAAAACAAAGCTTCCTATTTTGGAAATGTCTTGGGAGCAAAAATTACTTGGGAACGAGAAGCAAAGACTTATGGACATTTTATTAGTCTTCCAGTAAGTTTCCACAAAAATAAGAGAACAGGAGAATTTCTCGATAAAATGTCAAGAGCAGCATGGAATATAAACCAATTAATTGTAAGCTCCTCAAATTTAATGCCACAAATATTAGTACTAATCTTCTCATCAATTGTGGTTTTCTTAGTTCAATGGCAACTTGCCCTAATTTTAGTATCTGTTCTTTTAATTTATGTCCTGGTTACGATAAAATTTACAGGACCTTCAATGGAAGCACAGGAAAAAATGATTACAATTGTAAATAAACAATACGGAAAAGTATACGATAGGTTATACAATGTTTTTTTAATAAAGAATTTTGCAAGAGAAGAAAAAGAAAAATATATGTTTCATAACCTCCTTGTAACAAAAGCTTCTCCTTCAATGAAGGATTCTCAAAAAAAATGGAGCAAACTTGCACTTTATCAGGGAATGATTCACAGCATAAGTTTTGTTGTACTTCTCGTTTTTGCAATATTCTTCTTGAGGAAAGGAGACATAACAGGGGGACAATTTATTATGTTCTTTGGATATACCAATTTAGTCTTTACTCCATTATGGATGCTTACCGAATTCTACAAAAATTTTAAAAGATCTTCTGTAGCAATAAAAAAAATAATTCAGTTTGAGAATTTTCTTCCTGAAAGGATGAAACACGGAGATAAAACTCTCAAAGAAGTTAAAGGAGAGATAATATTTAAGGATGTAAATTTCGCATACAAAAAAGACAAAGAAGTTCTAAAAAATATAAATTTTACAATAAAAGCAGGAGAGAGTATTGCCTTGGTAGGAAAAAGTGGGGTGGGTAAATCAACTCTATCAGAGCTCATTTTAGGATATTATAAACCTCGAAATGGAAAAATATTCTTAGATAAAGTAGATATCTCAGAAATAAAATTGCAATTTTTAAGAGAACAATTGGCAATAGTTCCTCAAGATTTAAGTCTATTGAATGAAACTCTAATTGACAACATAAGATACGCTAAATCAAATGCTTCATATAAAGAGATTGTTGAAGCATCAAAAGCAGCAGGAGCGCATGAATTTATTATGAAATTTCCAAAAGAATATGATACTCTAATAGGGGAAAGAGGGATTAAGCTTTCTATGGGACAAAGACAAAGAATTGCTCTGACCATGGCTTTCTTAAAAAATCCAAGGATTTTAATTTTAGATGAACCCACCTCGGCACTGGATGCTGAATCTGAAAAAATTGTCCACGAGGGAATAAAAAAATTAATCAAAGGGAGGACTACAATAATTATTGCGCATCGATTTTCTACAGTAAAAAATGCAGATAAAATAATTGTTTTAGAGAATGGAAGAGTTGAAGAAGAAGGGAATCATAATGAATTGATGAGAAAAAAGGGAATATATTACAAATTATACCAAATGCAGATGGGTTTAGATTAGAGAAACGTTTATTAATTAAAAAGACTTTAAATAAAAAATGCCAAAAAAGAAAAGACAAGAAACAAATCAGTTAAACGGCGCAGTTCAGTCAGGAATAGAAACAATTATTGAGAATCACCCGAGATTTGCAAATTTTCAGGAGTTTCTTGTAAAGCATATAGATCAAAGAAAAATCCAAGAAAAGTATTTTGAATTGTATGAAGAGGCTTTAAAAAAAGGATTGGATAAAGAAAAGGGAGAAGATTATATTTACAACGGAATTACAAATTATGTTGCATCGGGAGATGTAATTGATGAAAAAGGAAAAGAAATTATTTTAAAAAATAGTTTGGAGGAAAAATCAAAAAATATTTTTCAAAGAATTTTTCAAAGAAGAAAAATTAATGGAGAGAAATATCTGGACAATGCTATGGAAGCATTTCATGATTTATATACTCTATTTAAATCCGGAGAATATGCACAAAGAATGCCGGAATTAACTGAATCTGTGACGACTCTTTATGATTTAAATTTCCTTGATCCAGCAGTGGATGTTTTGAAAGCATATGGGTGGATAGACAATAAAAAACATAAATTTCTTAAAGAAAATATTTACAACAGGGCAGGAGAAGAGTCGCAAAAGGTAGTTGGAGGAATAGAAAAATATATTGTTCCTAAAAAAACAATAGAAAGGGAAATTATTCCCCAGAAACGCGTAGCCTCAATAATTGGATTATTCGGAATAATACTAATCGCAGCTAATTTAAAAATAACAGGGGCAGTAATAGGAGATACTTCAAAAATAACAATTGGAATCGCTGGTGGACTACTACTATTATTGTCTTTACTGATTTTCTTAAAAAAACCAAAAAAGAAACTTTAAAAACAAAATATTCTTATAAATAATAAGAGGGAAAGATGAAAAAAAAGAAGAAAGAAAAAAGAGAGATAAAAGAAAAAGTTAAAAAAACTACCCCACAAAAAAATTCTAAAAATAAAGCAAAAATAAATCCTAAAAATATTCCCACTTTACAGCTTAAAACAGAAAATGAGATTGCGATGGATTTTGCTGTTAGGGTATATAAAAAATTTGATAAAATAGTAAAATCCATAATCCTCTTCGGTTCAAGTGTAAAACAAACTGCTGTTACTGGCTCTGATATTGATGTAATTATAATAATAGATGATGCAGCTGTAAGATGGGATCAGGAATTAATCTCCTGGTACAGAGAAGAACTTGAAAAGATTATACAAGCAAATCCCTACAAAAAAGAATTGCATATTAATACAGTTAAATTAACTACTTGGTGGGAAGATTTAATGAGGGGAGACCCAATTATAATAAATATTTTGAGATACGGGGAGGCTATGATTGACATGGCGGGTTTTTTCAATCCATTAAAGCATTTGTTAATAGCTGGAAAAATAAAATCAACACCAGAAGCAATTTATTCTTGTCTGCAAAGAGCCCCAAATCATTTTGCAAGAAGCAAGGCTGCAGAACTCAGTTCAATTGAAGGATTATACTGGACAATGGTTGATTCAGCCCACGCAGCTCTGATAGCAACTAATATCTCTCCTCCTTCTCCAGAACATATAACAGCAGAATTAAAGGCAAATTTTGTGAATGCAGGGAGATTAAAGATGAAATATGTTATCTGGTTCAGAGATTTGAATTTTCTTCATAAAAAAATCTCTCACGGAGAAATCACAGATTTAAGGGGTGTGGAAATTGATGAATGGCAGAAAAAAACAGAGGAGTTTCTCAGGGAAATGGCAAGATTAGTTAGTGAATTAATTAAATAAAGTTTATTCTGAAAAAGACAATAGTCTCTCTCTGAAATTTTTCAATAAGTTTCTATCTGAATATTTTTCTATAAACTCATTTTTCCAAGAATTATAATCAAGATTTATCTTACGCAATTGATCAAATGAAAAAATATTTTCCTTCAAAGCATAAGCAAGATATTCTGGATATCCTAAAGATTCTGGACTACGTCCACGCAATAATTTTGGATAATAATTTTCCTGAACTTCTTTTTTAATTATAAATTCCCCTAATGCTTTTTCAATTTTTTTATTAAAACTACAATCGGAATTACACAAAAAAATTATTGTCTTCTTGTTTTCTTCCACAAAATTATAAAGATTGCTCATATTCAATTCGCTAAACTTTTTAAAAAAAACTTCTTCAAATTCATCTATTAAGGACATAGAATTAAAGAGCCTTCGATTTTATATAAATACTTATGTTCTAAATTAACCATCTCTTACTCCCCCCACATATTCTTTTAATTTTTTAACTCTCTCCAGACAAAAATATCTGTCAGTTAAATTAAATACTTTTTCTTCCAGTATAGGATTATAACTTTTAGAACTATTTCCTTTCTTAACATTTTCCCCATAAACTCTATAATTAAATCTAATGTAAATATCCACTACTTTTGAAAAAGGCAATTCATTTATCACTGCTATTTCATCAATTGCATCAAGGCGACTTCTAAATTTAAATTTTCTGGTTCCTTTGTTTTCTAGTTTATTTTTTTTCATTTTTAATTTATTTTTCAGTTATTTAGGCAAGAACAAAGAATTACTTCTTTTTTTTCTTTAATTAGTTTTTGGTTATCTAATTCTTTTGAATATCAGAGTATCTTCTAAAATATCTCTCAGTTAATTTCAATGCTTTTTCTTCTAACTCTGGCTTATATCCACCAACACCGCCTTTATTTAAATCTTCTCTGTAGACTCTATTATTAAATTTATCGTATATTCCACTTACTTTTGCAATAGGTAACTCGCTTTTTCGTGCGATAGCAACTAAACCACTTGTAATTTCTTTACATTTATTCGGGTATATATCTTTTTGTTCCATTTCTATCTCTTTATCTTTCACCCCCGTTTCTCTTTCCTTTTTCTTTAGACCTTGATTCTTCTTCTGGTGAAAACAAACTATTAAGAACATCTTTTGTTACTTCTTCTTCAACTCTTGTTCTAAATCTTCCAAAATAAAGTCCTTCAATCAAGTCAAATGGTGTAGTAACTTTTTGGTATTGTTCTTTTACTTTTTCTGCTTCTTCAGCTTGCTCATCAGAATTTTTTCCAAGTTCCTTGCCCATAATTGTATGATTTGCCTCTTTTATTTTTTTAACAATATCAGAATATTTCTCTTTTGCAAATTTCCCTAATTCTTCATTAGCCACTTTAAGATTATCGCCAAGATATTTTGAAAGGTCATTACCATGATATGCCAATAAATCACCTATAGTTTGCTTTTCCTTACATTGGCTATATGTATCTAATTGATTTTTAATGGTTTTACGCAGAACTTCTGGATCAGTAACAGTTTTAACTATCCAAGGATCCTCAGTTTTTATGTCATTTAATATTAATTCCAAAGATTTTTTTGCAAAAGGTATTCCTTCTCTACCTTGTCTAAGATACTCTTCAGCAATCTTAGCATATCCAAGCAAATTCCAGTCATAACTAAGTGAAGGCTTTTCCTCTTCTTTTGTTTTTTCTTTTTCTGCCATTTTAAGCTATCTTCCTCATAGATTTATTATAAATTTCTGTCATTTTTCTTCTAATATTAAAACGATAAGATTCATAAGGGATATTTAGATTATTATCTTTTGCATACTTTAATTTTAATTCAATCTCATTAAAATCCTCTTTAATCTCTGCATTATCTATCATTTTATCAAGATTAGCTTGAAAAATACCTTCAGTGATAGGTCTAAATATCCTTGGACTTCTATCTAAAAAGGATAATTTCTTTAATGTATTATGTTCTTTATTTTCCATATTATATTCATAAATTCGGACTTTATAAATGTTTCTATTTGTTACCATTAACAAAAAGTAACAAAATCATGGTTCCTTAAATTCATAAAGAACCTTTGTTCTTCCAGGCAATTTTGGCTTAACCTGCTTAAATATTTGCCTCGCAATCATCACTGCCCTTGGATTTGAGAGTGCCGTGAAAAAGATATCTGCCCCGGGCTTTAATATGGCTGACTTTCCAACTGACTTTCCGAAAGACAATTGCATTCCTGTCTGCATACGATCAGCACCTGCACCAGTAAGCATTTTGTTCTCTCGTTGAATATGATGAGGATAGGGAACAACTCTAAATAAATATTGCCCAGGAAGAGCTTTGTCCAGTTGTTTGTTCACAAATTGTCTGCAAGCTTCAAGAGCATTATGCCTAATTTGTACGTTTTCTGTAGATATTATTCTTAAAACATGGGGGAATTTTCCTGCAGCATTAGCTTTTCCATCTCCCATGCTAAATTTAACTATCTTCTGAGGAGGAACTACTTTTATGTATGATTTTTGCTTTTTCTTGCTAATTCTAGTAAAAGGAGTAACTTTCCTCTTCGAATATGCATTTGCTTTTCTAAGTGATGCCATTTTTAATTATTATTTTATCTCCACTTTTGTTGTAATCGCCTGTCCAGGCAAGCCCTTCTCAAAAATAGCCCTAACAACTCCTTTATTTCCATGAGTAGAAGCAATTTTCCCCTTTATCTCTTTTCCAGCAGGAGACTTCCAAACCACAGTTTTTCCCACAAATTTTTGAGCCTCTTCTTTATTTGAAACATTATCTATCTCTATTAAAAAATGCCTTTCATGAACTGTTTTTCTTCCTCGTCTAAATTGAATAACCTTTCCAATTGTCATATTATTTATCAATAAAATTAGTTTAAAAACTTTGCCTACAAAGTTTTTAAACCGAACGAAGGGATGTCTTTAAAACTTTCTTAGTTTATTCTTCCACCACAATAAATCTTTTAAAACCAGAACATATGGAATCTATAATGGCAAAAGACGATTATGAAAAAATAATTGTAAAGTTTGGATTTAATACATTTTATACTAAACAAGAAGTAATAGACGGGCTTGCTGAATTAGAAATTATTGAGAAAAAAGATTCATCGAATAGATTGAATAACTTACTAAATAAAATAAGCAATGAGATTTATTTTAGAAAAACTTATCATAAAAATAATTGGAGACTTAAATTTATATCTAATAAACGCCCTAAACTTTATCAAATAGTAAGTTGGGAACAAAATTTTTAATTTTTAATCTATTTTTCCA
Source organism: Candidatus Iainarchaeum sp. (assembly GCA_043815085.1). Classification (GTDB taxonomy): domain Archaea; phylum Nanobdellota; class Nanobdellia; order Pacearchaeales; family GW2011-AR1; genus MWBV01. The sequence goes on along the minus strand of JBDRJG010000003.1, from coordinate 9,814 downwards.
TTACTACAATCTTTCTCCCTACAATCTGGGCCTCTCTAAATTCTTCTATGGGAAAACCAGGCAATATTTTTAATCCTGTTTTTTCTGAGATTTTTTCAAAATTACATCCCACCCTATTATTTCCAATTTTAATTAGGGGGGAGGTAAAAACAAATCTTCTCTCAACATATTTTTTCATATTATTCATAACATCAATAATCAAATTTTCAAACTGACTTATCATTCTATCTGCTTCTTTTTTGTCAGGGGTTTTTTTAAGGATTTTTCCAAAATCAGGCTCGCTAACCAGGGTATTTACAGGACTAATTCTAACTTTGCTTGAATCATTATTAATTAACTGGTAGTTTTCTTTAGGAAATTTAAGCCATTCAATATTTTTTACAGCTCCATTTATTGCTTCATTATCTTTGTCGATTCCAATAACAGAAAGATCTTGATTTAATGCTTCAATCAGAATGACTCCAATTCCACAGAATGCATCCACTAATTTTCCCTCTTCTTTAATTTCTGAAAGATTAATCATAATTTTTGCCAAACGGGGAGAGATGCTTAAACTTTCCCTTCTTACTGGTTTTTCCATATCTCTTTTTTCAATTTTTTTAGAATCTGTTCTCTGAATTATCTTCCCGAAATAGTTTTCATAGACAAAATATTCTTCATCAATTAAATTAGAAGAAACTATTTCTGTCTTTCCTCCTTCTTGAAGATTCATTCTTCCAGTAAGCTTCTTTTCTACCGCCTTTAATTTCTCTTTTCTAAATCTACTCTTCAAATAATCTGAAATTTCTCTGGTTTTGTTTGAAAAATCCCACAAAATATAATTAAATTTGTTGCTCTCTCCCAGATAAATTTCTTTTCTATCCATCTCTTTCAATTCACAAATTACTATTCCTATAGAAATTGTCCCTCCAAGGAAATCTACTGTCCCTGCATCGAGAGAATTTTCTAATTCAAGTAATAAACTCTTCTCTCTAATATTCTCCTCCAAAATTGTATTTTCTGTCCTTTTTAGGAAACTTTTAATTTCTGCTATTGATAATTTAGGATTTCTCCCAAAAATGAATAAATATCTCATAACTTAAATTGCACAATTTAGTAGATAAATCTTTTTATACATACAAGTCTAAGAAACTACACATTTAGAAAACTTTCTAAATCAAAATCATTATGCAACTCTTTTATATTAAATATATCCATATATTCTTTTATGGTCCCAGCCCCCTTGACTTCTCCCTGGATTAATCTATTTAATCTACCCAATTCTTTTTTTGTTGGTTGTCTGTATTTTTCCATCAATTCTTTTAATTTTGAACTAGGGAGCGAAAAGTCCTGCAAACCATAAGTTAAAATATCATTAGATATAATCTCTTCAAGATGATATGTTCTTTCATGTCCTATACGCCCTAGCCAATTATAGAAAATTAAAAATCCGTCGTCTACTTTCTTATGCGAAAGCAAGAGTCCTGGCTTAATTTCTGGCCCAATAAAACCTTTTTCCTGGCATTTTTCTGCATCCTCCAAGTTTGAATAAGAATTATTACAAATTTCACAAGTATATGTAACCTTAACCATTATCTTCAGAGAGAAAACCTGTTTATAAGAATAATTATAATACAAGATATATTTACAATAAAACTTCAAACTCACCAAGTTCCTTTTTAATCATATCAAAAATCTTGGGATTAATTTCAACTTCCTTCTTTTTCTTCTGTGCTTCAACAGCCTGAGAAACTTCTTCCATGCTTGAATTTTCAAGTTTGTTTGTTATCTTAAAAACAGCATTATTTTTGAACAGGAAAGATTTCCCGTCAGAGTTTAATAATTCAGCGATTCCTTCTTTAAACTTTAATCTCATTTTTCCCCTTTCCATGTAAACCAAATCACATCTTTGGGAGAACTCAATTAAATCCCCTATGAGTATTCCTGCTTCTTTTCTTGCATCATCAACTTTACGAGCAGTCAATTTTCCTTTTTTAAAATCAGCTCTTGCAGAGATTATATTATTTAAAATCCTAAGATGCTGCTGAGTCATCTTTCCACTTTTCGTCAAAATCCTTTCAAAATCTTCAACTAATTGCTTCTGAGGTTTTTTTCCTAAAACCGCTTTCAAAAGTTCAAAAACATCAAAATAAATTTGCTCAATTGTCTTCTCTTGAGTTCTTTTATCAATTTGCTTCCTCAGCTCTTTTAATCTCTCCAAAAACTCTTCAGATTCTTTTAATAATTGATCAATTTCTTTTCCTGATATCTCTTTTATTTTCTCGTGCTCATAATCTCTCCAGATTGCAATAACTTTATCCAAAAAATCTATATATTTCTTCTCGATCATTTTTGTATCTAAAAATTCTTTCTTAAAATCCCTAACTAATTCTTTTTTTGCATTTGGAGGAGGACATCCTGCAAGCATAAGCAAAGCTTGTGCCGGAGTTGTAATTCCCCAAAAAATATTTGTAAATATTTCAGTAAGCAAAGTCCTCTTGCTTCTTGGAATAACTCCATCCCCCATACTCATAAACATATCAATTGCTTCAGGAGAAGGTTTCAATTTTCCCATTCTCAAAAGAGCCTTCCAAGGCATGAAAGTCCCCCTATCATAAATAGGAACCCCATCTCTTATGAAGGTGAACATAACTGGATGAGCATCTTTAACAGCTTCCCAAAAATCAGTAAGCAAATAAATCTGGGGCTCAAGTTTATTTTTAACTCCTGCAAGAGCAGAGGCTTCACCCACATACTGGTATATTATGCTTCTCAACCTCTCTTTAAGCTCTAGTCTTGGCATTCTCTTTACATCAGTATCATTTATAATCACAAAAACATCAACATCAGAATCTTTTGTTGCATCTCCTCTCACAAGGCTTCCCCCCAGAACATAAGAAACAACATATTTCTCAAACTTCTGCAAAACCAGGGATTTGTGAATCTCAGCAACCCTCATAGCACCTAAAATCCCCTTATCATAAAGAGGAAAAGACATAGAAATTGCACTTGAAATCTCAAACTTCTGATCCATGCAAATCTCCCAGATCTCTGAGGGAGTTTTTAAATGAATCCACACATCCTGTTTTGTTTTCTCAATCTGCTCAACAATTTGCTTTTTCATCTCAGGAATTTTCTTTTCCTTATCCTCAGAAATAATTATACAAACATGAATTTTCTTATGTAGTTTCTCAAATTTCTCTTTGGGGATATCGTCGCTTATTTCTTCTTCTATAATCTCTTTGATTGATTGAGGAGGGAGAATGCTAATCGCTTGAACAAAAGGATATTTTTTAACAATAAAACCTTTTAATTTTTCAAGTTCCTTCTTGGTTTTATCCATTTTTTTAGCATCCTTTTCAGTGCTCTCAGGAATAACTTGGTTTTTAGGAGAGTAATTTTTTTCTAAATTCATTTCAGGTATGTTTGTGTCGTCAGCCATAACAAAAAAAAGAGATTATTTACTTTTAAATCTTTGGTTAAAGAAGAAATAAAAATGCGCGGACCGGGAATCGAACCCGGCTCACCTCGTTTTTGCTTTTATCTTTTTCTCCAAAAGGAGGTTGATTGTCAAGGAACCTTGGTTCCTTACATTGGCAACGAGATATTCTACCATTAAACTATCCACGCAATATAATAGTAGATAAAGATTGTTTAAAAAATTAATGACATTAATCTTTTTTATATTCCAAAAAGATAATAGCTCCTTTTTAGGGATAACCAATATTTATATATGTTTTTTACCCTGGATACATACCGGTTGTCCTGGAAAGGATGCGACTACGAAAGCCTCTGCTTGACACTCAGCTATTAATGAGGAGGAAGGACTATAACTCTCTTCACGAAACCCGTGTCTTTTAAGCTTCTTCTCGTGGAGCGAAGGAGATAACCTTTAAAATGCGTTGATAGGTTAAGATTGATTTCAATATGTGTTTAAGGCACTTCCTTCACCGGGTCCTAATCATAAAAAAATAAAATGGCAAAGAAAAAACACGCAAAAAAGAAAGTTAAAAAAAAGAAGAAAAGCGGAAGAAGCCCAAGTAAAAAAAGCAAGAAGTCTAAAGTTCAGAAATTAATGAATCTTGCAAAGGCTGGAAAAGGCAAAAAGAAGAAAAAAAGAAAATAATTTTTCTACTTAGACTTTAATCTTGTTTTCCATCTTATAAACTTCCCTCAATTACATCATTTAAATAGTGATATTTTTCAGCCTCTCCTCTTTGTGAATCTAAAAATCTTTTCCATGCTTCTTTTTCATGACCAACAATTCCTAATTCCCAAACACAAAAACTTCCAACTTCTCTTGTATCTAATAGTTGAGCAGAATTAATACTCTCTTCAAATCCATAGATTTGATTCTTAACAACAATAGGATATTCTGCGTCCCATCTTGCTACATTTAACATATCTTCAGAAAGTATAGCAAAACCTAATCCTGTTAAAGGGTTTATTTTTCCTTCAGTAATATCTCTTTCTAATAATCTTCTTGTATCTCTTATTGTTCTATTTTGGGGATGCATATCTTTAGCCATAGAATATAATTTTAAAACTAAAGAAGGAGTTGTAATTAATCCTTGAGGTCTAACTGTCCTTGGCTGGTGTTTATAATCTTCTCTTAAATTTCCTATATTTTCGTAATTTGGCCTTTCCATTTTATTCTTTAGAATTCTAAGGCGATTCTTTACCATCACCTTTAAAATATTATTTATTAGTCACTTTTAAAGTTAATTGTCCGTGGAGGAATCGGACCTTCGCTTCCTCGGTGTAAACTAATTGACCCTAAAAGTTACTTTTTTTAATAGTTGTTTTATGATATAGCTTATAACTCAAACATAGCTTTTCTTTGGGTAAAAAAATCTTTTAAATCGATTCTCATGACCACTCCAGCATCTAATTGTCTATCTACTTGCATACCTGTTTCATGATAACCTCTTTTGATTGCTGTTTTTAATAATCCTAAGACCCTATCTCTACTTTCTCTAATTTGAGGATTATATCTCATATTTTCTACAAACTCATCTGTTAATTCTATATAAGCTCCATGATGAATTGCTCCATCAGTTGCCTTTGTAAGTTCAACTCTTCTTTCTTTTTCATTTGTTAAAGAACGAACTTTAACCTCTGTTGTTCTCATTTCATCGAATATTTTTAATTGCTCATCTTCTATTTTCTTTAATATTTCGTCGGTTAAAGGCAAATCATATCCTAATAATCCTGATAATTGTAAATATCTCCAACCCTCTAAATTTTGTTGTAAGAAAGGAATTGCTTGTTGATTTGCAATATACAATTCTAATCTTGCTTTTTCTGTTGGAAATGCAGTGCTATGACTTCCGAAACAACCATGTTGCCACGAGTCTTCTGGAACTTCAGCAGGTTTATCCATAAAGTAGAGTAATCTCCAATGGTCAGTCATCCAATTCCCAAAACTTCCATCATTTCCTTCTCTAAAGTCTCTTTCCCAACTAGGATTTATTTCTAATGAATAAGGTTTATCAATTCCTAAAAGAAAAACTCCAAATGAATCTCCTTTTATAGGAAATTTTGTTTCAGAGGTTACAAGTCCAGTATAAAGAGTTTCTCTTAAAGAATAATGAACCGGAGTCATTCCATGAGAACATTGTTCATAATCTCTTGTTAATGCTCCAATCACTTCTCCTTGCGATTTCAAAATTCTTTCTTGTAATGGAGCAACTTTCTCTTCCAAAAGTTGTTCTGGACTTATTTTTTTCTCTTCACAAATTCTTTTTAATTCTTCAAATTCAACATTATTAATCATAAAAGAAGAATATAATAAAACTATAAAAAGTTATCTAGAAAAAGTTCATTTAAATTGAGTAATAAAAAATTAATGGTCCGTGGAGGAATCGAACCTCCGCTCTCTCCGTGTAAAGGAGAAGTTCTACCATTAGACTAACGGACCTTCAAAAAAGTAAAAATTCATTAATTTTTAAGCTTTTGGTTTTTCATAAGATTTTTAAGAGTTGAAAACATTATATAAAAAAGAGAGATGATATATTTACCAATTCTAGGAGCAATCGCCCTTGCAGGAGGCACAATTATTCAGAGATTTATACTGAAAAAAAAGGGAATTTCCATTTGGCAATATTCAGTTATGGAATTTCTCGCAATTGTCCTGGTTATGGCCCCGTTCATTTATTTTTTCTGGAAAATTGATTCTGCCGCATTTCAATTAAAAAATATAATTCTCTTTGCATTGGTAATTCTCTTCTCCATTATAGCAAATATCTTGGTTTATTACTCTGTAAAGGGAGAAAAAATAAGCAATTTAGAACCAGCAAAAGTTCTTGAGCCTCTTTTTGTAATTATTCTTGCAATTATTTTCAGCTTTTTTCTGCCTGGATTTGACAGAAATCCAAAGATTATTATTCCTGCAATTCTCTCTGTTACAGCCCTGTTGTTCTCACATATAAAAAGACATCATCTTAGTTTTAACAAGTATTTCCTAGTAGCTATTTTTGGTAGTTTTTTCTTTGGATTAGAATTAGTTATCACAAAATTAATTTTGAATTATTATAATCCAATTACTTTCTATTTTCTAAGAGGAATTTTTATTTTGTTTTTCTTTCTAATATTTTTTCACCCAGATTTAAGTAAACAAACCAAAAAAACAAAAATTACAATTCTGGGTTTAGGAGCAGTATGGGTAATTTATAGAATTGCAGTTTATTATGGATATATGAAATTAGGGGTGATTTCAACTACATTGATATTTATGCTTGGACCTATGTTGGTTTATTTCTTTGCACATTTGTTCCTTAAAGAAAAGTTAAGTTGGAAGAATATTTTATCTTCAATTGTGATAATTGCTTCTATAATTTATATGCTTTGGATTTAGAACATAAAAATAAAAAGTAGTGATTGATTCTTGTTTTTTATTTCACTCTAATCCAGACATATAATCTTGTCTTGCTCCATCAAAATTCATTCTCCCCTTTCTGTCTGGCTTTGATGCAATAACATCATCAATTCTCAGAATCATCGTGGCTACTTCAGTTGCAGAACTAATTGCCTGGCTCTTTATTTTTGAGGGCTCAATTATTTTAGATTCTAAGACATTTACAATTTTGTTTTCAAATAAATCAAGTCCTGCGTTTTTTTCTCCTGAATCATGCCGAGACCTCAATTCAGTTAAAACATCAATTGGGTCCATTCCTGCATTTTCTGCTAAAGTAAGAGGAATAAATTCAAGAGCATTTGCAAATTCTTCAACAGCTAATTGTTCTCTACCACTCAAAGACTGCCCGAAATCTCTTAACCTTTTAGCAAGTTCAATTTCAATTGCTCCTCCTCCAGGAACAATTAAACCATATTTCAAAACACATGAAACATCTCCCAATCCATCCATAATTGCTCTTTCAACTTCATCTAAAACATGGTCTGTCCCCCCGCGAATGAGTATAGTCAATGCTTTGGGATTTTTACATCCCTTAACATAAGTCATTTTATCTTCCCCTGTTTTAATTTGCTCAACAATATCTGCCTCACCCAATTCAAAAGGAGTCAAATCATTTAAATTGTTTATAATTTTAGCGCCTGTTGCTTTTGAAATTTTTTCCAAGTCACTTTTTGGAACTCTTCGGCAAGCATAAATTTTGGCTTTGCTCAACAAAAAACCGGCAAAATCATCAATTCCCTTTTGACAAAAAATAACATTTGCACCAGACTCTTTTATAATATGCACCATTTCTTTAATAGAATTTTCTTCTTGCAAAATAAAACTCTGTAATTGCTGAGGAGAAGATATAGAAACCTCTGTTTTTATATCTGGATTTTTTATCTCAAGAGGAAAATCCACAAGAGCTATTTTTGCGTTATTTACAATTGAGGGCATATCATATGAAATTTTTTCTTTATCAAAAACCATTCCAGAAACTAATTCTGTGTCTCCAATTTCCTCTCCTTTTATTTTTTCAATTTTTATATCATTTAAATCCACAATTAACTTATCTTGTAATTGTTGAATTGTTCTTACAATAATTTCAGAAAGTTTTTCTTTCGAATCTTCTGCTCCTTTTCCGGTCATTGCTGTAATTGCCACCTGTTTAAGGGCTTCATTATTTTCAGGGGATATTCTCAAGGAAATTTCTTTTAAAATTTCTTGGGCTTTCTCACAGGCTAATCTATATCCCTTAACAATTACTGTAGGATGAATTTTCTTATCAAGCAATTTTTCTGCATTCTCCAAAAGTTTTCCTGCAATCATAACAGCAGAAGTTGTTCCATCTCCGACTTCAATTTCTTGAGTTTTTGCAACTTCAACCATCATTTTTGCTGCAGGATGCTCAATCTGCATCTCTTTAAGAATTGTAACCCCATCATTTGTAATCACAATATCATTTGTAGGAGAAACAAGCATTTTATCCATTCCCTTTGGACCCAAAGTAGTTTTAATTATTTCGGAAATCATTTTAGCAGCAGCAATATTATTTCTCTGCGCATCTTTTCCCATTATCCTCTGAATATCTTCTGGCATTAAAACAATTGGTTTATCAGACATTTTTAAATTCTCCTTCGCCTTCTCTGACTCTTTCAGTATGCATTATGTGTTTTATGCTCTTATAAATCCAATCTTCAACTTTGTCTGTTAATTCAATTGTCCTGTTCTTTGAATTTGCTCTTGCAACCTGTTCTTCTAATTCATCAAAAATATAAATCCTCCCGTCATCAATGCCTTCAAAACTTACAGAAGATTCTCCTAAAAAAAAGCTTACCTCATCGTATGCTTTATCACTCTCTATTTTTATTTTTCTTGGATAGTGCAGATTATCTTGATCCATTTTAGATATTTTTATCAAACCTCAGATTTGGAGATTTATCTTGATATTTAGTTAAATGCCTTTTATTATAAGAATAACCTGGAATTCTCCATATTCTTATAATTCCTTTATCTTTTGCTACTCTTCCAACCCCCTCATATGAATAATTTTCTCCAAATATCCTCGGGATTGCGCTTTCTTGAGATATAACTTCATAAGAAATTTTTAATTCTCTCAAAATATCTTTTAAAAAAGAATAGGCTTCTTCTAAAGAATCTTTATCTCCAAACTTTTTGCAAAAGATCTCTGGCTGATTATTTATATAAACCTGCAAAAATTCAGTTGTCTCACCATCCTGTATATTCTCCAGTCTCCTTAATGACATAAAAAAGAATAATTCGGATTATATTTAAGGATTATTGTGGTGAATTTCACAAGTAATTTTAGTTTAATAATTTAATATATCCTCAAGTAGTAACCAAGATTTATAAGTAAAAAATATCTTAGAAAAATATGGAACATATTCTTGTTTCAGACCTCATGACGCGCGAACCAATTACTGCAAAACTAGATACAAATTTGCTCGAATGCGCAAGAAAAATGGTTAAAAAAAAGACGGGGAGTCTTCTTCTTGTGGATAAAAATAAACTCGTAGGGATTGTCTCGAGGCACGACATTCTCTGGGCTCTGATAAAACAGTCAAAATCAAATTTAGAGAGCATAAAAGCAATAGATATTTCCCCAAAGAAAATATTAACAATAAAGCCTTCTGCAACTCTTGATGAAGCAATAAAAAAAATGAAGATGTCTAAGTTCGAGAGATTACCAGTAATAGATAACAACAAACTTGTTGGAATAATAACTGTAAAAGATATTCTAAATTTCCATCCAGAAGTTTATCCAGAATTAGAGGAGTTTGCCAGAATAAGAGAAGAATCAAAAAAGCTGAGATTAATAGAAAAGGCAAGAGAAAAAGAATCTATTGGAGAAGGAATATGCGAAGAATGTGGAAATCAGGATATTTTATATAAATTTAACGGGATGCTCGTATGTGAATC
>JBDRJG010000002.1:0-4687 GCA_043815085.1 Candidatus Iainarchaeum sp. | reverse complement strand
CACTTCGTTCCGTTCGGGGAGTTTAACAGCGATTAAGAGGAAAATCCCTTGCAGGAATTTTCCCAAATCCTCGCCATCTCTGAAAAAATTTCCAGCTCTGTTTCACGAGGGAAATTTTTTCGAGGGCTTCGGACTTCTCTTAATCGCGATGTTACGTGCTTCATTCCTTGCCCAATTAGAAAGATTTATATATCATTATATAGTAGTGAATATATGGTAAAAGATGAGTATAATCCAGAAGCAGACAATCTAGCCGTAGGACATGCTAAAGCAGATTATCTCATAAAGAGGGATGGTTCTATTGAGAATGTTCCCAAACTAATTAAAAAAGACAAGAAAGACAATGCGCTTGAAGAGGCTGTTAAAATTTTAAGCAACACTAATCCAAAAGCGCTTGTTAATTTTCGTGGTGGAAAAGTGTTTGATGGTATCTTTAGAAAGTTAAAGAAAGCTGGATATGATGTTAAAGATACCTCTAGAATGGATGGACCTCAAAAATGGGGATATTATCTATATCTAATGAAAGAGTTTGATTTGCTTAATAAAAAGGATTAAAACCCTTTAGATAATTATTTATATTTCTTGCACTTGGGTTTTTGGGTAAATTTAAGTTAATTTGTCTTAAAATGGGACTAAACATTAGAGATATAATTCCAAGAAGGGAGATTGAGATTTCCGAACTTAAAGATAAAATTGTGTGTGTTGATGCTTTTAATGCATTATATCAATTTTTATCCACTATAAGACAGCCAGATGGAACTCCGCTTATGGATAACAATAAGAGAATTACAAGCCACCTATCAGGAATATTTTACAGAAATATTAATTTTTTGGAGAATGGAATCAAACTCATTTATGTTTTTGATGGATTGGCACCTGAATTAAAAGCAAAAACCCATAAGAAAAGACAAGAATCTAGAGATTTGGCAAAGGAGAAATATGAGGATGCAAAAAATGAGTTAGATATTATGGGGATGAAGCGTTATAGTTCTCAATTGTTGAGATTAGATGATGAAATGATTGCAGAAAGTAAAGAACTTTTGGAAGCAATGAGTATTTCTGTGATTCAGGCTCCTTCTGAAGGTGAAGCAGAAGCAGCATATCTCTGCAGAATAAGAAATAATATTTATGCTTCTGTCAGTCAAGATTATGACAGTTTACTTTTTGGAGCTCCCAAGTTAATAAGAAATCTAACAATTTCGCGGAAAAGAAAGACTTACAGTGGATATATTGAGATTAAATCAGAAATTATTGAACTTGAAAAAGTTTTGAATTCTCTAGAAATAAATCTTGATCAGCTGATTTGTCTTGGAATTTTAGTTGGAACAGATTATAATCCTAAAGGAATTCCTAGAATAGGGCAAAAGAAAGCCCTGGAAATTGTAAAAAAATATAAGCAGCCGATTTTAATTTTTGAAAGTGTCGAAGAGCAAATGATGAATTTAACTGAAGAAGATCAATTTGACTGGAAGGAGATATTTGAATTATTCCGCAAACCAGATGTTTCTGATTTTGAAATTGACTTTGGAAATGTAGATGAGGATAAAATTCGGGAGATTTTAATTAAAAGGCATAATTTTTCTGAAGAAAGAGTAAATAAACAGATTGATAAGCTGAACGAGATTAAGGAGAAATCCAAACAAAAAGGATTGGATAGGTGGTTCTAATGTTACTTATTGGTGGTAACAAAATAGAAAGGTTTAAAAACTTTTAGAATAACCTTCCCTCTATGGATAATAGCAGGAATTCAGGTGAAATCACTGCAGGGACTATTAAGGGTATTTGGAAGTATGCAACCCCCCAACAAAAAGCAAGTTTAATTAACCAATATTTAAAAGAAAGGCATAAAAGCGACTGGGAATATGCAAAACAGGTTTCTGAAAAACTAGAAGCAATTAAAATATATGAAAGAGGCGTTAAATCTGGAGAAACCCCGAATTCTGAAAAGGTTTTTAGTTATTCAAATAAGAATTATTCAAAATCTCTTCCTGACTATTCGCCTTCTAAGGATTTAAACAATTTTTACAGAGAAAAGAGGAATAATTTATCTGAATTTTTAGAAAGCTGGATTGAGAAAACATTTAAAAATTATAGAAATGCGGCCGATTCTATTAAAAACGATGAATATAATAAGAGAGTAAAAGAGAATAATGAAGAAATAAAAGAAAAAGTAAAAGGAAAAAAGAGACTTTCCAAGAATAAACCTTCTGAACAACCTATAAAGAATAGGGAAAAAATAACTTATAATTTAGACTCTTCAGACAAATTGAATTTCAAAAGCAAATCAAATAGAAACCAACTAAATAGAAAAGTTTATATTGACAAAGAAGATGATGAGAATAAAATGGATAACTTTGATAATTCCAATACAATGAAAAGAAGACTTGGAAATTTAGAAAAATTTGTTGGAAATTTTGGAAAAGGAACTCTTGTAGGATTGACACGAATTGCAGATCCAATTGGCACCAGTCTCTCTGGAACTGATTATCTCATTACTGGAGTGGGTTATTCTGATGAAAGAGCCTTGGACACTATTCATAATAAAGTTTGCAGAACAGTCTATAATAAACCAGAAGAAAAAATTAGTTTTGGAACAGGCTATGTTCCAAGAGCCATTGGAAATATTGCTGGAGGAAGCTTGGCGGCAGTTGGTCTTTTTGGGTTGTATAAATCTTTTGGATGGGTAGCTGCTGCGACAATCCCCTTTTTAACAGGAGTTTATGATGCATTCAATTCAATAAAAAAATATATTTCTGATTTTGGAAAAGGAGAACAGATAAATGGAGAATATAAGAAAGGTTCTTTTTATGACGGTTTTAGATATGGTTGGCACTCAGGAACACATTTGTTTATAGATGACTTGCATGAGCTTGAAACTTCTTTTACAGGAAGAAGCGTTAATCAGAGCAGATTGGATTCCTCAATGAGAGAAAGTTCAAAGAATATGAGAAGAAATTTTTCGTCTGTTGCCGGAAGAGTTCTCGGGGGGCTTACAGGTGGAGTTGTCTCTCTTCTTACTTTGGGAATTCTTCCTCTCTACAAGAGTGTTAGGGACACTGTTAGAACCATTAAAAAATAATTTGAATTAAATTACTTTGTTAATTTGAGAAGTTTCTTATCTAATTGATCTTACCTTTAACACCCCTTTTTCTTTATCTTTATCTCTTCCCATTTTTTTAAACCACGATATAATCCCAATTATTAAAAATACTATTCCTGTAATAAGAACAATTGATTTTTGGTAAATTAAGGGAGTAAAACTTAATGCAACCAGCATTGTTCCGAGTATGAGGAATGGCATGAAAAATCTAAACTTTATTCTTCCAGATCTTTTATCCTTTGCAAATGAAATCCAAATAATTATTCCCAAAATAATCCATGGGACTATGGCATAAAGAATCTCTTCAGAGATTCCTAGAGTGAATATTATTCCGCTTAAATCCCAATTCATTCTTTCTATTCCATAAACTGCCAATAGAGAAACACAAAGAGAGATTATTGTTGCTGAAGTTTTGTCTTTTTTGAAAATTTTTGATAATGAGAAGTTGATAAGTACGAGCAAAATTATAAACACCAAGGCAAGAACTATTGTATTTGAATCTACATTATAAAGAGTATTTGTTATCAAACCCATTTTATCTAAAGACGATTTAAACTTATAAATTTATTGTATTCGAAATATTTATAAAATTGAATATTCTTATTTATATATGGCTAGAAAAACAGGGGAATTTAATTTTGGTTATTTATTTGTAGTTGCCCTTTTATTTGCCTCTCTTTTTTTCTTAACACCCTCTTTTACAGCAAATACTATTGAAGATATATCAAACAAGGGCTCTAGTCTTCTTTCAATAATTCTGTTTGTTGCAGGAATTGGAACTTTTGTCTTTTTTAGGAAAAGACGTAAGTTTTAAATTGTCTACTTGGAATTAATATCTATGAAAATTAATCAGCGTTCATTTAATATTCTTGGAAATATAGCCATTGTTAATTTTTCAGATTCTGTAAGCTCTTTGGATAAAAGGAAATTTGCAAAGCATATTTTAGATAAAAATAAGAATATAAAGACAGTTCTTGAAAAATCAGGAAAATTTTTTGGAAGATTGAGAAAAATGCAAACAAGATATCTTGCTGGTGAAAAAAATAAGGAAGTTTTGTACAAAGAAAACAATTGTTCTTTTAGATTTAATATAGATACTACTTACTTTTCTCCGAGATTGAGCAATGAGAGGAAGGAAATTGCTTCTTTTATAAAACGAGATTCAGAAGTTTTAGTTATGTTTGCTGGAGTTGCTCCTTTCTCAATAGTTATAGCAAAAAACTCAAAATCAAAAAAAGTTTATTCCAATGAAATAAATCGAGAGGCAAATAAATATGCAGAACTGAATGCAGAAATAAACGGAGTTAGAAATAAGATTGAATTTATTCAGGGAGATATAAGAAAAGTGGCTCTTAAATTGAAAAAACAAAATAAAAAATTTGATTTTATTGTTATGCCTCGCCCAAATCTTAAAGAGAGCTTTCTTGAACAGGCATTTATGTTGAGCAAAAAAGGAACAAAAATATATTATTATGATTTTTGCAAGGATGATGAGATGAATTTAATTGTTGATAAGGTAAAAGAACAGGCTAAAAAGTTCAAAAAGAAAATTAAGATTTTAAAGGTGAAGCCTGCAGGAGAAATTGC
>JBDRJG010000001.1:0-72080 GCA_043815085.1 Candidatus Iainarchaeum sp. | reverse complement strand
TCTTGGACTGACTTTAACAACAATTTTTCCATTATATTTTCCAACTTCTTCTAACCCCTTTCCTTCCCAAGTTATATCCATTCCAACTATTTTAAATGCCTCTTCTATAAGTTCTCTTACAGAATGAGATTCTCCTGTTCCTATTACATAGTCTGTGGGTTTGTCTTGTTGTAACATAAGCCACATAGATTCAATATAATCTCTAGCATATCCCCAGTCTCTCTTGGAATCAAGGTTTCCAATTTCAAAATAATCCTGATAGCCGAGTTTTATTTTTGCAACAGAATGACTAACCTTTCTTGTAATAAACTGCTTTCCTCTTCTTGGAGATTCATGATTAAAAAGAATTCCACTACAAGCAAAGAGATTATAAAATTCTCTATAATTTCGGGTTATATCATATCCATAAACTTTTGAAAATCCATATGGATTTCTTGGATAAAAAGGGGTCTTTTCATTCTGAGGAAATTCCTGGATTTTTCCAAACATCTCAGAAGTTGAAGCTTGATAGAATTTTATTTTTGGATTTATAAGTCTTATAGCATCTAAAATGTTTATAACTCCCAGGGCATTTATTTTCACAGTTAAAAGAGGCTGAGCCCATGAATCAGGAACAAATGATTGTCCAGCAAGATTGTATATTTCTTGAGGTTGTACTTGATTGATTATTTTAACTATAAAACTACTATCTGTGACATCTCCTTCTATTAAATTTATTTTTTTTATTAAATCTCCTGTAAGAGCATCCATTTTCGTTCTTTTGTCTATTCCATAAATCTTATAACCTTTTTCAATAAGAAATTCTGCAAGATAAGAACCATCTTGTCCAGTTATACCGGTAATTAGCACTTTTTTTCCCATTGAGATTTTAGATTAATATTGTTTTTAAGGATTATTGTTTTAAAAATATTTTCTAAGTTTAAAGAGAGGATAATTTATATTTTAAGCAGATTCCCTTATCTTTTTCAATTTAGAATTAGAATAATTTTTCTTCCAATAATCTGTAAAAGCAGGAACTAAATTATTTAATTGATTTAATCTCTTCATTGTGTATTCATAGTCTCCCTCTTCAAGAGTAGTTTGTTCTTTTGGGTGAATGTAATCTACTTTCACTCCCATTACTTTTTTTCCATCTAAAATTGCCTGCATAACAGGAATAAAAATTGAATCCCAGGTATCTCCATAAGGAATTTTTCTTCCATCATCAGTAGTATAAAAAAGATTTTTTCCATTATATTTTAAAAAATAATCTGATAGTTCTCTTTTCCATGTTCTTGCTCCACTCCAGACATCTAAATCTGTTCTTGTTAGCTCTCTCCAGCAATCATCTCCAAACAACTCTTCATTTTGCTGTGAAGTGGGATAAAAAGGAAGAAAATATTTGTTTGAAACAATTGTACGTCTGTCTGGAATAACTAAATCAGCTTTTTCATTAAGTATTGGTTCAGCTGTTTTAATAATTTCCTTAACATAGTCTAATTTTTCAGGTTCCATCCAAATTATAAGTGGAGTGTTAAGATTATGTGCGTACTGAAGAACTTCTCTCCTGCTTGCCCCCATTCCATTAACTGTCTGATTATATATATTTGCTCCACACCCTTCAATAGATTTTAAAAACCAATCTTCAGATCCCCCATCAACAACAACCATCTTATAGTTGTCATCAACAGCTTTTTTTATCATTCTTTCTGCAAGCCCCGCTCTTAATTCACCATGTTTGCCTTTTTTATACCAAGTTGTTGTTCCTATTGCAATTTGGCTTGAAATATCGCTTAGCATATTTTTTTGAATTAGAGAGCAATATATAAATATTGTTATACTTTATTTCAAGATTTTATTAAAAGAGTATGGGATTATTATTTTAAATTAGAAAAATTGTTGAGAAATACATATATACATATATATATTTATAAAGATAAAATTTATAATTTCACTATGAAAAAAATATATTCCCTATTATCCCCAGGAACATTATTGCATACTATAAATCGATTTCAAGACATTCAAGGTAGTCGTACAAGTCTCAATGAAGAAAATGCACTTTTGCAAGTAGCTTGCTATAAATTAGAAAAAGATAAAAAAATTAATGCACATATTCATCTTCCTCTAGAAAGGAAAACCATTGGAACCCAAGAATCTTGGATTGTTATAACCGGGTCTATAGAAGCAGAGTATTATGATATTGATGGTAAATTGATTGAAAAAGAAATTTTACATATCGGAGATTGTTCAATAACATTGGGGGGAGGTCATGCAATTAAGTCCCTTGAAGAAGGAACTATTATTTATGAGCACAAAAATGGACCATATTATGGTCCTGAAAAAGATAAAAAAATTATCCCTCAAGGACAAAATGTTTAGAGAACCATGTTTAGTGTGTAGGTCGTCAAATTTGTCAAGAATTATGGATTTAGGCATGCATCCTTTTGCAGATACATTTATTCTGAAATCTAGATTAAGTGAATCTGAACCAGTTTATCCTCTTTTGTTAGATTTATGCTTGGACTGTAGCCAAGTTCAAGCAGCATGTGTTACAAACCCTGATGAAAGATATTCTTTATATGATTATTCTTATACTTCCTCAAATTCAAAATTTGCAACAGACCATTGGGAAGAATATGCCGAAGAAGTAACAAAAAAGATAAATTTGGAGAAGGATTCCTTTATAGTAGAGATAGGGTCGAACGACGGATTCCTTTCTGAACAGTTTTTGAAAAAAGGATATAGGGTGTTGGGAGTAGATTGCTCTCAATACATGGCAGATTTAGCTCAAAAAAGAGGGGTAGAAACAATTGTGGGATTATTCAATTTAGAGACAGCAAAAAAGATAAAAGAAAAATATGGGAAAGCAAAACTGATAATCGCAAATAATGTTTTTAATCATTCAGATGACCCTCTGGACTTTGCTAAAGGAGTAGCCGAATTATTAGAGTATAATGGAACTTTTGTTTCTGAACAACCTTATTGGTTCATAAGTGTAAAAAGTGGGAAATTTGATCAAATATACCATGAACATGTAAGTTATTTTAGTGCGAAATCAATTTCAGAATTGATGAAGAGGGTTGGTCTTGGAGTTTGGGATATGCAAAATGTTGATTACCATGGC
The DNA here is from genome assembly GCA_043815085.1 of Candidatus Iainarchaeum sp. Taxonomy (GTDB): domain Archaea; phylum Nanobdellota; class Nanobdellia; order Pacearchaeales; family GW2011-AR1; genus MWBV01. Next base: position 68,974 of record JBDRJG010000001.1, on the reverse strand, counting down.
GGTTCACTTAGAACTTTTGCAAAAAAAGAGGAAAACGTATATGGTGTTTCTGCGGAGCAAGCAAAAATGATAAAATTAGAAGAAGAATTTGGATTGTTTAATCCAGAAACTTACAAAAGATTTATGGTAAGTATTTTAAGACAGAAAAACGAACTTTTAAGCACAATTTATAATATTAAACAAAAAGAAATACCTATAATTGCTATTGGCGCGGCAGCAAAAGGCAATACATTCCTTAATTTTTATAATTTAAGCAGTGATGTTATCAATTATGTTACTGATGCATCTCCGCACAAACAAGGAAAATATACCCCCTTAACAAGAATACCCATAGTGGGTGACGAGATATTTAAAAACTACAGTGAGGTTTACGCTTTAATTCTTTCTTGGAACATTTCTGATAGTCTTAAAATAATTTTACAACAAATTAACCCAAAAATAAAGTTTTTATCTTTACCTGAAATGAGATAATCACTTATCTTATATCTTTCATATTTTTGTATTTTTTTAAAAGATCTTTTGCCTTTTTTAAATAAAATTCATCGGAGTATTTCTTCTTTGAATTAATCTGGATTATTCCTTTTTGTTCAAATTTTTCTTTTAAATCTGCAACCAACATCATCTTTGCGAGTTCTTTAAATTTAACTTTGGGGTCCCAGTTTAAAATATTTTTAGCTTTAGTAGAGTCTCCTAATAATGCAGGAACTTCTGCAGGTCTTTTGTATCTTTCAATTGATTTAAAAAATTTATCTTTATCTAACCCTAAGAGAGAAAAACATTCATCTAAAAATTCTTTTACAGTATGGGCCTCTCCTGTAGATATAACAAAATCATCTGGAGACTCTTGTTGAAGGATGGCCCACATTGCTTGGACATATTCCCCTGAAAATCCCCAATCTCTTTTAGCATCTAAATTTCCAAGAGTTATAATTTCTCTCTCCCCCACAACCATCTCAGAGAGTTCTTTGGTTATCTTTTTTGTAACAAAATTGAGGCCTCTTCTTGGGGATTCATGATTAAATAAAATACCATTACATGCAAATAATCCATATGCCTCTCTATACATTTTTGTTAAATGAAATGCAGCAACTTTGGATATTCCATAAGGACTTTGCGGGTTGAAGGGGGTATTCTCATTTTGGGGGGGAGGTGAAGATCCAAACATCTCCGAAGAAGATGCTTGATAATACTTGCATTTATAATTCATTTTTCTAATAGTGTCCAATATTTTATGAACCCCAAGAGTATTAATGTTTAAAGTAGACCCCCCATTTTCAAAACTTATACCCACATGACTTTGTGCGGCCAAATTATAAATCTCATCAGGGCGAATCTTTTCTATTACATTTCTTAAACTTGAAGCATCTGTTAAATCAGCATATAACAAGAAAAAAGGATTTTCTTCTGAGCGATCATCTCCGTATTTTTTAAGTAAATGATCTATTCTGTGAGTATTTGGATAGCTTGCTCTTCTAATTATTCCTCTAACGAAGTATCCCTTTTCCAAGAGAAATTCCGCAAGATAACTTCCATCTTGACCTCCAATACCTGTAATTAATGCAACTTTTTTATGAGAATTATCTTTTTTTATTGTCTCCTTTTTTAAGAAAGACATTTCTTCTTTTAATATATTTATATCTTGTTTTATTTTAGAGAACGCTTCTTTCAGGTATTTTACTTTAGTTGAAGCATCATCACTACCTTCCATAAAATGTCTAAAAAAAATCTGTTTATAAAATTATATGCTTTATAGAATATAAAATATTTCACTTATTTTTTGAGTACAATTTAATAGCCTTTTTTAAAGACCCACATTTTTCCTTTAATTCTCAAAATAATTTCATTTAAAAGAATATATGGTTAATAGTATATATGAATTAAATATAAAAGTTTATCACAATAAAGCTTATAATGTGAAAGGATAATCTCTCTTTATGATACTTTATTTTGATAATTATATAACTGATGAGCCATTTTATGCTGGGGGACATAAATTTTTAGGGGAGGTGAGGGATTCTAAAGCTAAAATATATAATATGCCAAGTAAATTAGACATAACTCTTTACACCTTGGCAAGTTATGCTGAAATAGAATGGAGTAATGTAATAATAAAATATGAATTAGAAAATTATTCCCAAAGAGAAAGATTTGAAAAGGAAGTTTTAAACTTATTCCCAAAAGCCATTTTAATTTATGGAAGAAGTGATAGTCAGAAAAAGTTTCAGGAGACAATAAGATTTATGAATAAATTAGAAGATGAATGGATTTTTTATGCAGGGAACAATGATCATCCTTTCTTAGCTCCAAATAAAGAAATATTAAATGCTTGTTTAAATAAGGCAAAAAAAATAGCTGTAAAGAATAAAAATGTTTCTATACCTGTTACATCTTTTACAATCTTTTACAATCTGGCAAGAAAAGGCACTCCCTTTCATGAAGTTGCATATCCTAGTTCAAGAATTTTAGAGGAAGATAGAAAGTGTATTGTTGCTCTCTTTCCAAGAGGGACATATGAAGCTATGCAAATTGTTAATAAAAAATTGTTTACTCATTGGTTTTTTTCTGGAGAAGCCGGAAGCGCTTTAATAAGACGTTCTGAAGATATAGAACCTTTTTTAAAAAGAGTAAAACAAATTTCAGTTATTCCAAAAAAAGAACTTTGTGCACATTTTGATGGAGAATTTCATACCGATAAAACCGCCTATGTCCTTCATTTTGACCTTTGTTCCCCCCTTTTTATCCCCCCTGGTTTTTTTGAAAATAAAATAAAAATTCGTTTTGGATTCGAGGATTACAAGGAAGGATGGGTAAATATGAATCCCCTTAAAGAGAAATATTCATTTAGGGATTTGGAAAATGGAACTGATTTAAAAATAGGCTTGGAAGATATTCCTTTATTTTGGAAAAAAAGAATAAAAAAAATTGAAATAAACAAAGATGCAGATACAAGGGAAATAAAAAAAGCCTTAGAAAAGAGAAATTATATTCTCAAAAACCCTTTTCCAAAAAAATCAAGATTCTTTTATGTGAAGTATAGATTAAAAAGTAATTTCTTTGCTTTTTTAAATAAAATATCTTTTATAAGAAAATCCGTTAAGAATTTAATGGAAAATTCAGAAAAATTCAGAAAATCTTATATATCCTTAATTAAAATAAAATTCTAAAATATTTTATATATCTCTTTAATCCATATATTCTTGAAAACACCAGATTTTTTACTATATATAAAATTATAATAATGTTTATAAGAGTCAATGGTCAAAGATTTTTATGAATATAGATAGAGAAACTAAAAAGTGTATTTCTATTTCTGAGAAGCCAGGATCTTTTGGAGTTGATTTTCATAATCGGTTTTATAATAAATTAAATTTAAATTATGTTTATTTTCCATTAAAAGTTGATTCTTCACAATTAAAATCTATGACCTCTCTATTAAAGGAGAATTTTCATGGATGCAGTGTTTCAATGCCCCATAAAAAAGAAGTTATAAATTTTTTGGATGAGCTTGACGATTCTGCTCGCGAAATAGGGGTAGTAAATACCATACTGAATAAGGATGGATTATTAGTGGGGTACAATACAGACTATTACGGAGCAAAAAAGGCGATTCAGGAGAAAACAGATATTAATAATAAAGAGGTTTTAATGATGGGTGCAGGAAGTGTTGCTACAGCAATTGGATACGCTATAAGAGATTTAGGTGGGAAATTAACAATCGCGAACAGGAATTTTGAAAAAGCAAGAGATTTAGCAAAGAGACTAAATGCAAATGTTTTAAATTGGGATGAGCGAAATAAATCCCCAAATAAATTTCTTCTAATTAATGCCACAAGTATAGGTTTTTGTAATAAGGAAGATACCCCCATAGAAAAAGAATCTATTTCTAACTATGAAGTTGTTATGGATGTGGTTATTGGAGATACAAATTTAATAAAAACTGCCAAGAAACTAAGTAAAACCGTTATTCCGGGGTTTTTTATGACAACTCACCAAGCAGCAAAACAATTTGAAATATACACCAGCAAAGAAATTCCAAATTCTCTATTGGAAGATTTTTTAAGGGAAAATGGAAAATAAGAAATTGAATTTTGTTTTAGATGTAGATGGAGTAATGACCACAGGACAATTTTTATATTCTGAAAAAGGAAAGGCATACAAGATTTTTGGACCCCATGATTCTGATGGTCTTAAATTGATTAGAGATAAATTAAATATCTTTTTTATTAGTGCAGATAAGAGGGGCTTTGCAATTTCTAAGAAAAGGATTGAAGAAATGGGTTATAAAATAGAGCTTGTGCCAGAAGGAGATAGGTTTATGTGGATAAAAGAGAGGTTTGGGTTTAAAAATACTATTTTTATTGGTGATGGCATATTTGATGCCCTAATAATTAGAGATTGCTTATTTGGTATTGCTCCAGCCAATGCAAGAATTGAAGCAAAAAATTGGGCCAAATATATAACTCCTTCCAATTCTGGGGAGGGGGCTGTTTGTGATGCTTGTATAAAAATTAACAAGATTTTTTTTGGAGGAAAGAAAGAGATTAATAATTAATATCTCTCAAATTCTTCTCTCAGCTCTTTTAGTCTTTCTTTTGTAGGGTGTGGAGGAGAAGGAAGATTTAAAACTGGGTCTCTGAAAAAAGAAGCATCCGAATTAATATCCTCATAATTATCTGAAATATATCCTTCTTTAACACAAATATTTCTTATAGATGTTCCTGGGAAAGGATGTAAAAATCTAACAGAAAATCTATCTGGTTGTATTCTTCTATGTAAATCAATAGTCTGTTTAATCATCTCTTCTGTTTCAGTTGGAAATCCTATAATATAATATGTCGCAACCATAATTCCAGAGTTTTTTAATATTCTTACAGCCTCCTCAACAATTCCATCTTTCATTGGCCTATTTAGTATGGTCCTACGCAATTCCTCATTTCCACTTTCAACACCAAGACCAACCATCTTACAACCCATTTCAGCCATTATTTTTGCTTTTTCGGGACTCGTAACAAAACATTCGGGTCTGCTTTGTGTGAAAAAACTACACCCTATATTTTCTTTGTATAGTTTAGCAAGTTCCTTTAATTTCTCTAAAGGCATTGCAGCCATATTTTCATCTATACACTGCACATGATTAAAACCATATTTTTCTTTATATTTTTTCATTCTTCTTATTATCTCTTTTGGGGAAAAAAATCTATAAGCTCCAGGTTTTACTCCCCCCTCTAGCTCTATTTTGTGCAATTTTGAATTAATACAATAACTACAGCTATAAGGGCATCCTCTGCTTATCTCAAACCAACCATATCTTTTTACTTCACCCTCAAATGGCCGTATCCTGTGTCTTTCATCTATTAAATCCCAATCTGCTTCGGGAGTATCATCCATATTTTCAATTTGCAGCCCAATTTTATTTCTTATTATTTCTCCGTTAGGAGATTTAATCCACAGACTAGGGATAGTTGTGATATCTCCTCTATTTTCCATTCTTCGGACAAGTTCAAGTAAGGGTTTCTCTCCTTGTCCGACACATATAAAATCAACCCCCTCTTTCTGGATTGCTTTTTCAGGAACCACTGTGGCATGTGATCCCCCCACAATAACAGGAACATTAAATTTCTTTTTAGCCGGAAGGATAAAATCCAAAAGAGAATTAAACTCAAAAGATGTAGAAGTTGCAGCAATTAAATCTGGTTTGTATTCTTCTACTACTTCTAAAAATTTTTCTTTGAGGTCGACTACCTCTCTTTCAAAGCCGAATCCTTGGACAGGTTGGTACCCTCCTTTTTTTTGAGATTCTCTAACTTTTCTATCGTTATTTATAAAAATATCGTTTTTATCTCTGTAAAAAGTTGTATCAAAGAATTTAGTTTCTATTCCTTCTTGTTTGAGTGCTCCTCCTAAAATGGCGATTACTTGGGGCATATAACCATCTTCTACCCTATTATGATAAACAAACAATACTTTCATATCTATTATTAAAAATCAGTCTTTAAGAATTTTTGTATAAAGAATTTATATAAAAATATTCCACAAACTTTATAAATAACTTAATTTATCTATCAGTGATTATTAAAAAGCGGACAAGAACATATAAAAATAAGTTAAGGTCGCTCACAGGATAATCGAGTAAAAATGAGAAGAACAGGAAGAGAGAATATATTGGTTATAATTATGCATCCCTTATTTAATATTAAATTTTTTTCTGAACAAAATGAATAATTACAAAGTTTGCATTCTTGCTGCGGGTGTGGGAAATAGGATGGGAGCACTAACAGAAAACGTGAACAAAGCAGTCTTGCCCATAAATAATAAGGCAGTGATTTCCTACATAATAGAAAAATTTCCAGAGGAAGTGGAGATAGTTGTTGCTGTTGGACACAAGAAAGAAACAATAATTGGTTATCTTAGTTTAGCCCACCCTGAAAGAAAAATAACTTATGTTGAAGTAGATAAGTATATGGGGCCTGGAACCGGTCCAGGGCATTCTATATTAAAATGTAAAGATCAATTACAATGCCCATTTATATTTTTTGTAGCAGACACAATTATTTTAGAAAAAATTCCAGAACCAACTGAAAATTGGTTTGGAATTGCTCCAGTAAAGGAAACTGAGCCATATTGCACTGTCAAAATAAAAAATAATTTAGTATATCAATTGGATGATAAAATAAAATGTGATAATAAATTTGCTTTTATAGGAGTTGCAGGGATTAAAGATTATAATGAATATTTTGATGGTCTTGAAAAAAACAAGGAATTAAAGAGTGGGGAAGTTCAAGTTTCTAATGGATTTAGTAGATTAATTGAAAAGAAGCTTGTTCCTATAGGTGTAACTTGGTTTGATACTGGAAATTTTAAAAATTATAAAGAAACCAATGAAAGTTTTTCTGGCGCAACAAGTAATTTTGATTTTAGTAAGGGAAATGAATTTATTTATTTTGTAAATGGGAGGGTTATCAAGTTTTTTGGAGACTCCAATATAGTAAAAAAAAGAATTGAGAGAGCAAGATATCTTTCTACTCTATGTCCAGAAATAGAATCACAGAGTGAAAATTTTTATTGTTATAAAAAAATAGATGGGCAAGTTTTGTATGATGTAATAAATAGACAATTAGTCAAAGATTTTCTTCATTGGACCAAGAGTTATCTTTGGAAAATTCAGGATCTTGATGAAGAAAACAAAAAGCAATTTCAAGAAGCATGCAAAAGATTCTATTATGATAAGACTATTGAAAGATTAGACCAATTTTATAAAAAAACAGGGATAGAAGACGGATGGAATAATATTAATGGGGTTCAAATTCCTCCTTTAAAAGATCTTTTAGAAAAAATTGATTGGAAATATCTAATTGAAGGAACACCAAGTAATTTTCACGGGGATTTACAATTTGATAATGTTCTTGTAACAGTAGACTTAAAAAGTAATTTGCAAAAATTTGTTCTTTTGGATTGGAGACAAGATTTTGGCGGTTTAACTAAATATGGGGATGTATATTATGATTTGGCAAAACTATATGGGGGAATAAATCTTTCTTATCAGTTAATAAAAAAAGGAGACTTCTCTTTTGATATTAGCGGTTCCAGTGTTTATTATGACTTTTCTATAAAAAACAATCTCTTAGAGGCAAAAGAAGAATTTGAATCTTTTATAACAAAGAATGGATATGATTTTAAAAAAATAAAATTATTAATGGCATTAATTTTTTTAAATATGTCCCCTTTGCACAATGATCCTTTTGATTTAATGCTATATTTTTTGGGAAAGAGCAAACTTTATTATGCATTAAAAGAAATTGGAACAATAACATGATTAATTCTAATTTAGGGATAGGTCCAATGAGTACAGAAATAATCGAAGCAATTTTTAGAGTATCTAATTATCATAGAAAAGAATTAATGATTATAGCGTCTAAAAATCAAATAGATTACTCTGGCGGATATGTGAACAATTGGACGACTAAAGAATTTATGAATTTTATAAAGGTTATGAGGCAAAAATATCCAAATAGCAATGTAAGAATATGTCGTGATCACTGTGGACCAGGATTTAATGGAAATTATGATTTAGAAGATACCTATAAAACCATAAAATCAGATATAGAGTTAGGTTTTGATTTAATTCATATAGATTTCTGTCATTTTAAGGGAAATAACGACGAAATGTTGCAAGAATCTAAAAAAGCAGTAGAATATTGTTTAAGGTTGAATCACTCAATCTCACTTGAAATGGGAACTGACGAAAATATTGGAACCAATTTTGGGATAATTAATTTAGAAGAGATAGAGAAAGAAATAGATTTTTTCCTGCAATTTTGTAAACCAGAATTCTATGTTATTCAAACTGGGAGCCTTATTAAAGAAATCAACCAGATTGGAAATTTTAATAAGCAATTTGTAGAAAGAGTATCCAAAATTATGAAAGAAAAAGGAATAAAATTAAAAGAACATAATGCAGATTATCTATCTAAAGAAGAAATTGAGTCTAGAAAAGGGATTGTTGACGCAATGAATATTGCCCCCCAATTAGGAGTTATCCAAACAAGCATTGTCTTAAGTAAATGTTTAATGTATGGCATTAATTTTGAAGATTTTTTAGAAGAAGTTTATAATGAAAAGAAATGGGGAAAATGGATGCATAAAAATAAGCCTGAAAATAAGTTTTTATGTTGTACGATTGCCGGACATTATCATTTTTCTTCAGAAAGTTATAAAAGAATAATTAATGAACTAGAAAAAAGAGAAGATATAAAAGAGAATATAATTAAAGAAATAATGGAGGCGATTAATCATTATGGATAGACCAAAACTACATAGGCCAAGGGGATATGAAAATTATACTTTTCCATGCACAGTAAAAAAGCCTTGGGGAAAAGAAGTTTGGTTAGAGCTCTGGGAAGATTCTAACGGAAGGGGTTATTGTTATAAAAGAATTTACATCAATAAGGGGGAAAAGACCAGTTTCCAATACCATGAAAGAAAGATAGAAACAAATTATATTATTGAAGGTAAGGCAGAAGTTTGGTTGGAAAATGAAAAAGGAAAAATAGAAAAAAGATTAATGAAAGCAGACGATTCTTTCACAGTTGTTCCTCCTAGAAAGCATAGAGTTATTGCCCTTACAGATATTATTTTACAAGAAGTATCAACTCCCCACGTTGACGATGTTATAAGAGTTTTGGATGATGGAGAAAGACCTTCAGGGAGAATAGATTCAGAACACAAATAAAATAAATATGTTTTTACAACAATAAAATTTAAAAACCAAGCAATTGTTGGAAAATATGGAATTCAAAGATTTTTTAGAAAAGCAAAATTCAATTTATAGCAGAATGGAATCTTCTTCATTAGAAGAAACAGGGGTTGTTCCAAATATTCCAAAATATCAAGGCTCATACTTAATTGTATTTAGACATCCAGATAAGATTGTAGAGTCTGCTACAAATGTCTCTTATAAAGTTTCAGAAATAATTCCCTCAATTATTTATGATAAATCTAATTTACATACAACAATTCTTGTTGAAGGCACAAGCGATGATTTTTCATTAGATAAAGGAGTTTTAGAAGAATTATCAAAAAGTGTTGATTCCTCAGTTAAGGGGTTAAGAAGACCAACAATAAATTATGATTCTTGGTTGTATAATAAAAATAGTTTAATCGCAAAAGGAAATCCAGATGAAAACTTCTTTAATACAATGCAAGAAATTGGTAAAAATTCTAAACAAAGAGGATTAGAAACTACTTTAGCTTGGGGAGCCCACATGACAGTAAATAGGTTCACAGAGGAAAGAAATCCTAATAATATATCAGATATAATAAAAGTAATAAATGAAATGCCTGCGTTGGGTGAAAGCAAACCATTTATAGTTGATGTGGGGCATTTTATTTTCACTCCTAAAGGATTTGATTATTACAGTTATGAACAATTTAAAATAAAATAAATATGTTTTTACAACAATAAAATTTAAAAACCAAGCAATTGTTGGGAAAATATGGAAGAATACTTTGACGCAAGAAAATTCATTGAATGTTCTAAAGAAGCATTAGCAGTTTCCTCTAATTATATTAGGAAAGCAATTCTTGGAGAAGTTGATCTGTCTGAATATATTATAAAAGGAGATAAATCAGCAGTAACTATTGTAGATACAACAAGCCAAGCTTTAGCACTTCCAATAATTCAAAGAGATTTAGGACAATATAGGTTAAATCAAGAAGAATCAGATGAAGAGATTGGAAATTTGGAATCTAATATTGTTATTTATCATGACCCTTTAGATGGAACAGGAGGATTTTTAGTGGGGGTCCCAACCCCAACAGTTATTTTGGGTGCTTATGATTCTAAGAATAAAGAGGTTTTAGCTTGCGGAACAATGGAACCTTCTACAGGGAGAGCATGGTTTTCAGCTAAAGGAGAAGGAGCTTGGAAGAATATTTTTGATTATCCCTCTCAAAAATGGGTATATGAAAATGGGGTGCCTATTAAAGTAAATAATCATAAAATAAAGGACGATTCAATAGTTTTAGTGGATATACCCTTTCCATTTAAGAGAAAAACAAAAAATGGATTAAAAGAAATGTTAACACAAGAAGGAAGAAGAACCTTATCAAATGAACTTGAAAATGCAGGAGCTAAAGAAAGCTCTTCCCAGAGTAATGGAAGCCATTATGCACTTACAGCCCAAGGAAGACCCTTGCTTGTTGGAAATATAACAACTGCAATTGGAGGTCCATTCGATGTTGTTGGACTTTTACATGTTAATGAAGCAGGAGGAGAATCTAGATGTTATTATCTTTCCCCCTCTAGAGAATTAATTCAAACAGAAGGATACGATATTGAAAATGCTGATGCAGTTATTGCGGCCAATAATTTAGAAAATTTATTAGTTCTTGAAAATGCTTATGGAAGAGCTATTGGAAAGAGTTAAGAAATAAGTTTATAAATAATTTCATTTAATATTAATATGGGAAACTACAAAGTTTGTATCCTTGCTGCAGGAATTGGAAGCCGTATTGGAGAGTTTTCTAATATTTTTAATAAAGCCCTTATTCCAGTTCATGGAAAGCCATCTATTTGTCATATAATAGAAAAATTTCCAGAAGACGTGGAAATTGTAATAGCTGTAGGATATAAAAAAGACCAATTAATTTCTTACCTTAATCATGCATATCCAAAAAGAAAGTTGGTTCATGTAGAAGTTGATAAATATATTGGTCCAGGGACAGGCCCCGGTTACTCATTATTGAAGTGTAAAGAAGACCTTCAATGCCCATTTATCTTTTTTGCCGCAGATACCTTAGTTAGAGAAGAAGTTCCCCCTCCAGATGAAAACTGGTTTGGATTAGCAAAAGTTAATGATACAAGTAGATTTTGTTCAGCAAAAATGAATGATGAAAAAATAGTAGTAAGGATTGATGATAAAGTAAAAACAGATAACGAATATGCATTCATTGGATTATCTGGAATAAAAGATTATGATTATTTTTGGGAACAACTTGAATCAAATAAAAATTTAATTTTTGGGGAAATACAAGTTTCTAATGGATTCAAAGCCTTGATAGATAAAAGAATGTCTGGGAAAGTATTTACTTGGTTTGATACGGGGGTCCCTATTTCTTATAAACATGCTTTAGAAAATTATCCTCACGGAGAAGGATATATGGGACAAATTTAATTTGCAGGAAGCCAGAAGAGGTTGTATCCGGAAAAGATAATTTGAGAATATTTTTAAATTTGGGGCAATATAATCAAGAAGTTTTTGAACAATTAAAAAATATAAATAATGATGTTGAGTGTGTATTTCTTTAATCTCCCTATTTAAATAAGTTTTTTCTCATCATGCATATTTCTTGCCTATTTTTTGACATATAAACATTTTTTTCAGACCCTCTGCTGGAAAATCTATAAACGAAATATGTTTGTTTTTCTTTAAGAACTCTCCAAATGCCTTCTGTTCTCCTTCCTCAGCGCTTGCATTATAGCAATACCAATCATCAAATAGAATAACAGTTCCTTCTTGTAAAAAGGGTTTTATATATTCAAACACTAGTTTTGTAGAAGAGTAATAATCACAATCAACATGGATAAAAGCAAGCTTTTTGATTCCATATTTCTTACCCTTTTTTAAAGTTTCATTATACCACCCTTTTATACTTACTACTCCATTTAAATCAACTTTTGCTTTTTTAAGATTACTTTTAAATTTCTCAAGAGAACAATTACAATCTCCCTCTTTCCAATAAAATCCCAAATCTTCTTTTTCTGGACTAGGTAATCCTTCAAAACTATCGAATGCATAAAATTTCATGTTTTTTAATTTAAAAAACTTGGAGAAATAACATGCAATAATAAAACTCTCTCCATTATAAACCCCAAATTCTGCATAATCTCCTTCTAAATCATTCAGCTTCACAAACTCTAAAGCTCTTAAAATATTCTTTTCATTTTCATCATACACTAATAAACTCTTTATAAAATTATAAAGTTTATTTCGCTTAATATTTGGTAGAAAACTTCTTATTTTATAAAAATATCTTGCTAGAGATTTCATATCAGTAGGTAAATTTAGGGATTTAAAAAGATTACTATGTTATTTAGAGCAATCTTCCTTTTTTTAACAGCGTCGCTATTCTTTGAAAACCATATTTTAATAAGTAAGGGATAGTTTCAAATTGGGCCTTAAACCCTTTCGGAGTCATTATCCTATAAAAAGATAGATTATCCGCGAGGATTTTTTCAAATTCTTTCAGCTTTTCATAACTGTTTTCTGCAGTATATAATGGAATCTGCTTGTCAGCAAGCCAAAACTCATCATCAATAAATCCTTTTGATTTAGCAATCTCATAAACTTCTGTTCCGGGATAAACAAAAAGAATATTGAAACAGGTAGGATAGGATACATATTTTATTTTTTGTAATTTTCTTATAAATCTGGCAGTTTCTTTTATTGTTTCTATACTTTCTCCAGGTAAACCGATGATTAAATAGGTTTTAAGATGTATATTTGATTTAGAAAATAATTTAAATGCCTTTAGAATATCTTCTTGGTTTATTCCTTTATGGCAGGATTTTAATATCCCATCATCTCCACTTTCTATACCAAGTGTAACCCTTATAAAATTGGCTTCTTCAAGTTTTTCAACAACTTCTTTACTTATTGGTTTAATTCTCCCACTACACACAAAATCCATTTTTATCTTTCTCTTTATTATCTCATTGCAAATATCTATTACTTTTTGATTATTAACAAAAAAAGAATCGTCGTTTATGGAAAGTTCTTTCATCTGGGGGAATTTATTTATCATATATTCTATTTCATCCACAACTTTTTTAGGATCTCTGAATCTTACAATCCTCTTAGACTCAGGATTTAGGCAACAAAAACTACATGCATTAGGACATCCCCTTGTACTTAACAAACTACCAGTCCATCTTTTACTATAATTAAAAAATACTTCATGCTTGGGGAAAGGTAGACTGTCCAAATCTTCTATTAATTTTCTTGCCTTTGTTCTTATTACACTATTATTTTTATAGAATGCAATTCCATCAATCTTTTTAAGATTGGGGCTTTTTTTGTTCAATTCTTTTATAAGTTTAAAGAGAGTTATTTCACCGTCACCAAGCACTGTTATTGAGAAAGGATATTTTTCAATTAATTGTTTATACATTATCGTAGAATGAATTCCTCCAAGGACTATTTTAATTTTAGGATAATTTTTATGTATCCATTCAATCAGATAATAACTACTCACCCTATTACAAGTTAGCATTTGAAAACCCACAACATCAGGAGCAAAATATTTTACCTTATCAATTACTTCTTTAAAGCAATTCTCATATGGTTTGTGATTAAGCCAGAGGGTCTCTACCTCCATACCTTTAGATTCAAGATAAGAATGTATATAAGCCAACCCCAAGGGGTAATATGTTTCTTCACCCCATTCCTCAGTCATCTTTCCTTCATCTGTCAAAAGGTCTTCAAAACTGCTTGTTATCAGCAAAACTTTATTTTTAAAATTTTTCATTATATAAAACTAAATCCTCCCATCTGCCATATATTTTTAAGATAATTTATCCTTTTTAATCTTTAATATCTTTTTTTATTTTTTCCATCACTTTAATTAGTAAATATTTTGTTAAATAAGGAATCATATCAAATTGAGCTCTAAATCCTTTTGGAGTGATTATTCTGCTAAAAGCAATATTATCTAAGAGGATATTCCCAAGTTCTTTCAGTCTTTCATAACTGTTTTCTATAGTATATAGAGGAATTACTTTTTCAGAGAGCCAATAATTATCATTAATCATTCCCTTTGACTTTGCAATTTCATAAACTTCTGTTCCAGGAAAAACCATTAGTAGGGGTTTGATATTACCATAAGAAACATATTTTATTTTTTGGCATTTTTTTATAAATCTGACAGTTTCTTTTATTGTTCCTATATTTTCTCCGGGCAGACCAATAATCAAAAGTGTTTTAAGATTTATAGAAGATTTTGAAAATAATTTGAAGGCATGCAATATATCTTCTTGATTTATTCCCTTATGGCAAGCCTTTAAAATTCCATTGTCTCCACTTTCTATACCCAATAGAACTCTTTTAAAATTAGCTTGTTCCAGTTTTTTAATCATTTCGCTGCTTATAGGCTTAATTCTACCTTCACACACAAAATTCATTTTTATTTTTCGCTTAATTATTTCATCACAAATTTTTATAACTCTTTCATTGTTGCTAAAAAAAGAATCATCATGTATGAATATTTCTGTCATTTGTGGAAAACTTTTAACCATATATTCTATTTCATCAACAACGTTTTTTGGAGACCTAAATCTTACAATTCTTTTTGCTTCTGGATTTAAACAACAAAAACTACATGAGAAATAACACCCCCTTGAAGTTAAGAGACATCCAGAATCTCTTTTAGGATTTTTAAAAAATAGTTCATGCTTTGGAAAAGGCAGAGTATCTAAATTTTCTATTAATTTTCTTGGTTTTGTTCTCATTACGCTATTGTTTTTATAAAATCCAAGTCCATCAATTTTCTTAAGATTGGGGCTTTTTTTATCTAATTCCTTAATCAATTCAAACAAAGTTATTTCACCCTCACCCAGAACTGCTATTAAAAAAGGATATTTTTCAATTAATTGTTTATACATTATTGTAACATGAATCCCCCCGACTATTATTTTAATTTTTGGATAATTTTGATGTATATATTCAATTAAATGATAGCTACTAACTCTGTTTGAAGTTAATATTTGAAAACCAACAATGTCTGGAGAAAAATTTTCTATTTCTTCTATAACTTCTTTAAAACAATCTTTATCTGATTTATGATTATGGGAGAGCATTTTAACATCAAATCCCTTTGATTCAATATAAGAATATAAATATGCTAAACCAATAGGATAATGGGATAGTTCATTAAATCTACCTTCAGGAACAAAAGGGGTATCCTCACAACTACTAGTCACCAGCAAAACTTTATCTTTAGAATTTTTCATCCTATCAAACTAAATCCCCCTTTTCCAATCATCGCAATGCCAAAAATAATTCCGAGAATATTGTTTCCAAAATTAAGAATAATTAATATTCCGGCAATTATATCCATAACACCCATGATTGTACATAAAATATCTGCCATATATTTTTAAGATACTTTACCCTTTTTAATCTTTATTGAGGTTATCTTATAGTTTTATATCCTACTTACTTATCTTTAAAAATAAAGGTTTTCTTATAAAAAGATGGAAGTAGGCATAAATAATCAAAATCTGTCAAAAGTATCTGTGAAAAATACAGGTTACAATTTATTTTCTAGCATAATCCTAAAAATTGGAGGATTAATTTTTACTATAATTATTGCAAGAATGCTTTTACCAGAATTATTTGGTGTTTATTCTTTAGTTTTGTCAATAATAGCAATATTTATGGTCTTTACAAATTTTGGATTAGATGATACTCTGTTAAGATATTTATCAATTTCCATCGGCAGGAGAAAGATATCTCAGGCACGCTCTTATTTCAGATTTTTATTAAGGATAAAAGTTTTGGCAGTTTTTATAGTCGTTGTTATGGTAATTATTTTGTCAAAGCTAATCTCTTATAAATTATATCAAAATCCTTTATTATTTTACCCCTTAATCTTTTCTTGCCTCTTTTTAATTATGGAGTCTTTTTGGAATTTCTTTTCCACTTTTTTTCTTGCACTAAAAGAACTAAGGATTCCAACAATATTAGGTGTTTTTTATCAAATTTTTAAGATTTCATTTTCTTTGTTAGCACTCATGATTCTTTCAGATGCTTTTAAGGTTTCGGGTTTATTTATAGCATTTTTCGTTTCAGGAGCGATTGTTTTGTTTATAACAATCTTAATATTATTTAAAAGAGATAGAAATTTATTTTTTGGTCCAAAAGTATACATAAACAAAAAAAAGGTTTTGAAATTTTTAGAGTTTATGGGGGTTGCTAGCCTTTCTCTTGTATTTTTTGGTTCTGTGGATACATTAATGTTGGGTAAATTTGTTGCATTTGAATATTTAGGATATTATAGGGTAGCACTGAGTTTAGTTCTTACAATTGCCGCTTTATTTTCTTTGTCGGGTATATTTCTTCCAATTTTTACCCAGATAAATGGAAAAAGATTTAGCAGAGGATTTCACAAGACTTTGAGGTACATATTAATTATTTCAATACCCGCAACTGCAGGGATGATTTTTATAGCTAAATATTTAATTAAGGCAATTTATGGAAATGAATATATTCTTGGAACAATCCCCCTTTATTTTTTAGCTCTTTTGATAGTTACAACTCCTCTAATTGGATTATATTCAATAATCTTCCAATCAAAAGAAAAACCACAAATAGTAAGCAAATCAGTTCTTTTCTCTTTATTTATAAACATTTTGTTAAATGTTTTAGTAATCTTTTTATTTAAAAATAATCCTTTATTTATGATGGCGGGGGTTGGATTAGCAACCTCTCTTAGTAGAATACTTTTGTTAGGTTTACTTGTCTTTTATGCAAAAAAAGAATTTAATTTTAAAGTTAAGGGGATTGGCTTAAGGAGCCCAATATTTGCAACAGCAATAATGTCTATTTTTTTATTAGCTTTTAGCCATTTTATTAATATGAATCTATTCTTCGGGGTATTGGAAATAATCCTGGGGGCAGGAGTTTATTTTGGAGTTTTAATATTAACAAAAGGGATAAATAGAGAAGATTTTGGATTAATTAAGGGCATATTTAAGAGAAAATAATTATGGAAAGTAGATTTATATATTTGAGATTTTTCTTAAAAAGATGAAAAAGAAAACAATAAAAATAAACTTCAAGTATTTTTGGGAGGGATTTAACCCAGAAAATAACTTTCTTACTAATACCCTTAGAAACTTATATGATGTTAAAATAAGCGAAAATCCAGATTATCTTTTTTATTCTGTTTATCAAGAAATAAAGACTTCCGGAGATTTATCAAAAAAAGGAGATTTTATAAGGAGAATATCCCCTAAATTATATATTTTATTAAGGGAAATTTATTCAAAGATTTCCAATTTTTCTATAAAAGACAAATTTCCCCTGCCCGAGGGAAATTTTGTAAAAATTTTCTTTGGTTCAGAACTTATAAAACCAAATATGAATAAATGTGGTTGGGCTTTCTCAGAATATCCTGAAGAAGAAATAAATAATCCAAGACATATGAAACTCATAATTATAGTTAATGATTATCAGTTAAAAAACTTTGGAATTCCCACGATAAAAAAGAAAATTAATTTTAATAAAATAAAAAAAGAAAAAACTGAATTCTGTAATTTTATTTATGCTCGTGATATTGCCAAAAGAAACGATTTTTTTAAAGAATTAAGTAAATACAAGAAAATTGATGCTCCTGGAAGATGCATGAACAATATGCCCCCAATAAGATACAATAGTCCAAAAGAATCAAGGATTTCTGCAAGTTGTGTAATAGATAAATTAAATTTCATAAAAAAATATAAATTTACGACTGCATTTGAAAATTCTTCAAGGTCAGGGTATATATCAGAGAAACTAACTCATCCCATGTTAGTAAACAGTATACCAATTTATTTTGGACATAAAGATGTAAATAAAGAGTTCAACACAAAAAGTTTCATAAACTATAATGATTTTAAAAATATGAAGGAATTTATAAAATATATAATAAAAGTCGATAATGATGATAAATTATATGAAAAGATTCTTAGAGAGCCTTGGTATAATGATAATAAGCCCCCAAGAGATTTAGATATAAGGAGGATTCAAAAGAGATTTAAAGAGATAATCGAATCTAAAAAATGAAAAGAAAAAATCCTAAAATATCTGTAATATTACCCGTTTATAATGCAAAGAAATTCTTAGAGGAAACCATAACTTCTATTTTAAATCAAAGTTTTGAGGATTTTGAATTTATTATAATCAATGATGAGTCAAAAGATAAATCATTAGAGATAATAAAAAAATATTCGAAAAAAGATAAAAGAATAATTTTGTTAAATAATAAAAAAAATTTGGGGTGCGTGAATACAAGAAATAGAGGATTAAAAATGGCTAGGGGAGAATACATAGCAGTAATGGATTCAGATGATGTCTCGCTTAGAGACAGGTTTAAAATTCAGGCAGATTATTTGGATAAACACCCTGAAATATTCTTAATTGGGGGTTCTGCAATTATAATAGATGAAGAAGGAAATAGATTAGGGGTTTTTTTAAAATATGACAATCCTTCAAAAACTGTAAGGAAATTAGAAAAAACAAATTGCATACTTCATCCCTCTGTAATGTATAGAAACACAAAAGAATTTTTTTACAGAGAAAAATTTTCAATTTCTGATGATTATGATTTTATTTTAAATGTTTTGTCTGCAAGAAAAAAAATCACAAATCTTCCTGAATTCCTTATTAAATATAGAGTTAATCAAAACTCTGCCACTTTTATTAAGAAAAATCCAGATTATTTTTTTCAAAAAGCAAAAGAATTTTATCAACAGCGAATAAAAACAGGAAAAGATGATTATGAAAATTTAGAGCCCCCAGAAGTAAAAATTTCAGTAGATTCTAACAAATCTAATTTGAAAATAAACATTATTGCAGAATTTCAAGATAACCAGGGGAAAAAATTAAGAAAAAATATAAAAAGTTATTTTAGAAATTACGGTTTTGATAAGCAACTTGTAATCTATTATTTATTAAGTCTTTTTCCAATAAGAATTATGAACTTTTTAAGGAAAAAGATATAATTTTAAATTACCTATCTGTTTTTTATCTTTTCAAACAATTCTAATGCTTCTTCCACACACTGATCCATATTTATGTATTTATATCTCCCTAATCGTCCAAGAAAATAAATGTTTTTTTCTTTTTCTGATTCATTTAAGTATTTTTTTAAAAGTTTAAGATTCTTTTTATTATAAACAGGATAAGCTGGTTCCCCCTCCCCAAAGTAAAATTCTCTACAAATTATTGTTTTTTTTGATTTTATTCCATAGAACTTTTTAAACTCAGTTATCCTTAAAAACTTAAATCTTTCCTCAGTGAAATTAACTACTGAATTAGGAAGGAAATTTTTTAATCTGAATTTTTCAAAAATAAAATCCACGCTTCTATATTCTAATTTTTCAAATTTGTAATTAAAATATTCATCAATTTTCCCTGTCCATATAATCTCCTTAGCAATATTTTTTAAATTTTCTGTATATGGGGTATCTAATTTTATGGATATATTTTTATTTGAAAGCATTTTCTCGAACATTCTTTTAAACCCTTTTTCTGGCATCCCCTGAAAGAGATCATCATAATAAAAATCATTTTTATTATATCTTATAGGGAGACGTTCTAAAACAGATTTATCAAGTTCGTGAGGATATTTGTCCCATTGTTTCTTTGTATAAATTTTTACAAATGCTTCATATAATTTTTCTCCAAATTTAGATACCACAACATCTTCAGAATTTTTTATTTTTTTGACTACTTTGACTTTATCTTTAAGGAAGATTTTTAGTTCTTTTTCATCTTTTAAATTTATATTAAAGAATTTATTTACAGTATTTAGATTTATTGGAATTGGAAAATATCTTTTATCATAATATGCTAAAACTTTATGCTGATAGTTATTAAATTTTGTGAACTTATTTAGATATTCAAAAACATCTTTATTCTTTGTATGAAATATATGCGGTCCATATTTTTGCACCAAAATATTTCCAGATTTATAATCATAACAATTTCCTCCAATATGATTTCTTTTATCAATAATTAGGACTTTTTTGCCTATAGAAGACAGTCTTTCAGCAAGAACAATCCCTGAAAAACCACATCCAACAACAAGATAATCATATCTCTTTTCCATTTTTTAGGGATTATCTTATCTTTTTAAAAGATTGTTGTGATTGGATGAGGTTTTTTTGTATTCTTTTTCTATTAAAAATTTTTAATCAATATTTTGCATAATATAAGTATTTAAAAAGGGGGCCTCTTGAATGTTTTATGGAAAAATTAGCAATTGCAACAATGACTTTTGATAAAAAAGGGAATGCAGAATTGATGGAATCTGCACTTGAGGTTTTATCTAAGACTAACTATCCTGTCTATATTGCAGATGGGGGAAGTTCTGAGAGATTTATCAATTCTTTGAAATTAATGGGGCACAATGTTGAAACTGTTCAAGGAGGATTGACATATCAGCACAAAAATTCTATATTGAGGGCATCGCAAAATGCATATTTTGTTTTATATACAGAACCTGATAAATATGATTGGTTTGTAAATGGTTTAGAGAAATCACTTAATCAATATTTTGCAGGAAAGGGTGTTTTTGCTGCTATTAGCAGAACTTCTGAGCAAATGAAGACTTTTCCAGTTCATCAGCGAGAATGGGAGGGAAAAATGAACCAAATAATTGAAGATGAAACAAGAATTAAAGGGGATTTTATTTATGGACCAAAGCTTTTTTCAAGTTCTTTAGGCAATCAAGTAAAAGAGATTGAGGGAGATAAGGGTTGGGCAACTTTAATGTTTCTCGTTGGAAGGGCCCACAAAATGGGACTATCCATAGAAAATATATATTCTGCTTCTGAATGTCCTCTCAATCAAAGAGGAGAGGATAATGCCGAATATAGAGAGAAACAATTTAATCAGAACAAAGAAGGTTTCTCTCTCGGATTAAGATAAATATTTTATATTCTTGGATAATTTACACAATCTAATCCATTAATATCTCAAAATATTTCTCCCCCCATTTTTCAAGGGAAAGTTCTTTAATTGTTTTAATTGAATTTTTTATTATTTCACTTTTATTTTTTTTATCATTTAAGACTCTTATAATCTTGTTCGCATCATTTTTATCAAAATTTTCAATTATTAAGCCATTTGCATCATTTTCAATTATTTCTGGTTTAGAATCCTTAGAGCAAACAACAAGACATTCCGAAGCCATTGCTTCGCCAACAGCAAGAGTTGGTGCCCCCCCTTCATATCTTGATAAAGAAAAAAAGAAATCACTTGCAGAATAGTATTTATTTAGGATATTTCTATCAATAATTCCCCTATAAATTATGAAAGGTTCATCTAAATATTCTTTACATTTAATTTTATCTGAGCCGATTACGATTAATCTAAAATTTTTATTTAATATATATAATTCTTTTCCTAAATTAACTGCACGATCAAGCCCCTTGTTGAAATATCCCCCTCTTCCTGAATAAAGCCCATAAATTTTATTTTTATCAAGATTTAATTCTTTTCTTGATTTTCCTTTAGAAATACTTTTAAAATTTTTGATGTCAACTCCGGTTCTAATAACTTTTAGATTTTTTCTTTTCCAGTAAATTTTTTCTAAATCTTCTTTAACTTTTTCTGCGACACAAATAATTTTATCTGCTTTCTTCATTGGAGGTTTCTCTAATAAATAGATAAGAGGCAAAAGGGTGTATAATAAATATCTAAAAAATCCAAAACGAGAAAATTGAACTTTAAAGTATTGGTAACTTACACCATGGCAGGTATGAATTATTTTTTGGTTTTCTCTTTTATTATAATTTTTTAAAAAATAACCCCAATTTGCATGAGTATTTATTATATCAAAGTTTTTTTTTGATATTATTTTTCTCACTTTTCTTGCAAAATCAAATTCTTCTAAAAAAGGATATTTAATTGATTTTAATTCTATACATCTTATTTCATTCAAAATAAACTCTTTATTTTCTTTTCCAGGATAAATCCACGTGAAGCGAAAGTCTAAATTATTCTTTTTTGAATATTCAATTAAATTTCTTTGATATAGGCTAATTCCTCCAAGAAATTCTGGTGAAGAACCAGAGACTAGGCAAATTGATTTCATTTTAATTGTTTTAATAAAATACCTTATATTTAAAAAGATTTATTAATTAAATAAAATATAAAAAATACATTGTCTCCACAAATTAATCATTTTAAATCTTTTTCAATATTTTCTCTTAGATTAACTATCTCTTCTGATGTCAAACTTTTTGTCCTCACAGAACAAGGATACTCTCCAATCTTTCCTTTATAAAAAGAATCATCCTTTGCGAAATCTATCTTATTAAAGAACAAACCATTATACTCAAAATTATATCCATTTAATTCTTTTGTAGGCTTTGCAAGATTATATATTTTTGAGCCAGGATAAGGATTAAGGATGGTAATATCAAAATCATCGGGTTTAGCTTCTTCTAACCACTTTTTAGTTAGCATAACGTCTTCATAATTTTCATCAGGCAATCCAACCATCATGAAAACCTTTGTTTTCATTCCTCTTTCTTTTATTAATTTAGTTGCTTTTAGATTTATATCATAATTTGTTCCTTTGCCGACTGCTTCGAGTATTCTGTTACTTCCACTTTCACACCCAAAACACAATTCAACAAAACCCATATCTGCTAGATAATCAAGGCTCTTTGGATTTTTTACAATTAAATCGCTCTTTACAAATCCTCTATGGATATAATTTCTTTTTTTAAGTAAATATGCTATCTCTTCCAATCTTCCGGGGTTTGTATTTATTTCATCGTCATACCACATAAAAGCTTCATATCCAAATTCAGAATTTAAATAATCCATTTCCTCGAGGATTCTATTTGCAGAATGTTGTCTTACTTTGTTATACATCTCAACTTCTCTACCTGAACAGAAAACACATTGGAATGGGCAACCTCTTTGAGTCATAATTGTTGTGGTCTTTTTACCAAGTATATTATAATGGTATTCCTCTATTTTTACTTTATTTCTATTTGGAATCTTTATTTCATCAATATTTTTAATAAGCTTGGAAAAATTGTATTTGTTTTTTAATTCAATTTCCTTTTCAGCTTCTCCTACAAAAATAAAGTCAAACTCTTCTATTCTTTTTTTGTTTATATCTTCTTTATCTAAATTATAAACCGCAGAAGCATGAGGCCCGCCAATTACAAATTTTGCATGGGGGTTATTCTTTTTAATTTCTTTGAAAATTTTGTAAGTCGTGGGGAATTGGGGGGTTGTTGAATAAAAACCAAACCAATCACCATTAATTTTCTTTGCCGTTTCTTCAAAATTTTTATCTCCAGAAAAATCAATAATATCCAAGTCTTGTGAAGTGGCTAAACTTATCAAACCTAGATTTGGAAACACCTTTTCATCAATTAAAAATGGAGATGGGGGATTAATTAAATATTTTTTCAGACCACCTTCTTTTTCCATACTATCTCTTTTTAAAAATAGATTTAAATAAATTTGTGTGTTAAGAAATATCTATTTTTCAACTATTTTTCCTTTCTCTTTTTGAAGCATTTCAAATATTCAATTAAATTTCTTTGATATAGGCTGATTCCTCCAAGAAATCCTGGTGAAAATCAAGAATTATACAAAATTTATTTTTTTTAATTGTTTTAATATAAAACACCTTATATTTAAAAAGGATTATTAATTAAATAAAATATGAAAACAAGCATTGTTATCCCTGTTATGAATGATAGGTCTATATATCGATGTTTAGACAAATTGTTAATTTATTTAGGAAATAAAATTAAAAAAGAGAGGGAGATTTTAGTGGTTAATGATGTTAAATCTTCAGATGAATTTTCTTTAGAATTAAAAGAATTTTGCAAAAGTAAAGGAATAAAATATTTTAGGTCAAAAGTTCCGGGGGCCCCTGCAAATAGAAATCTTGGAATGAAGTTATCTAAAGGAAAAAATATCCTTTTTATGGATTCAGATTGTTATCCTGGTGAGAATTGGATAAATGAAATGGAAAAATCACTAGTTAATTCAGATATGGTTGAAGGGAAACTTTCTTATGAGTCAAAAGATAGGCCCTTATTTGATAGGGTAATAGAAAATACATCTAATTCTCTTAAATTCTTAACCGCAAATTTTGGAATTAGGAAAGAAGTTGGGAAAGTTTGTAAATTTGAAGAAAAAATAATTGTTTTTAGAGAAGATACTGATTTTGGTTTGACAGCTTTAGAAAAAGGTTTTAAACATTCTTTTAATGAAAAAGCAGAAGCCTTTCATAAATCTTCAAGATTTACAATTAAAAGATTTGTTTTTGAAAGAAAAAGATATGTTGGAGACGCGTTGTGTTTTAAAAAGCACAAAAATAATCCACTGATAAAAGAGCAGATACCCACTTTTATGAGAATCGCTTTCCCAATGGAGTTATTAACAATTATTTTATTTTTTGTATGCATTTTTATAAAACCCTCGATTTTAATTTGGATTTATCTTTTTCCAGGAACAGTTTACTGCTTAAAAAAATATTTGATTGAAGGAAGGACTTTTAAAATAAAAGATACAATTTTGGTTTTAATACTGTTGCCCTTAACAATGTTTGTTAAAAGAATTGCTATTTGGAGAGGTGCAATAAAATTCAGATTCTTTTTAATTTAAATTTGAATATTCCCAAATTCATATTTTATGTTTGAATATCCACCAATCCATGTTCCATATATGCGGTTCAAGTTTATGTTTATTAATAAATTCACAAAATGCCTTTAAAACAGAATCAGTGGGAACATCGTGTCCAGCCATTATTCCCCCTTCTTTTAAGATTTTCCAATAATTCTCCATATCGCCTTTAACATACTCATAATCATGATTACCATCTATATAAATAAAGTCAATTTTTTCTTTTATGTCTTTAACTGCTTGCTCTGAAAATTTTCTAACCCACACAATCTTATTTGCGTATTTCTTTAATCTTTTCTTCGCAATCTCTCTGTTTTTATCAACATTCTTTCCAGAAGGATCTTTTTTATAA
The DNA here is from genome assembly GCA_043815085.1 of Candidatus Iainarchaeum sp. Taxonomy (GTDB): domain Archaea; phylum Nanobdellota; class Nanobdellia; order Pacearchaeales; family GW2011-AR1; genus MWBV01. Next base: position 43,702 of record JBDRJG010000001.1, on the reverse strand, counting down.
GCTTCATATTTAGAATAAGGGTCAATTAAGTATATCCTCTTTATATTTAATTGTTGTAATATATTAAGTGCATTTTGTCCCTTAAACGTACCTATCTCCACAGCGATTATCTGTTCTCTCTTAAAATGTTCTTTGGCTATATAGATTGAAGTTCTAAATGGATAATGGTTTACAAAACCGAATTTATAATTTTTTTGTAGATAGTTATTAAATTCCTTTAGTATTCTTATCATCGTTTAATTTAACGCTTCCCCATAAATTCTTTTTAATTTTTTATCTCTCTCTTTTATAGAGAATCTTCCAGACTCAATTTCCTTGAGACAGTTTTTAGACATTTTTTCTCTGAGTTTTTTATTTTCAATTAAAAATGATGCTTTTTTAACCATCTCAGCAATAATTTGTTCCCCCAGGTTATCTATTTTTTTCCAATCAAAGCTATATGAATTTTTAGCTCCTTGTGGGAAATCAATTACAAAACCTGTTTTCCCCCCAGTTATTAATTCTTTTCTCGAATAACCATTTACAGTTATAATTGGAATTCCAAAAGACATTGATTCAAGCATTCCGAACCCAAAAGAATCAGCATAACCCGGATAAATTAAAATATCGGCAATCGAATAAACCCTTTCAAATACTTCTTTTTGGGGCATCAAGGGATAAAATCTTAATTTTTTATTCTTACTATTCTCTTTTATAATTTCCTCTGGAACTGTTGAAACAATTATGCCATTCACATTATTATATTTGTTTGTTAATCTTTTCATAACTTCTAATGCATGATATCCTCCTTTCTGATCAAAATATCTAGCAACAAAGACAAGATTTATTCCCTCATGTCTTTTCTTTTTAATATCTTGTGAAGGAACAGTGGGATAAACTATCTCAATTTTGTCTCTTATTTCTGGAAGTATATTAATCATTTCTCTTTTGGTTTCTTCAGTCCAAGCCAATAGTTTCTTACAATTATTTGCCAAAATTATTTTTTTTGCCTTTTTTTTAACTCTTTTATTTTCTTTTCCAACAAAAAATTGCCATCCACATTCAATATCAGCAATCCAAGGAGATTTATTCAGACTCAAACAATGTGCACACTGGATTAAATCATACTTTTTATTGGTTTTAGTTAAATGGGCATTTAATACAGCCATACGAAATTTTGTTAAATATTTTCTTATATTTCTTTTTAAAAAATTAGAAAGAAAAAATTTTTTAAGAGAAGTCATTGCCCCTTTCTGATTTTCCACATTTAAAAATTCTATATTATTTGGGGGATTATCAATTAAGTACTTGTAATAGGGGCTATCTGGAAATTTCCAGGGATATTGTAAATAAACTTTTATCTTTTTCATTTTATCTTTTTGGCAATAATACATAAATCAAAATAACCATTTTTAACTTTTCCTTTAATGATTTTTTTAGATTGTAGAATATGTTTAAGAAATATATTTGCCCATCTTGTCAATATAAAATCCAACCCGAATCCAATAGCATAAGTTTCTATTTTAAATCCGTTTTGAGAAAGAAGTCTATTCAAATCTTCTATTGAATAATGCCTATGTTTTCCGCCTATTCCAAGTTTCCATCGAATCCATGCCGGATCCCAAAATTCTAAATAATTGATTTGGCGAGGAGTTGTCAAGATAAGTTTTCCTTTATATTTTAGACACTGATTTATGTTATCCAATGCCTGCTGATCATTATCTAGATGCTCTAAAACCTCCGACAGAATGCAATAGTCAAATTTTTGCGTAAAGGGTATTTTCTGAGTAACATCTCCGTATTTAAGATTGTTTTTTATATTTGGATTGGCAGAGTTTAATTTATCTCGGTCTATGTCCATGCCCCAAGCATCACATTTTTTATTAAATCTTGCAGTGTTAATCCCTGTCCAGCAGCCAATATCCAAAAGAACATCTTTCTTCTTTAATTTATTTTCCCACTTCAAAAAAGCAGTATAATCTATTTTTTTCATCTAAATACTTTCATAATATCCTTTTTAAAATTTTGCGGGCTTATATTTTTTATATTTATTTTTTTTGGTTTTATATTTGACTTCATAAATTTCTTTAAGGAGTTTGCTATATTTTCAACAAATAAATCTTCATTTTCCGCTTCTTTAATAGGATAATATTGGGGTATGCCTTTTATTAAATCAACATATCCCCCCTTGTCAACTGCAATAATTGGCTTTCCAGTTGCCAATGCTTCAAAGGGAACAATTCCAAAATCTTCCAAGAAGGGAACAAATATTACTGCCTTAGATTTTCCATATAATTTTAAAATTTTCTCGTTGTCCAATCCTTCTTTTATATCAATATTTTTTGCACTTTCTGAAAGCTTTTTTATATATTCAAAATATTTTTTATTTTCCAAGCCTCCTGAAAGAATTAATTTTTCATTAGGGTATTTTTTAGAAAACTTTATCCAGGCTTTTATTAATAAATCCTGCCTTTTTGGAGGATTGAATCGAGATACATAAAGAAAAAAACTTCCCTTGTTTGAAGGAAGTTTAAGAAAGTTAGATGTATCAACGGGAACATAAATAACTTTTGCTTTTTTATTTTTTAAAAGCCCTTGTTTTTCAGCTCTTTTAAAACCCTCTTCCGATATAAATATTGGAAAGTCAATCCTCTTCCAGGCTATTTTTTCAAAAAATCTGTAGATTTTAACAGATGCAAGGTAAATAATCCTTGAAAATACATTTTTATATATATTTTTCATATTCCATTTTACAATTTCAGGGTAGGCATCTCTAAGAATTGTATTCACATATCCTATTGTTTTTCCTTTCTTGTAATTTCTAAAAGTAATAAACTCTCCTGTGCCAGAAGTATAAATCAAAAAATAATCATATTTTTCAAGAGGGATTTTTGAAAATAAACTAAATGGAAGGAATAATCCTCTCAAAAGTTTCATTTTGGAAAGTTTTCTTAAAATATTTGAACCGATTACATTAATTTTCAAGTTTTTAAATTCCTTGAAAGAATCTTTTTCATCATAAACCCAAGTATATAAATCAAAATTAAAATCTTTAATTTTCATAATTTCAAGTAATACTTTTTCCGCCCCCCCCCTGCTCTTTATCCAAGGATAAAATAATGCTATCTTGAGCTTTCTTTCTTTTAGTTTCATTTTTTTCCTTTAATTATTTTAATTTAAGAAATATTGTTTTTTCCATTACTTTCTCAAAAACAAAATTCCTTTCATCTAAAATTTTAGTGTTATAATAATTAAACTTATTTAGAAAATCATTAATTTCTTTTTTATCTTTATCACAAAGAATTTCAGTTATAATTATTGGGCTCTGTGTTTTCAATATCTTTTCCATACCTTTTAACACCCTTATTTCAAAGCCCTCTACATCTATTTTTATTATGTCTTTATTGTCCATCTTTTTATTTATAAGATTATCCAACTTTCTTAATTTTACTTTCTCTATATTCTTGCCCTTTCTTTCCAAAAAAGTATTATTTCCTGTATATCCTTTTGTCATTGCTAATTTTCCTATTCCTTCTCTATTCGAACATCCCATATTTAATATTTCTATATTGTTTAAATTATTGAATAGGATATTTTTATATAATTGTTTATAGTTGCTTGAACTTGGTTCAATAGCAAGCACATTTGAACCATTTTTAGCTAATAAAATTGAGAATCTTCCTATATGTGACCCAACATCAACAAAAAAACTTGGCTTTTTATTTAATAAATACTTTGTTAGTCCTCTTTCATAAAGAGTAGATAAAATAGCTGAATCTTGTGTATTTTTCCGAGCAATTAGCTTAACATTATATAATCTAATCACCATTTCTGGAAATGTTATTGCCTTTGGGTGTTTTGTTAATTTATATGCAATAACTGATTTTATATATTTAATTCTATTTCCATTTATTTGGAATAAGAGGGTTACATATTTTAATGATTCAATAAATTTGTTCATTTTACAAAAGTGAGGTTATCAAATTCAGCGTATTTTCCAGACATTCTTAGAAATTCCTCTTTTGCAATTATGTTCTCAGGATAATTCACTTCCCATATTTTAATAGGCCCTCTAAATCCCCCGTAATATACAAACTCTAGATTTGCTCCTTGAGCATTAAGATAATCGATTATAACATCCTGTTCAACATGTGAAATTTTTACAGTTGGATATTGTTTTAGAGAATCATCCATAAGATATAGTTGTGCAAATAAACCGTTTCTAGTTTTATTAGATAAATAAATCATTGCTCCTGTATAATCAATCTTTACTCCTGAAGTTGCATCATTTGTCATGGAAGGAAGTATCATTACTGTTGCTTCAATTCCTTCTTTAAAATCATAAAGATTTTTATTATAATAGGCATATCTTAATGGAAGTCTTATTTGATTTCCATTTTGTATAAAAACTCCTTCTGGTTGGTTTATTGAATTGCCCACATATTCTAGAACTACCCCCCCCAAACCTGTTTTTGATTTTGACAATAAATTTTCTTTTCCATCTTTTTCATATATAATATCTTCATCAAGTCCAAATCCTCCAGAATATATTTTTATTGTTCCATTTTGTGTTTCTTGTATTTGTGAAGGGCTTGATTGCATTATAGGCAGCCAAGAATATCTATCCCCTCCTGATTCATCATTTCCTATGCTGCTATATGCAGTATACTTTCCTAAATCTGTAGAATCAATAAGCAAATATGAAACATTGTGAGCTTTCATAAAACTCAATGCTGTTTCAGGAGAAGGAGTTGTCAGCAAGTACCTTCCTATTAGGTGGTCCCAATAAGCAGTGAAATGCCCCCCGTCTGTTACAGTTGGTCTTTCTCCGATTGTTTGAACCCAATATCCATAATCCCACCAATGAACAAAAATAGAACCAATTGCAGTATTTTCTCTTACCCAAGACATTGCATTTTGCCATTGCTGTTCGTAGATGCCAGGAACAGTTGATTTTGCTTCATATACCACAGAAGAAGTATATTGAATAAAAGTGTAGAGGAAGATTAAAGTCACTATAACTAATAATATAATTATAATTAGTTTAAGTAAATCATCTCTTGACCTTTTTCTTATTTCGTATAACCTTACTGGAAGCACAGAAGCCACAAGAATTATCATTGGAGAAACTATAAAGAATAATCTTACAGCCCCCCTCATTGAGATTATTGCCCAAAAAGAAAATGTTAAGAGTAAAATGTAAGAAAAATCTATTTTCTTGAATACTTCTAAATCTTCCCCCTTTTTATAAGATTTTACATACACATTTAGAATAGTTAATGCAAAGATTATAAATCCTGCAAAAAATATAAATTTGGAAATTGCATTTTCACCATTTAACATGCTAGTTGAAGAGATTCTTGTAAAAGAAATACAGGAAATAAAAATAATGAAAGATGAAATTAATTTTACTTTATCTTTTTTCTCAAAGTGTTTTACTGATTCGTAGAATAGAATAACAGTTGAAATTAAAAATGCCCAGAGAATATATCCAAATTGAGAGATTACTGCAGGAAAATAGGGAGAACTATTCTCAGCAACAGTTAAACTTACTCTTGCACTTCCAAAAGGAGATAAAAGTCCCCTAATTATTGTGGAAGGGAGATCTATTAGTAATTTGGGATTTATAACCAATAAACCCACTATTCCAAGGATAATTGCTAAAATCAATATTTTTAAGTTGTTTGGAATATTTATTTTTTTAAACCTATTTCCTAATTTGAATTTTATAAATATAGCTTGTAAGAATAATAATAAGAAGATTATTACAGCAGCTCCTGTACCAGAAATACTCATTATTACTCCTTGGATGCCCTTGGATTTTATAATTTCAATTATTACTGCAGGTATAAACCACGAAGAAAATATGATAATATTTTTTTTAATATCTTTTTCTAAGAAAAATATTACAAAGGCCGTCAGAGAGAATATCAGATAGAGGTACCTATATCCCCCCCAGGAAAAAGACATTAATTCTGTGAATAATGCTGCAATTATTCCAAAGATTATCCATTTATTCTTTTTTTCACTTTTCCAAGCTAAACTGAAGAACAACATTGCAAACCAAAAGAAAGCCATGCCCAAACTTTCTATTTCTGGAATTCCCCCTGTTGTTCTATGCAGCATTGCAGGAGAGACCGCATAGAAAAAGCTTGCAATCAACGCAATTACAGAGGATTTTATTTTGTCTGTTTTGAAAGAGAAAATTGTTTTCACAAAGAGGAAAAATCCTATGAGGGAAATTAGAAATAAGATTACTGGAGTTATAATCGCAGCATATGTAAGAGTTGCTTCTTTAAAAAGAGATATTATTTTATAAAATCCAACAATTACCCAAGGCATTAAACTTTGTTTTGCATAATTATTTGAGCAGATTGGAGCATATCTCATGCAATCTACACTTGGAACAATCCCCTGATTTATGTCTTCAGCAAGTCTTAGATACAGGAAAGGATCCAAATCTGGGCCAAGAGTATAATTTCCTGTTGTAATATCAATTAATTGAGAGATATTAGCAGTCCTAAACTGGGCCGTGAAGATTAAGAGCCAGATAAAAACAGGAAGAGCTATCCATTTGTATTTTTCAAAATAAGAAAGAGCAGAAGAAATTACTAAAGATAATAAAAGTAAAAACCACATACTTGAAGAAAATAATCCAACTGTTTGGGTTAATATTCCAATTTTAAGATCTATTTTTGAAACACTGGCTATAAAAAACAACATAGCAATAAAAGCCAAAATTGAAAAAACAAGATTATAATTATTTTTTAAAAAATATTTTTTTATTCCTTCATCCTTTTCCATAAAAACTATATGAAATCTTCATTTTAAAACCTTTTTAATTTTTAGAGAAACAACAAAAATCCTAAGATTATTATCAAAACTTGAAATCCATTTATTAGTAAAACTACTTCATTTTCATAGGCTTTTTTGCTAGGCTTTATTTTCTTTAAAATGTATATTGCTAAATGTTCCAATCCATAAATCTTCTCATAGGGCATGTCAAGGCTCCCCTCTTTGTTTGGTTTTCCAAAACTTTGTTTTTTTAGATTTCCCCTAAGTTTCAGAATTATCTCAAGCAAATAGGGGAAAAAGAAAAATACTGCTATTTTCTCCACATTTCCAACAATTGCAAGGGCTGCAATCATCATTCCTACAGAATATGTTAAGACATCTCCTGGAAAAACTTTTGCAGGATTTTTATTGAATATATAAAATGCAATAAGAGAGGCAACCATGCACAAAGCAACGACACTCAGCCAGGGATTCCCTGTTAAAGAAGTTAGAATTGCCATAGCTGATAATAGAATTATTCCTTGACTTGCTTCAAGTCCATTAAAACCTGCCAAAAAGTTAAATGTTGTTGTTGCACCTAAAACTCCAAATGGAATAATAAGCAAGGGGTAAAGTATACCAAAATTTATTCCAGCCATTGTTGATTCTCCCGCGTTAATTACCATTAAAGGGACAGCAGATAACAATATTAGAATAATTCTTGAACGCTTTGAAAGTCCGCCTTTTTTCCAACCAAATAAATCGTCCATTAAACCCACCCCGGTTATAAGGAACATAGAACTGAGAATAGCAAAAATACTTATAGAGATTCCATCTGAAGATTTAAAATAAAATGTTTGTATTGCAATGTACAAGAAAATTCCAATCATTGTACTCAATACAACAATTATTCCTCCAGAACCGGCGACATTCTTTTTAGGATTTAATTTGTTCATGTCTTCCCAAACCAGCCCTATTTGTTTCGCTTTTCTTATCCAAAAGGGCATTAGAAGAAAACAACAGAAAAAACTAACAAATATTGTGAGTATTAACAGCGGTTCCATTCTATCTTAATGAATATTAAAGGTTTTAAATTTAATTATTTAAATAGCAAGGGGGTAAAATAGACTTCAATCAGTGCAGCAAAGATTAAAATAATCAGTGCAATAAAGAGTAATATTACGGTGTTTTCAATAACTCTCAAGAACCTTCTGTCTTTGAAACCGTGTCTTATTGCCCCTACCCCAAAAATTCCTCCAGCAAGAGCAGTTATAAAATAGGCTGCAATCTCTGGAAATCCATGTATCATGTATCTCGCAATTCCCAAAGGAATTTCACTTATATTATACCTCGTGAAGATTCCTATCGCAGCAGATATAACGCTTGCATTCCATACTAATATGAAAATTGCTCCTGCCCCAAAGATTAATGAAAAGATTAAAGTAAAAATCATCACATAGGCATTATTTTCTATTATTGATAGGAGTCTCATTTCTTTTGTCATAGCTCCGGTTGGATTTCCAGAAGAGTATTCTAAAACGCAATTTTCTACATTTCCGGGGCTATTTATTTGGCAATAACTTTGAATCTGAAAATTCAGTAAATTGGCATCTTGAAGAACAATGTGCCAAAAAGAAAAAGCAACTATAAACCCAAAGAATAACCACATAAGAGCAAATATCGCATCTTTATGGGCCTTCCAAACACTAAAAGCACCTTCTATTTCTTCATCTTCTTGCTCTTCTCTTTTAATTATAAAATACATGAAAGGCAAACTGAACATAATGCAGAAAAGAACAACCATTATTCCAGAAGCTTTTGATAATGCCGGATCATTTTTAAAAAACCAGTGAACAAGTAAAAGGGAAAGTGAAGCATAAATGAGCCCGACGAAGAACATTTTCCATGGGCCTTTTTCACTCTTTCTTGGATCAATAAGGGATTCTAGCATTCTTTACTTAAAAAAAGAGAATTTTTAAATGTTAGGGAATTATTTAATATATGAACAAGAAAAAAGAATTTGAAAAAATTTTGAGAGATATAAAATCTGTTAGAATTCAAGGAGCTGTAAATATCGCCAGAGCAGCACTAAAAGCCTATGCTCTTTTTCCAACAAAATTTTCAAAGAATAGAATTTTGCATTCAAGACCCACAGAACCGATGATGATTTATGTTTTGAATTTAGCTGAAAAAAAGAAATATAATGAAATTTTAAATCATTTTAATTCCACCCAGGGTAAAATTAACGAAGCTGTTTATAAATTAATTAAAAAAAAGGATATAATATTTACACATTGCCATTCAACAAATGTTGTTAATGCTCTGATTTATGCGAAGAAAAAAGGAAAGAAATTTGAAGTTTATAATACAGAAACCCGCCCATTATTTCAAGGAAGAAAAACAGCAAAAGAATTGGCAAAATCAAAAATAAAAGTAACAATGTTTGTTGATTCTGCCCTTGATGATGCTCTTTCAAAAAAACAAGGAATGAAAAAAGTAAATAAGGTCTTTCTTGGAGCAGATGCATTACTAAAAAATGGAGCAATAAATAAAATTGGAAGTGAGTTAATTGCAAAAATAGCTAGGGAGAATAAAATTCCGGTTTATATAGTTGCTGATTCCTGGAAGTTTTCAAAGAATAAAATTCCTCTTGAGCAAAGGAATTTGAATGAAGTTTGGGATAAAGCACCTAAAAATGTCAAATTAAAAAATCCTGCATTTGAATTTGTGAATAAAAAATATATTTCTGGAATAATAACTGAGTTTGGTTTGATGAAATATGACAAGTTTGTTAGAAGAATGATTTAATGTTAATTTTCCTTTTTACATTCACAATTCTCATCCTGTTCAGAGCATTCGCAGTTTTCTCCACAATCACATTCAGAAGAACTATGCTTTTTTTGACTTTCTTCAAAAGTTCTTGTTAATTCTTCATTAATATTCTCTAAACCGCAGTTTAATTCCTCTTTTAATTTTTCTAATTTTTTGATTTGATTTTGTATAATCTCTTTTGTCTCGGGAATTGATTTTTTAACAAAATTTTTGTTCCCAATATCCACTAATAGCTCTTCAGAAAGAAGTTTAGCTTTAGCATAGATTCCTCTTCCAATTGGTGCAAAAATCTCAGAATCTCTTTTTCCAACTAAATCATCAAGTCCTAAATTAAGATTGCTTACATCTAAAATTGCTTCTTCAACTGCCTGTAGTTGCTGTTGAATTGCACGAATTTGCTGCTCAAACATTTGAAATTTAAGCATTAATTCTTGTTCGTTGATTTCCATTCTAAAAACAAAAATAAATTACTTTTAAATCTTCCTAAACAACATCTAAATACTTTCTAAGAATAGAACCAAAAATTATGGCAAAAAGAAAGTAAAACCAAAACCAACCAAGAAAACCAAAGAATTTTGGATTTCCTGCAGCAATAAAATAATCATTAAACCATCTAAAGAACAAAATAAATGGAATCCCAGTATAAGCTATAGCCCTCATGCTTAACTTCATTTGTTTTGGCATCATTGCAAATTGTTTTTTTTGCAATTCCATTACCTTTTCAGGATGATTTTTAAATTCCTTCATTTGTTTTTGGATTTCCTTCTGTTCTGTTTTTAATTCCTTTAGTGTCTTTTGATCTGTTGCATATTTCTGAACTAATGTAGTAAGAAGTGTTATTACAAATACAATGAGAATCATTCCTAAATTTAGGTTCCAATCTATTAATGCACCTGCGCTTGGGTCAAATATAGTGTGAATGGAGTTGCTAATCCAGGGAAGTTTATCCCAATAGAAAGCAATTAGCATGGATGCAATCATTATAAGAATTAAAGGCATAAAACTTCCTTCCTTTGCAGATTTGTTGTTTTGAGCCACAAGAGGAACTGAAGATCCCCCCTCTTTATTTTCAGGTAAAATGTTTTCTTCTGTCATATTCATTAAATATCAAAAGTCTCTTTTAAACTTACTTATCCCGTGCCCATGAATTTACGCATAGTAGGATTCATGTCTGTCATGTGTTGCTGTGCAATGTTCTGGTAAAATTGGAACATAATCATAATAACTAGAAGTATTGCAGTTCCAGATGCTAATGCACCGAGCAGGTCTGTTGTTGCAGCGAGAAGTCCAATTGCAGCACCCCCCATAACTGTAAGAGGCATGATGTATCTGTCTAAAATGCTCTCTAAAATTCTTATGTCTTGTCTGAATCCAGAAACTTGCAATCCTGAAGAAGCAATCTTTTGAGCTTGTGCTTTTGAATCCATCCCAGAAGTCTTAACCCAGAATACAGAGAACATTGTACAAAGTCCAATATAGAAAAGGATGTGCGTTAATCCTTGTAATAAGAATCTTGGCAAAAATCCTCCCCTTATAATTAACTCAAGAAGATTTGTATCTCCTAGCCAGAAAGCAAAACCAGAGGCTGCGCGTCCGTTTACAAAGTGTCCTAAGAAAGTTGGATGTCCTGCCCAGTTTTCAAGCAATCCCCCAAATAATTGTATGTTTGCAACCAAAGCAGCTGTTAAAATTACTGGAATAACAGAAGCATAGAAAAATGCCAAAGGCCATTTTATAGCATACCCTCTTATTCTCCCGAATGATAATGGAATTTCAACTTTTAATGATTGAGCCCAAACAACAATTAGGAAAATTATAACTGTGGCAATTATGGCTGCAAGAGCAGACGTGAATTCTACTGGATATTTGTTTATCAGAGATTGTATCAGAACTAAAACCCTTCCTGAACAAGGAGTTCCTTTGAAATCAAGCAAACAATTTCCTCCTTGCTGATTTACAAATTGAAATGCTCCAGAGAATAAATGCCATGAAACTCCAGCCGCGATAAACAAACTAACACCAGAGCCAAAGCCCCATTTTTCACAAAGTTCATTCATGTAAAATATTGCAAGTCCACCGAGCATCAGTTGAAAGATAACTATTCCTGTAAATCCCGGCATTGCTTCGAGCCCTTTCATTAATACATAAACGCATGATTCAAATATTATGAAAAAGAAGACAAGAAGTTTTTGGACTCCCTGAAAGAATTTTTTACCTTCTGTAGTTGTGATGTCTATATTTAATATTCCTGCACCAGTTAATAATTGTAGGATAATAGAAGCCATAACAATTGGGCCAATACCCAATGAAATTATCGAACCAAAATCTGTTCCAAGTATAATTGCCAAATATTTGAATCTTTCAAGGGCATTATTTGACATTCCGAACAAAGAAATATTTGCAAGAATGAAAAAAGCGACAAGAACTATTAATGTCCATTTGAGTTTTACATTAAATGCAAGTTTTTTTTCCTCTGGCTTTTTAACTTCTGGAATATAGTTAAAAATCTTTCTTAAATCCATTTTTTATTAAATAAAAATCAGTTTTTAAAGATTGGGATTTTTCAATAATCCAGATTTATTTCTCTTCAGAATTTTCTTCTTTTTTCTGTTTTTTATTGGGAAGAATGATTTCTCCTCCAGCCTTCTTCACTTTCTTTAATGCAGACTTGGAGGCATCTGAAGATTTTATGAATAATTTATTTTTTATTTCCCCTTTTCCTAATATTTTATATTTTTCAAGATTGATTTCCCATCCTTTTGCAGTTTTCTTTCCATACTTTTCAAGGTTTTTATCAATTTGTTCAAGATTAATTCTCTGTCGAGTATCTCTTTTAGTTTTTCTGGAAGTAATTCCTTGTTTTCCAAAGTACGTGTTTCCATATAATTTTGTAATAAGTGTGGTTTTTTGATCTCCTCTTTTTCCAGAACCAGCCATCCCGGTCCCTCCTCTATGTCCTGATTTTTTATGTTTCTTTCTCGCCCCCCATCCATGGGTTCCCATACTCTTTCCATGCATTCTTGATACTTTTTTTCGTTTATGTGTTTTTTTGAATGACATTTTACAACATCCTTAATACTAAATCATTTATTTTTTCACCATTATTTCCTAAAACACCTTTTCCAACTCCGAAATGCTTTTTAGATTCAATTCCTTTTCTAGGGGGGTGTAGTCTAAAAAAAGGTTTTAGATTTCCATTTTTATCCTTAATCCCTCTTTTCTTTATTAGTTCTTTATATGTATCTTTGCTAATTTCTCCATAAGCAATAAAATCTCTCAATTTTTTTATCATTCCCAATTGAATTTCATTTGGCTTTTCCAAAACAATACAAGAATATTTTCTTCTCAATCTAAGTCGATTCAATGTTTCAACTATATCTCTTCTTAATCCAACTTGCCCTTTTATTCTAATTATGCATATCATTCTCTATTCTCCATTGAGGTTGTCTTCTCCAAAGCACCCATGCAGGCCTTGGCTAAATTAAATGTTGTTCTCACTTTTCCAGATGTTTTACTGTAAACATCTTTAATTCCTGCAAGTTTTAATATCTTTTTTAGTTCATTTGCAACAACTAGTCCTGTTCCTTGAGAGGCAGGTATGAGGGTTACTCTCACACTTCCGGCTTTTCCAGTTACCTTAAATGGAACAGTGTGTAATTCTTGGCAGTCACAGTCAAATCCTGAACACGCTCTCTTTATTTTTATTATATTTAATTTTGCTTTTCGTGTCGCTTTATCTCGAGCAGGAAGAGTCTCCATCGATTTTCCATAACCTATTCCAATGTGTCCGTTTTCATCGCCTGCAACAGCCATTGCAGAAAATGTTGGAACATTTCCCTCTTTCTTTTTTCTTTGAGTTTGTCTCCACGCTCTTCTTTTCCCTCCTCCGAATTTTCCTTTTGATTGTCCAATTGAAAGTAAATCTGTTTTAGTGTTTAGAAGATAATCCACAATTTCAACTTCAAGGATTTTTCTATTTAATTTTAGAATTTCATCAATATTTTTTATTTTTCCGGATTTAACCTCAATTCCTAGACGGGTTTTAGGAATCCAGGATCCGCTTGCTCCTTCTTTCTTTTCCTCTGGTGCTTTGTTTTTATTCATAAGTTCGAGTTCTTTTAAATCTTTAACATCAAGGACTTTTTCAGGAATTTCAGCGTACTCGTCTTCTTCTTTTTCAATTCCTTTTTTTTCTAATTCTTTTTCCATTATGCAAAATCTCCTTGAGCATTTATTTCTAAATGCAAATTTTTTTCTTGATTTTGTATCCAGAATTTATGAGGACTTAGAAAATTTCTTATTTTCATTTCTACAATTTTTCCATCTTTGATTTAATTTCTTGAAAAGGGATTTTAGATTTTAGATGTTCTCCTTTTATTCTAGATTCTTCTGGAAATAATTCCTTTTTACAGCTAATTTTAACTTCAGAATCAATCAATCCCTTGAGGAAAGCATAAATTTTATTTTTGTGCAAGACCCTATTCATTCCACTATCTAAAATAGGATTCTCTAATTTTTTTGCAGAAATTTTTTTGCCTATTAGATATCCAATTAAATATGAAGCTGTAATAGATTTCAAACTTCCTTGTGCATTCTTTGGCCAGCCATAATTGTTCAATTCTTTAGAATTCATTCCAACCAACACCTTATCCTGAGCTTCTTTACTAATAATATATTGGGCGAGAATATATCTATTTGTTTTTCTAAATACTATTCTGGGTTTTTCTCCTTTGAGCAGTTTCAATCTTTTTAGATAATCTGTCTTATTTTCTCTTCTTCTTCGTTTTTGGACTTTCATGTTTGTTTTCTCCTATTTGCTCTTTCATATGAGCCTTACTTCTAAATGTTTTGTTTCTTATTTTTTTCCTTATTTCTTTTATTTTATTCTTGTCTAATTCTCCTCTATTCTTCAAATCTTTAGCATATTTTCTTAGTTTTCTAGTAAGTATGACATAATTCCTTTTTCTTACATTCACATTTTTTCTAATATTTCCAGCACTTCTCTTTCTTTTCTTTGTTTTTATCTTTTTTCTTCCTTTAATTTCTTTGATTTTTATTGCTCCATCCCTGTATAAATCCCTCATATCCTGCTTTGTTATTGCTTCTTTAATTTCATCTAATCTTTCTTCTATGAAAAGAACCCTTTCTTTTCCAATTCCGAAAGTCTTTGCAGCAAGTTGTTTTTTAGCTCTCAGGTTCATTTTTTATTCTCCTGTTTATTTTCTGTCTTCTTGTCGTTTTTCCTAAGGAACTTTTTAATATTTAAATTTGCAATTTCAATTTTCAATTCTCTTGCCTTTTTTGCAATTTCAATTTTTTTCTTTTTTCCTATTTTTCCAAGAGTTACTATCTGATTTTTCCCTATATTTTTAAGTTCTTCAATATTTTTTACAAATACAGGAGTTTTTCCATTTATTTTTCCTTTAATACTCTTTTCTGTAGAATATCCCGTGCTCACAGTAGCGGGCTTTCCTCTTCTTTTTTCTCTCATTTTATTATCTCTGCCAGTGGGTCTTCTCCAGATTTGTTTTTTCTTTCTTTTTTTCCCTAATTTAGACAATCTTACTGAAGTCCTTCTTAAAAATTTGGGTCTTTTTCTCTCTGCCATTTTATATCTCTTTTCCTATTTTATTGATTATGAAAATTCCATCCTGGAAAACTCTCCTATCTCTGTTTCTTACTCTTGTTGCAGCCTCGAAATTAGCAGCAGCCTGTCCTGCAATTTCTCTGTTCACTGATTTTGTGGTTATAATATCTTTATTAATTTCTATCTCCGCCCCTTCCGGGATAGAACATTTTCTTGGTGTTTTTTCTCCGAGAAAATTTTTAATTAATACTTTATTCCCTTTAATCTCAATTGTTATTGGAAAATGAACCGCGCATATTTTCAGCTTATATTCAAATTTTTTCTGAACTCCCCGAATCATGTTTTTTAGATGTGCAATTATCGTATTAATTTTCCTTTTTTCCTTTTTTGTAGCTGAAGGATGTTCAATTATTATTTTTCCATCTTTTTTCTCAATTTTAATTTTTTCAATATCAAATTTCCTTATATTTTCTCCTTCAGGTCCTTTAACCGAGATTTCTTTTCCATTTATCCCAATCTCAACATTTTCTGGAATTTCAATTTCTTGCAGTAAATTTTTTCTGACCATTTTAATAAAAATATGCAATTAAGCAACCCCCCGCATTTTCAGTTTGAGCTTCTTTATGGGTCATTAATCCTTTGTTTGTGGAGATTATTAAAGTTCCCAGATTTCTCGATGGCAGATATCTTCTTCTGTATTTTTCTATTTGATTTTTATCGCAACTGAATCTTGGCTTTATTGCCTTGCATTCAGCAAGTTCTCCAATTGTGAGCATTATTGATTTTTCCTTAGCATCAATCTTATACTTCTTGATTGCTTTTTCCTGTTTCATAATTTTAAGAATTTCTATAAGTAGATTTGAGATTCTATCTATTCTAACAGTATCATTTCTAGCTTTTTGAGCATTCTTTATCATGTTTAGTGCGTCTGCAACTACATCGTGTGACATTTTAGTTTTTAACTCCATTATAAAATTTAGATTTCTTAAGAGCATCATAATAAATTTGTTGTTTCTTAGAATCTTTTGTTTTATCAAAATTTCTATAAACAGATACACTTAAGGGGTACCCTTGTTTTACTGTTTTAACCTCAATTAGATTTCCTTCTAAATCACCATAACCCTTAATATCAAAAGTTTTTACCATAATTTTTTCTCCTTCTTTAATCAATTTAACAAATTCTCCTTTACCCAGTCCTTCATCTAAGAAGACATAATCTTTATTTGGATTATCTCTACATAATTTTTTATTTATCCAATATTGAAATTGTAACACCCCAAGGAAATCTATTTCTTTCATATATTCTTTTTCATTATTTTTTATTTCTGTTGTTGTTTCCATTTTAACTGTATTTTTGAAAGCCGATTTCAACTGCTATTCCTCTAACGCAGTGTCGACATAAATTTAATCCGTATGATTTTATATGTGCTCCAAATCTTCCGCATCTCTCGCATTTTTTGGCAGCAATTCCTGTCTTTCTTTCTCTCGGTTTATTATGTTTTATATATTTCTGTTTTATAACTGGTTTAGCATCGAGCTGTTTCAATATTTTTTTCCAATCACTCGCGGTCATTATATAAACCCCGTAGAGAAAGTCTCTTCCATAAATTTAATTATTTCTTCTTTTGAAATCATTTGTTTTTTAGGAACTTTCCCCCCCTTTATTTTTTTCAATCTCACTCTTCTTCCTGTTCTTTTAAATATCACACTTACATCCAACCCCATAATTCCAATCTCTCTTTGATATTCAGTTCCCGGTATTTCTATATACTCTTTTATTCCAAATGAAAAATTATTTTCACTTATTTGTTTTTTTCTTAAAACATTATCGAATGTATTTAATAGTCTCTTCAAAAATTCTCCTGCATTTTTCCTAATTGTAACAACTGCCCCAATTTCAAGTCCGGGCCTAACTCCAAGAGTTGGAATTCTTTTTCTAGATTTCATTTTTGCAGGGGTTCTTCCTGTCAGGAACTTCAAAAGTTTGAAGCCTTTTTCAAGGGTTTCTCCGGTTCCGCCTACACTTAGAGTTATTTTTTCAATTTTTATTTTTCTCATTGGGTTTTCCTTTTCGTTTTCTCTCTCTTTAATTAATTTTGATTTTTCTTTCATTTTATTCAATTACCATAAACTGTTTAATTAAAACATTAATTTTTTCATTACCCTTTTCTATACTTGCCATTTTCTTTTCTTCATTGATTTTCTCAATTTTACCGGCTGTTCCTGAATGTTTTCCAGCAAAAACAAATACATTTGAGTTTTCCCTTAGAAAAAGACATTTTTCAATTTTTTTCTTTTTAAAATTAATAAGAACCGAATCATTTGTTCTACACTTTGCATCTGAAAGGAAATTTCTCCCATCACTTAAATTTAATTGAACTTTCTTTCCTTTTAGAATCTTTTTTCCTATAATTTTTGCTATTTTAGAACTTGCTTCATTTTCTTTTATTTCTTTCAATTCAAATTTTCCTTTTGTAGAGAGAGTAAGTCTATAATTTTTTTTAGATGGAACAATTGTTATGACATCAAATAACAATATGCCTTCTCTTTCGTCTCTCGCTTCTCTTCCATTTACCAATATGCTCTTAAAATGAATAGCTTTTTTCACTTCTTTTCTGTCTTTGGCTATTTTTAGCATGTCTCTTAGAATAATCAATAGGGGCATTCCTTTTGAAAATCCAAAATTTGGTTTAACCACAAAAGTAGTCCCTTTTCTTGGTATAGGCCAGCTTTTTGGTACTGATTGTCTTTTTAGATGACTCATTTTTTCTCCTCCAGTTTAGTTTTATCTTTTGTTTCCTTTTTAATAGTTTTTTTCTCACTTTTTTTATTTTCTTTAATTTGCTTCTTTTTTCTTTCAACAAGTTCAATAATTTGCAAATTTGAAGGTTGCATTTTTACATTCGCTTTTGAGCCGTCCATCTTTTTAACCTGAATTCCTTCAACAATAATTTTTGCTCTTTTTAAATTAACTTCAAGAACCTTTCCTTCCTTCCCTTTAAATTTTCCTCTACATATTTTTACTTTATCATTTTTTATAACTGGAAGATTTCTTTTTCCTTCTTTTTTTCTAAGTTCTTTTGACAAATTTATACTCACAAACTTTTTTCTGAGATGGATTGGGGCATTCGCTCTGTACTTTCTTTGTTTTCTCGGCTGAGAACTTGCTTTCCAGTGTTTTGAAAATTTCTTTTTCATTTTAATATACTATTGAAGCGATTTTGGCAACTTGCACCCATCTCTCCTGAACCTCCCTTGCAATTGGCCCTTTAATTCGAGTTCCTTTTGGATTTCCTTTATCGTCCTTTAATATTGCAACTGCATTGTCTTCAAATCCAACCCTTTCCCCATTCAATCTTCTATATGGTTTTTTTTGCCTTATTATAACAGCGTCGAAAACTTTTCCTTTCATGTCTGGAACACCTTTTCTTACTGAAACTTTTACCCAGTCAGCAATTTTTGCAGCAACCTGCTTAGCTTTTTTTGCCTTTGCTTTTTTTACTGAAACTAGTCGAACAATCTTAGCTCCGCTATTGTCTGCTGCAATTAGATTTGCCCCAAGATTTAATGCTTCTGTTCCCCGTGCACTTATAGCTTTCATTTTCCAACCTCCTTGGCATCTTTAACTTTTGAAATAATAACAAAATGTATAATTTTGCTCAATGGTCTGCATTCATGAACTCTTATTAAATCACCTAAATTAATTTCTTTTTCAAGAATTTTAGGCAATCTTGCGTGTATTTTTGTTTTTAATTTAGCGTATCTCTCATATTTTTTTACATAAATCATTCTCTCAAATTCAATAACAACTCTTTTAGGAAATTTTTTAGTTACAATACCTTCAAATATTTTCCCCCTGGTTCCCACTCTCCTGTCAATTTTAGCTTCAACTATTTCTCTTGCTTCTACTTTTGTTTTTTCTTTTTTTGCCATTTTGTTTTTTGAATGTTTATTCCTCTACTGAGTTGTTGTCAAAACCAAGTCTTACCAAAATTGGTTTTATTTTTCTCATGTGGTCTCCTTGGAGTTCTATTTTATCGTCTTTGTAAGTTCCACCGCAAGCCAGTTCATTTTTCAGACTTTTTGCGATTTTCTTCACATCGACTCCCTTGTCAAATCCACTTATAACAGTCACGAGTTTTCCATATCGTTTTTTGTCTGTTTTCACGGTTATCCTTTGCGAACCCCTTGTGAGGTTTTCCCATTCTATTGCCTCTAAAGGCAATCCTGTTGTTGGATCTATTTCCATGTTTTTATTTGTTCTTCAATACTCCCAATTTAGAGGTATTGAACGTTAGTATTCTTGCAATTATTTTTTTAATTTGTTTAGGATTCCCTGTTTTTGAAGTTTTTGTCTTAGATTTAATCAGTTCCATTTTTAATTCTCTTATCTTTTTGTCTCTTTCTTCCTGAGTCATTTTTGATATTTCTTTGTATTTCATTTCTTTTTACTTCCCATTTTTTTGCGGGATTTTTTTATTTTCTTGATTGATTTTTCCTCTAATTCTTTTGAATTTGTCTTTAATTGTTTTATTAATTCTTCATTAATGTCTATTTTATCTTTTAATATTGCATGCGGAGAAAGTATACTTACTTTTATTCCAACAGTTCCAGGTTTTGTTTCTGCTCGTGACTGGGCTCTGTCCACAACTTTTGCACCATCTCCTGTTTTTATTAAATATCCTTGGGCGAATCTCCATGATTTTGCTCTTGAACCTGGAAGTTTTCCCCCCAATCTTATCTCGCATCCAAGTGCTCCAGCTCTCATTATTCTTTCGAGTGTTCGATATACAATTACCTTAAATTTTAATGGACCAAATCTCTCCAATCCTAATGCAATATCATCTGCAATTATCTGCGCATCAAATTCAGGAGAGGTTATTTCTTCAATTTCAATATGCAGATTTTCAAATTTGAAATTTTTCTTTAGATGCTCTGTAATCTCATTTAATTTTTCCCCTCCTCTTCCGATAATTAAGCCAGGCTTGCTTGTTGAGATTATTACTTTTTCTCCAACTGGAGTGTATTCGATTCTAATCTTGCTAACTTTTCCTTTGCCAAGCATTTTTTTAATTGACTCGCGAATGGCAAATTCATCTTTTTTGAATTTTACAATTTGTTTTTCTTCCATTTTAATTCATTAGTGCCTCCAATATTATTGGATATTCCGAAATATTCACCCCTACTTTTTTCGCTCTGTCAAAAGTAACTTGATATAAACGATTATTAAATTGAAACGAATCTGTATTTTTTTCTTTATATGCTTCTAATCCTTCATTAACATATTTTTTCAAAGTCCTTATCAATACCTCGGGGCTCTTTAACTGTTCAATTAACTCTTTTGAAGATTCAAACATTTTTTGTATGGCGGTGTATTTTACTATGTTATTCATTTTTTCTTCTCCTTTGCTTCTCTTGCTTTAATTGTAATGTGTGTTCTCTTTCTTCTCACTCTTCCAAATCTTCCGAAGGGCATTGCAGCTTGGTTCGCAATTGCTTCAGTTATTATTGGTTCGTTGATTTCATGATTGTTTGCATTTCCTGCAAGACTTTTAAGCAAGACTATGAAAGATTTTGCAGCTCTTTGAGGGAATTTTCCTCCACTTATTCCTTTTCCTTTTTGATGTGCATATTCTCCTTTCATTGGAACAACTTTTTTTAATAGTATAACCTGCTCTAAATCTCTTATAGCATCTTCTATTCTTTTTCCTTTGACAAATTTACAGATATAAATTGCATATTTTGTAGAAATAGGGACACTTTTTGCATTCACCATCACAATTTCTTTTTTAATCTTTTTAGCAGGTTTTTTTGATTCAGATTTTTTTTCTTCTGGTTTTTCAGTTTTTGAAGTTTCATCTATTTTTTTTTCTTCTGTTTTTTCTGAACCAGTTTCTTCCTGTTTTGGTTTAGCTTCAGCTATCGGAGTTTCAATTTTTTCTGGCTGTTTTGGTTTAGCTTCTATCTGCTTCGGCTGTTTTTTCATTGCCTTTTTTTCCTTTTGATTTGGGTTGTAACTTTTTTCAGTCATTTTTATTTTTTAGCCTTATGTTTACTTCCTTTTGTTGCTCCAACACCTGCTTTACTGTGTGTTACTTTTGATCTTGTAAGAGCCATCTCTCCTAATCTGTGTCCAAGCATTTCTGGCTCAATTTGAACAGGTAAAAAAGCTCTTCCATTATGAACTTGAATATTCATTCCGATTAGCTGGGGCACAATAACCAATCCTCGATTATGAGTTTTTATCTTTTTTCCTCTTTCAATTTTCTCTTTTGCTCTCTTAGTAAAATATTCAATTTTCTGGAAATTTCTGAGAACACTTCTCCTTCCTCTTGACGGAAGATATTTGGCAAATTCACGAACATCCAAGGCTTTCAGCTCTTCAATAGTCTTTCCCTTATATGTAATTTGTTTTTTTGTTATTTCCATTTTAATTAATTTGATATTCCTCCCCATATTTGTCTAAAAAAGCTTGATTTAATTCATCATCTAGGCAAATTGTCCAAAGTTCTTTTTCAACCTCTCCAATATAATGTAACCCTCCACAAAAATTGTTAATATTTTTGACCTTCATTTCTTGAGCTATGTTATGAAAAGTGTTGCTATCCTCAACATCAATTTTATGTTTGTGCCCCCAAATTACTATTCTCCCTTCTGCTTCATTTTTAATTAACTTTTCTAAATGTTTTTGACATTCATTTCCGTTCAAAGTATTATACATATTTGTTATTTCCATTTTATTTCTTTTTACCTGTTCTTTTTGGTCTAATTAAGCCAACTTTTCTTCCAGCAGGTGCATTTCGCTTTGCAATTTTGCTCTTAATATTCTTTCCTCTACCCGAACCAAAAGGATGATCTATTGCATTCATTTTAACTGCGCTTGTTCTAGGCCATAATTTATTTTTTGATTTTTTAATATAATGCATTTTTCCGGCCTTTATAATTGGCTTATCTAATCTTCCATGTCCTGCAATCTGCCCTATTATTGCTCTGCATTTTGGATTAAATTTTTTTTCCTTTTTTGAAGGCATTAAAACTAAAATCTGATTTCCAACAACTCTTGTTACAATCGCATTGCTTCCAGCTGTTTTAATAAATTTTCCCCCATCTCCCGGGCGAGATTCAATGCAGTATATAAATGTTTTAATTGGTATCTTTTCCAGAGGAAGAATGCTCCCATTTTTCAATTCCCCTTCAAAAGAAATTTTTTGGCCTTCAACCATTTCTTTAAAGGCAGGAATGTAGAAACTTCCTTCATTGTACAAGACTTTAGCCAGTGGCGCACTATGTGCAGAAGAATTTATCAACTTTATAACTGTTCCTTCTCCTTGGAGTTTCCTTGGATATTGAATTTTATAGACAAAAGATTTTTTCTTTGCCTGATAAGTCATACTTCCGTGCCCGCGCGCTTGTTGAATTATTCTTTTTCCCATTTTACATCAATCCCAATTTAGTTGCAACATCAATTGCAAGATCTTTTTTGTTTAATTTAACATAAGCAATCTTTTGATTGTTTCTTATTTGAGTGGATATTTTATCAATCTTGACCCTGAATAATTCTTCAATATCCTTTTTTATTTCAGATTTTGTCGCTTTTAATTCAGTTACGAATGTTAAAATATTTTCAGCTTCTATTTTCATTATTGCTTTTTCAGTTGCTAATGGTTTTAGGTTCATTTTCTTTTTTCTCCTAAATCTCTAATTGCTTTTTCAGTGTAAATTGTTAATCTTCCTAGACCACCTTTAGCTAAATCAAATACATTTAGTTCTTTGACTCTTTTTACTTCAAATGCATTTGTTTTTAATTTTTCATTATTTCCTAAAACAAAAAGCATTCCAGCACTAGATTTATATTTTCTTCCTCGAAGTTTTCCTTTTCCTGCTCGAACAGATTTCTTTCTTATTGCTATCCCAAATAATTCTTTTCCAAGAATATTCTTTAATGCATTAAGCAGTTCTTTTATTTTCAATTCTGTAATGTTTGAGACAAGAACTAATGGGACTTTTTTATCAATTTTTTCAAGATTAGAATATTTTTTTAGAACATATTTTTCATTTGCAGTTGAACTCAATGCAGATTCAAAAGCAATTCTCAGTTCTTTTTTGTTTATTTTTAAATCTCTTAAGAATTGTACAACCTTTGGAGGATGCGCTCTCATACCCCCTCTTGCTTGGGGGACTTCAGCTCCTTGCCAAATGAATTGAGAACCTTTTCTTGAAAATATTTTTCTTGGAACTCTTGATTGACCTCTTCCATAACCGCTTCTCCAGACGTGTCTTTTATGTCTAACTTTTCCTTTTGCAGAATGCTGTTTTCCAGCAACAGGAGATGGAGAGTAAGGTTGCTGTTTTTTCTTTGTTTCAAGAACCTTTGCAACAACATCTTCTCGAATAACAGCAGAAAATTCTTTAGGAAGTTCTACCTGAGATTTTTCTTTTCCATTTGTATCATATACTTTTGCTTTCATTTTTGTATTCCCTTTTATTTACTATCCATATAATTTTTTAATTCCCTAATTTTTTCATCTATCATATTATCTATTTCAGCTTCATATTTTTTTATTTTATTTTTATCTAAATAATGTGAGACAGCACTTACCAAAGAAAGATATCTTTCTTTGACATCATATAAATTTTTAAAAGAATAATCAAACACCTTTTTATCTGTTTCATTTTTACTCTCTTCTAATCGTGTGGCTAATTCTTTTTCTGCATTATTTATGTTCTTTTTGAAAATTTCTTCAATTCCTTTCTTCAAAACTTTTTCGTTAACATTGTGTCTCATCTTTTAATCTCCAAAAATTCATAATTTTTCTTTTTCTGCATTTTGCTCGTTCTAAGAGTAGCTGTAATTAATAACGGTCTTTTTGGAACTCCCTGAACAGAGCCCGTAACAATTAGATAATCTGTATTAAGGTTTCCATAATTTTTTAGATTTTTAAGTTTATCTTGGGAATCTTGTGCTTTGCCTAGGGAAATTATTTTTTGATTATAATGCACTCGTGTGAACATCCCCATCTGCCCGGCCATTGGAACTCTGAAAGTTACACGAGCAGGATGCCAAGGTCCAATGCTCCCTATTTTTCTCACTCCTTTTTCAGATTTGTGGAATCTTAAGTGGGCCCCAAATCTCTTTATTGGGCCCTGAAAACCTTTTCCTTTTGTTAAGCCCCTTAAGTCAACAAGTTCTCCTGAAGAGAAAATTTCAGCTAAAGAGATTTCTTTATTTAAATGCGTTTTAATGAAGTTCATTTTTTCATCTAAACTTCCATTCAATCCAATTTCTGTCATATCTGGTTTTTTCTTTATCTCTGTTTTTTTCACTTGAGAATAAGCAATTATAGAAACATTGTCGTATTCTTCACTTTTTACAGAATCTAATTTAAATTTATGTTCTTTTGGAAGCTTGACTCTTCTTTTAAGTTCTTTATCTGGGTTTTCAGCAAGAATTTCTTTTGCAACTCTGCCATTTTTATAGAATCTCACAGAAAATATTTTCATAGAGGGGCATTCTATTATTGTGCCTGGAATAATTATTCTTTTATCTTTTGTCATAGAATTGGGGGTTAAATCCTTAATTTCAACAGATACCATCCCTGCCTTGTATCCAATAAACCCCTTTAGACTCTTTCCAGAATTAATAGCTTTCCAGTTTACACTAGGTAAAAATCTGTTGACTCTCTTTCGAGGCCAGAACTGCAAACTTCCTTTTCTTGGAGATTTTGTTGAAGGCATTTTCTATATTGTTTATGTTTGGTAATAATGCGGAAATTATCATTTTATTTCTACCCTGGATAAATTATCAAGAAAAAGGGGATTTAAAAAGGCTTCGCTCAAGCACTAAAATCCAACTCTCTCACAAGTTTTTCTCCGTCGATTTCCGCCTTTCTAAGAATCTTTCCAATGCGCAATGCTTTTTCTCTCACAAGTGCAAAATCCTCTGAATCTTTCAGTTCATCTGGAATCTTAATATTTTCAATAATAAAATCATGAACAACCTTTGCATTCTTAAATTCAGGCTTCTCAAAAATGAAATTTTCTGCAATTTTTTTGTCTTTGGTTACTAATTTGCAGAAATCTGGCTTTGGTGCTTCTTCCCCCTTTGTTCCTGGCTTTCCAGATTTTGGAGATTTCACTTTAGTTTTAAGAATGGTTTCATCTCCAGCATCAAAACTTAATGCAAAAAATGCTTTTGGAAATTTATTGATTAAATTAACAATCTCGGAGCCAGACATCTCGTTTTCAAGAATATATTTTTTAACTCCCTGAAATTGTTTAATCTCTTTAAATTCCAAATCTTTTTTCAAATCTAAAGTGGAGATTATCGCACCACTCACTTTTGTCTTTTTTGAACCCAATTTTTCTGCAACTTCTTTCACAAGTTCATTTGCAAACTCTGCGCTAGTATTTATTGTATATCTTCCTCCAGAGAATTTTGCGTTTAGTATAGCCCTATTTTTGAATTCTCCTTTTGAGAATCTCTGGAACTGCAGATGGACTTCTTCATCAAACTTCCTGTCATGCACTTTTTTTATAAAGTTCATAATTCTTTTTCATCTAGCAACTTTATAAACTTTTTTGACAAACCTTTATAAATTCTTACGGGTTATTTTATATGGAGAAAAACCCGAGAGAATAAAATATGTCAGACGATTTTTTCAAAAAGGCTGTCCCGTTAATTTCAGCAATCGCCTTGATATTCCTTGCTTTTCTAATAATAAAACCAATTCTAATGGCTATAATTCTCGGGATTTTGTTAGCATTTATATTCAGCCCAATTTATAAGTTCGCGATTAAATTTCTGAAAAGGAAAAATTTAACAGCATCTTTAATCTGTCTGCTTTTAATTGTTTTGATTATTGTTCCTCTTTGGTATTTGGCACCAGCGGTAATAAATCAATCAATAAAATTTTACATTGCTTCTCAGCAAATGGATTTCGTGACTACCCTCACAAAATTTTTCCCTAATTTTTTCCAGTCAGACACATTTTCAAATGAAGTGGCTAATGCTCTAAGAACATTTATAACAAAAGCAACAAATTCTCTTATGAATTCTTTCTCGAGCATTCTTTTAAATATTCCAAAGATTATTCTGCAATTAATTGTGGTCTTTTTCACCTTCTTTTTTGTTTTGAGAGATGGAGATAAATTAGTTTTGTATGTTAAAAGTCTGCTTCCTTTTTCAAGAGACGTGGATGAAAAATTAATTAAATCAACTAAAGAAATAACACTCTCTGTTTTATATGGGCAGGTAATAGTCGGAATAATTCAGGGGTTGATAGCTGCAATAGGTTTTTTTGTATTTAAAGCCCCTAATGCAGTATTGCTAGCAGTTCTTGCAGCATTTGCAGGAATAATTCCTGTCTTTGGGAATGTTATTGTTTGGCTTCCTGTTGCAGTTTATTTCCTTATTGCAGGAAATACCCTCGCTGCATTAGGTGTAACTGCCTTCGGATTAATCTCTATTCTAATTGAAACTCTCCTCAAACCGATCTTTGTTTCAAAATTCACTAAGCTCAATTCTTCAATAATTCTAATAGGAATAATAGGAGGACTTTTTGTATTCGGAATATTCGGAGTTATACTTGGGCCTTTGATTCTTGCTTATCTTCTTATAATTTTAGAAATTTATAGAGATAAAAAGACGCCTGAAGTTTTTATTCAGAAACCAGAAAAAGAATAAATATAAAAATCAATTTTTCTAATTATTAAAAAAGATGGAGCTAAAAGTTCGTTTGTTAAAATGGTCTGCAGGAATTCCGGTAGTTATGCTTAATCTAAAGACTGCAGAAAAGATGGGGATTCATAAGAATGATAGAATATCTATTGAGAAACTCTCAAGGAAGGATGGCGAATTTTCTTCTATTGTAGATATTGTTGAGAAAATTATTAAGGAAGATGAAATTGGAATCTCTTCTGAAATAAAAGAATTATTTAGCTTGCGAGAAGGGCAGAGAGTAGATGTAAATATTGCAAAATCCCCTGTTAGCCTTTCTTATATAAGAAAAAAAGTGGATAAAAAGAAACTTTCTAAAGAAGAAATTAAAGAGATAATAAAAGATATAGTAAATAATTCTCTTTCTGATCCAGAGATTGCGCTCTTTGTCTCAGGAATGTATGAAAATAAGATGAATCTCAAAGAAACGATTAGTCTGATTGAGGCATTTATTGAATCAGGGGATGTTCTTTCTCTGCCTGGAAAGTTTATAGTGGATAAACATTGTATAGGAGGAATTCCAGGGAATAGAACAACCCCTATTGTTGTGTCTATCTGTGCTGCTGCAGGACTAACTGTTCCAAAAACTTCTTCGAAAGCAATAACTAGTGCTACTGGGACAGCAGATGTGATAGAATCAATTGCCCAGGTAGAATTTTCAATTAAAGAATTAAAAAAAATAATCAGAAAAACAGGAGCATTTCTTGTTTGGGGCGGCTCACTGGAATTAGTTCCAGCAGATTCAAAAATAATTCGAGTAGAGAGAATACTTAAAATTGACCCCTATGCACAACTTTTAGCCTCTATAATGGCTAAAAAAATTGCAGTTGGAAGTAAATATCTTATTATAGATATTCCTTATGGAAAGACAGCGAAGGTAAACAAAAAATCAGCACTTAAACTAAAGAAGAGTTTTGAAAGGTTAGGAAAGCATTTTAAAATTAAATTAAAAGTTGTTTTAACCAAAGGAGATCAACCAATTGGAAATGGAATTGGGCCAATACTTGAACTTATGGATGTGATTAAAGTTTTGAACCCTTTTGAAACTGGGGGGCCGAAAGATTTGAGAGAAAAATCCCTGTTTTTAGCTGGGCAACTCCTAGAAATGACAGGAAAGACAAAGAAAGGAAAAGGTTTTGCAAGAGCAGAAGAAATTTTGGATTCTGGAAAAGCATTTAAAAAATTTGTAGAGATAATTAAAGCCCAGAATGGAAGTATAAAACATCTTGAATTAGGAAAATTCAAAAAAGATATTCTTGCAAGTTCTTCTTTGAGAGTAGAATCTATTGATAATATAAAGATTAACTTGCTTGCAAGAATTGCAGGATGCCCAGTTGATAAATCTTCAGGATTATATCTTTCTGCGCATGTTGGAAATAAATTAAAAAAGGGAAGCAATATTCTGACAATTTATGCAGAATCAAGGCCTCGTTTGCAAGAAGCAATTGATTATTATAAGAGAGAAAAGCCAATAATTTTTAAATAAACAAAATCTTTTAAACTTCAACCTTCTTGTTTTTATTATGAGAAGCGAGGAATATAAAAGCAGACTTGTGGATTATTTTAAGAAAAATTTAAAAAAAGGATATACTGGAGAATCTCTTAAATGGGCGCTAATTAATCAAGGTTATTCAAGGACAATGATAGATTCTGCTCTTGAAAGGACCCAAAAAGAGCTTGCAGAAGAGGCACCAATTCTTAGAGAGAAACCAACTATAAAATATGAGATTCTTGATGAAAATGATAGACCAATTCCAATAAAAAAACCCTGGTGGAGAAGAATTTTTGGATTATAGTAAAATTTAAGAATTATATTTTATTAATTAATCTAATGAGTAAAACAAGAGTATTTTATGATATAGCCACTTTAATTTTAGTGATTTTAGCTGTAATTGTATTAGTTAGTGTTTTTTCTGGTCCTACAAAAGCTTCAACAGAAGAAGCTGTTAATCAAATGATATTTTCAATGTTGTCTTCTATGAGATGGTTAATTATATTTTATGCATACTCTGGATTATATGCAATTTCTTTAATTGTATTAGTCGCAATAAAAGAGAAAAATGTTGCAAATGCAATTGCAATGGTGATTGGCTGTCTTATTTTACCGGGAATTTTGCCTTTGGTTTATTATTTGTTCTTTTTAAGAAAAAAATTGTGAGACAGTAAGATTTTTAATCTAAACTTTGATTCTATTTTAGTCATTAATAATTTAGTGAATGAAGTAAGTTTATGGGGGCCTCCATCGCATAGTGGTATTGCACTGGTCTTGAGAACCAGGCCCTTTGGGCTCGCAGGTTCGATTCCTGCTGGGGGCGTATCTCATTCTATTCAACGCCCAAACAGAGTGTTATTATAGCGATTAAAGAAATATATTCTTTTAAAGTATTTTCCTTTTGGGTTTTTATGGACGCTAATTTATCCGTAGATTTTTGTGGAAAGAGATTAGATAGTCCTTTTATTCTAGCTTCTGGACCCCCCACCAGAGATTATTGTGCAATCTCACAAGCATTTTCTAAAGGATGGGCTGGGGCAATAACCAAAAGTGTGGTTCTTAATCCCTTAAAAGATAAATCTCCGCATATGAGATATTTGAGTTATGGGGGTGAGAAAACTGCATTACAAAATTATGAAATGGGTTCAGAGTTATCTATCGACTATTGGGTAGAACAAACTAAGAAATTAAAAAGAGAATTTCCAAATAATCTTTTGCTTGTAAGTCTCTTCGCTTCGGATAACTTAGAAGAATGGAAAACTCTTGCTCAGGCCTTTTCTAAGACCCTCATAGATGGGTTTGAATTAAATTTCTCTTGCCCACATAGTGATGCTCATGGGAGAGGTTATTTGATAGGTCAGAACCATGATTTATGTGGAAGAATTACAAGAACCGTGGCAGATAACTTTAGAAAGGAAGGAATAATAATGCCAAAATTACCTTATGTGGTTTACCCAAATGAAAGATTAGTTGCCGAAGTTTGCCATACGAATGGGGCTAATGCGATTGCGGCAATTAACACAATAGCAGGTTTAACTTCAATTAATCCAGCAAATCTTTCTCCAAGATTAAATACCAAGGGCAGAACAACTCCAGGAGGGATTTCTTACCACACAATAAAACCTTTCGCTTTCCTTATTGTAAATAATTTGGCAAAAACAGGAATCCCTGTTTCTGCTTCTGGGGGAACAAGTACTGATTTAGAAACAATAGTATCTTTTTTAGCATACGGAGCCAATAATCTACAATATTGCACAGAAGTAATGTTAAAGGGAGATGGGATTATAGATGGTCTAAAGGAAACACTAGAACGCTATCTTTTAGAGAAAAAACTAACACTCAATGAACTAAGAGGAAAAACTTCTGATAAAGTGGTTTCTTGGGAAGAGTTGTAAGGACTTGGATTCTTATCTGTGTTATTCTGCACCCACTAAGTAGCAGCCTCATTTTAAAAAGAGATTATACGTATATATTTCAAGATAAAATTAGAGGGCGTTGTTCTAAAAGCGAGACTTACGGCGGGATTTAATATATAAAAGAATTTTAGAAAAAAATCACAATAATCTTTAAAAATAAAATTAAACATATTAAATAATGGCACAAAAATCAACCTATGCAGATTCAGGAGTGAATATTGATTTGGGCGATGATGTTTCTAAAATTTTATATAATGCTGCAAAACGAACTTGGGATAATAGAAAAGGAAAATTGGGAGAAGTAATTGTTCCTTTTGATGATTTTACAGGAGTTAGAGCAATTGATGTTTCTCATTTGCCTACTGGAACTTTAATGAATATTGGATTTGATGGTGTCGGAACAAAAATGGAATTGGCTGAAAGAGTCAAGAATCATAGAACAATCGCTTATGACTTATTTGCAATGGTTACAGATGATGCAGTTGTAAGAGGGGCAGAGCCAGTTTTAATTGGTTCAATTCTTGATGTTAATTCACTTGGAACTTCTGAAAAACCATTTATTGAAGAGATAAGACAATTAGCAGAAGGGTACATTGGTGCTGCAAAAGCAGCAAATGTAGCAATTGTTAACGGAGAAGTAGCTGAACTTGGAAACAGGGTTGGAGGATTTGGATCCTTTAATTATAATTGGGGAGCGGCGGTTGTATGGTTTGCTAATAGAGATAGATTGTTTACTGGAAAAGAAATTAAAGAAGGAGATTATTTAGTTGGATTGAGAGAAGAAGGATTCAGGTCAAATGGTTTATCTTTAGTTAGAAAAATTATGAAAAATAATCATGGTGACAATTGGCATCAAGTCCCTTGGAAAAGAGGAAATACGAGTTTAGCAGATCTAGCATTAACTCCTTCAAAGATTTATACTGCTGCAGTTGTTGATATGTTTGGAGGATACAACGGAGAGCCAAAGACGAAAGTTCATGGAGTAGCACATATAACTGGCGGAGGAGTTCCTGGAAAACTTGGGAGGATATTAAAACCTTCCCAATTAGGAGCAATAATAGACGCTCCTTTTGAACCGTCCGAGTTTATGAAGTATACGCAAGCATTAGGAAATGTTTCAGATATTGAAGCATATAAAACCTGGAATATGGGTCAAGGGATGGTGATTATCACTCCAGATCCAGAAGGAGTTATTAAAATTGCGTCAGAATATGGCATAAAATCAAAGAAAATAGGATATGTTACAAGAGATTCTCAAATAAGAATTAAAAATGAAGGGGCTTATAATCCTCGGGATAATCCAGAGATTAGAGATGATTTAAAAGGTCCTAAAGAACTTGTTTTCTAACTCATTAATCTTCTTTTCTGCACCCACTAAGTAGCAGCCTCATTTTTAAAAAGAGATTATACGTATATATTTCAAGATAAAATTAGAGGGCGTTGTTCTAAAAGCGAGACTTATGCCGGAGGCGTATTCCTTTTAAAGAGAATAAACTTAGTTAAAACATGCGTAAAAAGAGATTAATTGATTGGATAATTTTTGCTATTTTCCTTATTATTTTGGGATTTCTATTATATTCTTATATTACAAGAGGGTTTTTTTATTCTTTAATAAATTTTAATCAGGAAGAGATGATTCTTTTTATCTCTTCATTTAAAGGAATTTCTTTTTTAATTTATATTCTCTTGATTATTGCAGGGATTGTTCTCGCTCCGATTCATCCATTTTTCTTTTACGTAGCTGGAGGAATTGTTTTTGGGCCTTATGTCTCGTGGATTCTCATAATGATTGGGGTAGCAATCGGTTCTTCAATTGCATTCAAAATTGCTAGGATATATGGAAGGGCTTTTGTGGAGAAAAAAATAGAAAAAAAGCATATTGATAAATTTGATGCTTTTTCTGACAAATACGGAAAACTTTCAATATTTATTCTTAGAGTAAATCCTTTAACTTCTTCAGATATCTGGAGTTATCTTGCCGGCCTAACAAAGATGAAATTACGGGAATTCTTAATATGGACACTTTTAGGACTGGCTCCTGCAATTTTCATCCAGACATACTTTGGAAAAGAAATTGGGAAGAATCCTCTTTTGTTTAAAATATTCTTGGGAATTGCAATAATTTATTTAACTGCTCTTTTATTGGGATTTTTGTATTTTCTCTTTTTCAAAAAGACGAAAAAAAGACAAAAAATCGCTTCCAATTAGCTTTCAGTATATTTATATATAATAAAAAATATTCTTTTATTAATGGGAAAAAGAGTAGAGAAATCTTTAAAATTCCTTAAAGAAAACTGGTTAATTATACTTATCTTAATTTTAATTTCAACAATATTTTTCTATTCCTCTTTTTCTTCAGGAGTAATATATTCTCTTGTACATAATAATCCAGATTCAATTATATCTTTTGTGAATTCTTTCGGAATATTCGGAGAATTAATGTTTATTCTTTTGGTGATATTAGAATGTGTTCTTGCTCCAATCCCAGCTGTTGTCTTATATGTTGCTGGAGGAGTTTTATTTGGGGCATTTTATGGAGGGATTCTGACACTTATAGGGAATTTACTTGGGGCATTAATAGCTTTTGGAATAGCAAGAAAATATGGAAGAAATTTTGTCGAAAGAAAAATTAACAAAAATTTAAGAATAAAGTTTGACAATTTTTCAGAGAAATACGGAATTTTCTCTCTCTTTATTCTTAGAATAAATCCTCTTACAACTTCTGATTTGTTCAGTTATTTAGCAGGTTTGAGTAAGATGAAAACATGGAATTTTTTGCTGGGAACTGGACTTGGATTGATTCCCCTAATTTTTATTCAAACTTACTTTGGGGAGGTGTTTGTAAAAAGTAGTCCAATTTTATCTGCAGTAATTATTTGGCTTAGCATAATTTATCTTATAGTTTTAGTATATTTAATCTGGAAAATGCTCTTAAAACAGAAAGAATCAGTTAAAACTCAATAAAATATAATTCTTAATTTGTTTTTTCAAAAAAATCAGTAACTCTTTTATCAGGACTTAAAACATAAACATAATCTCCTTCATGTCTTACTCCCCTGTATACTTTTTGCAGCAATTCTCTACGCGCTTTGTCCCGATAAAAGTTCCAATAATGCATCGGGCGTGTTTTTCCTAAAATTCTCCAAAAAGAGTTTTTTATGTCTGGATTTGGATATTTAGTGAAAATTATGCTTCGACATTGCTCTCCAGGGAAATCCATTCCTCTAGACACTCTTGTTGAAAATAAGATGTCTGTTTTTTTATTTTTAAAATTTTGAACTATTAATCCTTCCTTGTCCTCATTTTGACTTTCAATTAAATTCCTTCTAGATGGAAAATTTTTTAGATTAAATTTTTTAATCTCATCCTCACTTGCTAAGTCAGAAAATCCATTCACATGCACGAGCACTGGTTTTTCAGCAATATCAATGCATCTGTCAAATGCAGAAAGATAATCTTTTCGTGTAAATTTGTTATTAGAAAAGTTTGAATATTTACAATCCATCTCTAGTCCTGTTCTTCTTATTCTTATTTCTCCGGGCTGTTTAGTCTCCGCTTCTATTAATTTGAATTCTTCAATTCCGAAGATATCTTTTAAAACATCTTTTGAATGAATCGTTCCAGACATTAAAATAAGGACTTTATTCTTATCTTTTAGCCATTTGAATTTTTTAGAGAGATTTGTTGTGACAATATTTGCAATTAGATTTTCCTCTTTTTTATTAAATATAACATAACTCTCGTCAAGAAAATGCTCAAATATAAATGCAGTTTTTTCAATATCATAGGCATAGCTATCTTCGTCAATATCTTCTAGAAATCCAGGCTCTTTTAGGAAAATATTAATTAAATCATAGATTCCTGTTTTTTTAAGAGGGATAATCTCATTTGTATCCAATGATTTTAAAACTTGCTTGTCTGTTTTTAGATGCTTGAGAATTTCCATAATCTCTTGTATTTTTTGAAAATTTTCTCTATTCGAGGAAGGTATTTGTGAGAGCGAATTTTGCAATCTGTCTATATTTATTGTTCTTTGATTCGCAAAACTATCGAGAAATTCATCACATTCGTCTATAATTTCTGCTTCAGTAAAAGGTTTTCTATTCATTGCAAATTCAAATTCATATTTTAATGAATTAAATACGATAACATCAGAATCTATGTAAGAATTAAATTGTTCATAAAATTTACATCCGGGTTTTCTGAGATAAAAGATAAATTCTTTTCCATTTAATCCTTTATATTTTCTTTTTTCAACTTTTCCAAGATATTTTGATTCAAAATCTTCAGGGAAAACAGGACTCCAATAGGGGCAGAGAGATGCAATCGGGATTCTCTTTATATCACTTAATCTCTCAAAGTCAGCTATGTTCACTTTTTTGTTTT
This sequence comes from Candidatus Iainarchaeum sp., assembly GCA_043815085.1. GTDB lineage: Archaea > Nanobdellota > Nanobdellia > Pacearchaeales > GW2011-AR1 > MWBV01. Next base: position 9,020 of record JBDRJG010000001.1, on the reverse strand, counting down.
GCTTTAGATATTCTTTTATTTTAGAGATATTTTTTTCTTTTATTTCTATTCTGCAGGGAATATTAAAATTGTCTGCAGAAAAATCATTCGCAGTCATTCTATTCAATTTTTCTCTCTTTCCAGAAAAAATATCATATAATTTTGAATTAATTTCTTTTTTTATTGCGGGAATTGCATTTTTATCATCCTCAAGAAATTTGCATTTGTGGTTATTTCTTCCCGTTATTACACTTATCTTTAGTTTTGTGTTATCTTTCTTAAGAAGATATTTATTATTCTCATAATCTTTTTTATACTGTTGCTGGAGATTCTTTCCAGGGACTATTATTGATGTCTTTCCAATCTTCTTTGCAATGTTTAACGCAATCGCACTTTTCCCGGTCCCACATTTCCCATTTATAAAAATTACTTTGTGCCCCTCTTTTATTGCTTCAAGAACTTCTCTTACAACATCCTCCTGAGTTTTCCCATTTGAGAATTTAAGAGGTTTAAGAAACTCTTCATCTTCGTATAAATTCCACATCATAGAATATCAAGAATTTATAGGGGGTTATAAAATTTGTTGTTAAATTTCACTATCTTTTATCTTCAAATCTTTCCTATTTCTTCCCAAAACATAAGCTCTAGAATATTCATGCTTATCAAGCAAATTATACTCTTTCAATCCTATTTTCTTTAGTTCTTTTAATAATACAACTATAAAATTCTCCATTTCTTTATCAGTTGGCATTCTATCATATCCCAATCTTTCCCTTGCAAAGCCTACACTCATAAATCCTTTAATTTCCACGAATAGGGGGTTTGATTTTTTTATTAATTGAGCATATTCTTTTGCTTGTTCAGGAAACATGTTGAGATTTTTTACAAGATTCATTCTAAAGATAGTTCGAGTTTTTCCTTTCAGCTTTAGTAGAAGTTCCAAAGTCTCATTTAATTTTTCCCAAGCATTTTTAATTTTGCTTCTATGGAATATATTGTAAAGTTCTTCATTTGGAGTGTTAATAGAAATGTATAATTGAGTAGGCAGTTGATTCTCTTTTAATAATTCCTTAAGTTTCTCAGGATATAGACCATTTGTAACTAAAAAAGAAGTTTTTCCTCTTTTACGAAGCTCTGAAATTAACCCCCCAATACAAGGATAAACAGTTGGTTCACCAGAAAGCGAGATTGCAAATTGCATTGGTTCTTGGGCTTCCCGGTATTTTTTCATATCTGCTTTGCTTAATTGTTTCTTTTTTGAATATTTGTCTATATTGAACCCTTTAAGCAGTTTTCTTTGTGCTTTTATGCATCCTTCTATAATTGCCGACGGGGAATCAATGTCTTTTTCAGGAAGTTTTTCTCCTATGGTCAGTTCAATTGCTCTCCAACAATGCACACATTTATTTGGACACCACATAACAGCCGGACTCATTTGACAGCATAAATGTGATTTTATTCCATAAAATTTTTCTTTATAGCAAACCCCTTCATTTCTCAAAGATTTTTTTGTCCATCTGCAAATCTGCACAGCAGAGTGTTTTCCGACTAATTCGTAATGTTGCTTTTTAAGAATATTTTTTATTTTCTCTGGAATCATAAGAATTAGAATTAAAAACAGATTTTAAAACTTACTTTATCCAACTAATCGCCCATAAAATCATAAGAACAATTAATAGGAATAATAAAAAGTTAGTTGAAATTTTGAACCATTTTTCTGCTTTTTTCTTTGATTTGGTTAGGCCCAGAATTGTTAGGTAAAAGAACCTTCCTCCGTCGAAGATCCCCATAGGGAGCATATTTACAAGTGCAACGCTTATACTTATTAAAACAATCCACCATAGCAAATCATAAAGAAATTCTGCTGCTTCAAATTTTGGCTCATAATATATATATTGTTTCTTAAAAGAAGAAAGGGTTTCAACTACTTTTCCGAGCAGTCCACTTCTCTTTTGTTCAGCATATCCAACCCCCACATATGGCTCTTCAGGATTATCTGGACTTTCTCCAAGAGTTATCTCATAATTTTTAACTTCATCATCTATAATTGTTTTTATTGTTATATTCTCTCCAGGAGAGAAGTTTGAAATTTGTTCTCCAAACTCTTCCCAACCGTTTATTTTAATATTGTTCACAGATACTATCGCCCCTTCCAAATTCGCGTTAATGGCTGGAGCGTCTTCATATAATATTAAAAGATTAGAGGTTCCTTTTTGTTCTTCTAAACCAATCTTGTTCATCAGGTAAGTTTTGCCTTGATATTCTATTTTATTTAATCCATCTTCATTAGAAAAATTCAATAATTGCAAATAAGTTGCATTTTCAAGAGATATATTGTTAATAGAACTAATTCCAGAAATAGCAACAATAGAATATGAATAGGTGTTAAATTGAGCTCCTGCTGGAACAAAAGAGACTGTAAAGAATAACCACATTATTACAAAAAAGAAAATAGCAGTTAATACATTCGCAAAGGTCCCTGCAGATAGAATTGCCATCTGATTAAATTTGCTGCTTTTTATCATGCTCTTCTCATCTTGCTCAACAAATGCAGCTAAAAATATTGGAAGAAAGAAAGGAAAAAAACCAAAACCAGTTGATTTTATTCTTACTCCATATCTTTTCATAAGTATTCCATGCGCAAATTCATGAGTTATAGCAATTAGAGCGAGAATTATTATCCAGTATGTAAAATAAAAAGGAGGCAGAAAATCAAGTTTGAACATTTGGGGTAGATAAGGTATAAGAGGTGTGATTGGGGGAACTTTTATTGCTCGAACAATAGAAGGATATGTAACATAGAGATAAATTATCTTTCCAAGTAAATAAAGCATAGAAACCATTAGGAGATATCCCATAGTTATTGAGATGTAACTAAGAAATTTGAGGGTTTTTTGATATCTTTTTCCAATTTTGTCAATCTGCTTCATTCCCCAAGTAGTTTTATACAAAAATAAAAGTCCTTCTTTTTTCAGATTTTTTCGATTAAAATAGAGAAAAGCAGAAATAAAAATTAGAAATACTACTAAAAATATAATATCATATCCAATAAAATTCATATTTTTTCCCTCTTAACGTTAAGTAAAATTAGGTTTAAAAGGATAATGGTAAGACTATCAATTTTGTTATTTATTCTTTTTTATTGGGCGAAAAGCTTTCTTTCCGCATTTTCTGCATCTTACTTTTCCCTTTAAAACTTTTTGAATATCTGATTTTATCTTTGCTTTGCAATTCTTACAGACAAAAACATTCTTAAATAATCTATTTTGTGCTTCTGGTATTTTTCCCATTTTATAATCTTCTCTTTATTATTTTATCCCCCTCAATATCCCAATATTCGCAGTTACCACCTTCTTCAAGCTCTTCAAATACAGTTTTGTCTGGGCAAGGAACTTCAATTGTTTCGAAATTTTCTAAATCCATTAAACTTGCTTTTCCGTCTTCTTTTGAAAGGATTTGTGCTTTTCTTTTATCCACATTTGGAACCTCTAATCTTTCATGTCCGGGGACAACAAAAACCTTTTTTGTTCCATTTATAATTCCAACTGCCTCAATTCTACATTTAGCATGTCCGTGTTTTCCTGTCTTTGAAATGTCTATGCTTTTTACAGTGCAGACAGTTCCACCAACGATAATATTTGTCCCCACTTTTACCTCTGTTGCATTAATAATTTTTAAAACCATAAATTAAACAAAAAAAATACATTTATAAACGTTTTTACTTAAGAAAATTAATGAGCCTTAAGAAAAATGATTTCATTGAAATCGAATTTACAGGAAGAATAAAAGAGGGGGAGGTTTTTGATTCGAATATTTCAGATGAAATTAAAAAACTAAATCCTAATGCAGAAGCAAAACCATTTGTCTTCTCTCTTGGAAATGGGATGTTCCTTGAGGAAATTGATAATTTTTTAATTGGAAAGGAGATTGGCGAATATGAGATAGAATTAAGTCCGGAAAAAGCATTTGGAAGAAGAAATCCAGATTTAATTCAGAGAATGCCAATAAAAGTCTTTATAGAGCACAAGATAAATCCAATTCCAGGAGCAGTCTTTAATTTTGATAATAAGATTGGGAAAGTCTTGACTGTTTCAGGGGGAAGAGTTATGGTGGATTTTAATAATCCCTTGGCAGGAAAAGAGATTATTTATAAAATAAAAGTTCTTAAAAAAATTGAAGATTTAAATGAAAAAATTAAGGCATTGAATGATTTTTTCTTTAGACGAGAGTTTAAATTTGAGATTAAGGATGGCAAATTAATTTTAGATGCTGAAAAAAGTATGGTGAAATTTATAGAACTTTTTAAAGAGAAATATAAAGAGATTTTGGGATTAAATCTTGAAATTAAGGAAATTGAAGAGAAGAAGCCCCTTTAGCAAGATTTTTTAATTTATTTCTTTTAATTAAAAAATATTTTGTAAATGCAAGAGTTTCATAAAAGAGATTTTTAAACAAATTTTTTGTTGTGTTTACATAGATTATTTTTAAGTTTTCTGAAATTGCTTTTTCTCTTTTAAGGTCTTTTTCAATTAATCTTGTTCTGAGATTATGAAGAGGATAACTAAAAAATAAATATTTTCCTTCTTGCTCAGAGGGAAATGTTTGTAAAATATTCCCAACAGTGTCAAGAGCATTGATGTCAACCCCAAAGATCTCTTTAGTGTTGTTCATCATATATTCATAAAGTTCCTTGTGGAAGTTTATTTCTCCATTAAAATCCCCTTCTAAAAATTTATTTGTATCTGGGCCTAAACCAGAGAGAATATAAGGGATATTTAAATTATTTTTCTTATTATATTCAATTGCTTTTTTAGCTCTAACTATATCTTCAATTTCATCTGCAGTTGGGATTACAGACCCCTTAATCTTTTCTTCAATATTTCTCATGGCTTTTGAGACATTTATCTGTTTAAAAATCTAACTAAAACTATAATAATCCCTAAAACCAACAAATAACTAATTTAAAATCACAATAATGCTTAAAAATAAACTTTTCTTTTAGAACATATGGCAGATATAAATAGAGATGATGAGTCTTTCGAATATTCTCCATCGGCTGAGTTAAGAGAGATAGATATAGAACTTGAAGAACTCTTGAAAAAACAATCAGCAAAAATAAAGGTGATAGGAATAGGCGGAGGAGGGAATAATTCTCTTAGTAGAATGAAAGAAATTGGAATTAGAGGAGGAGAGTTAATTGCAGTAAATACTGATGCACAGGATTTACTCTATTCCAATGCAGATCAGAAAGTTCTAATTGGAAAGGAGTTGACTCAGGGATTGGGTGCAGGAAGCAATCCACAGGTTGGACAGGAGGCTGCAAAAGAATCTGAATCAGAAATAAAAAAGAAAATTGTGGGTTCAGATATGATTTTTCTCACTTGCGGATTAGGAGGAGGAACAGGAACAGGAGCAGCGCCAGTCATTGCAGGGCTTGCGAAAAAACAAGGGGCTCTGACAATTGCAATAGTAACTTTGCCCTTCACAATGGAAGGAAAAAAGAGAATAGAAAATGCAATGGATGGATTAGAAAGATTAGAAGGGGTTGTAGATACTTTAATTGTTATACCAAATGACAAACTTTTGGAATTGGCTCCTGATTTGCCATTGCACACAGCATTTAAGATTGCTGATGAGGTTTTAACAAATGCAGTGAAAGGTGTAACAGAATTAGTCACCACAACTGGTTTAGTTAACTTAGATTTTGCAGATGTAAAAACAGTAATGTCTAATGGGGGGGTTTCACTAATAGGAATGGGAGAGTCTAACAGCCAGAATAGGGCAATGGAAGCAATTGAGAAAGCAATAAATAATCCTCTTTTAGATGTAGATATTTCAGATGCAACAGGAGCATTGGTAAATGTTGTTGGAGGACCAAACATGAGTCTTGAAGAATACAAAACAATAATAGGAACAATAGGAGAAAAATTGAGTCCTGATGCAAAATTAATTGGCGGAGCTCAGATTTCAGAGGACATGGAAAAATCAATAAGAGTTTTGCTCATTGTAACAGGTGTAAAATCTTCGCAGATTTTTGGGCATAGTGAATCTCTTGAATCTTTGAAGCACAAGGAAATAGAGGAAGAATTAGGAATAGAGTTTTTTGAGAATTGAAATGGCAAAAATAAGAAAAGACATTACAAAAGATGGAAAATTATCTATTTCCTTTAAAAAAGATAAGGATATTGAGAAATTTCTTGGTTTAACAAATGAAGAAATTGATAGAAGAAAAGCAGAACTTAGAGAGAATATTCCAACATTTCCTGGTATAAGCTATTTAGAAACAAGAGCAAAAAAATTTTCAGTTCAGCCCTGGCCATTTATAAGTTATCTAGCTTATTGGGCTCCAGATAAATTAAAAGATGGATTAGAAGGTTACAAAGTTTATGATGGAGCAGAAAATTATCATGCTATAATTGAACAATTAAAAGAGGAGTATATAATTTGGGAAGTTATTTCGGATTTAAAGAAAGAACATCCAAATAGATTTTAAATAATTTTAAAAACCCTTTCTATCTAATTTAATTATGGAAATAAAATCATTTTTATTGAAATGCAAGAGAGTCTGGCAGGTTTTGAAAAAGCCGACGAAAAAAGAATTTGAGCAGACAGCAAAGATTTCTGCAATTGGAATAGGGATAATCGGGCTTGGAGGCTTTATTATTGCATTAATTATGAAACTTTTTGCAAAATAATTTTATTTAACAGAGAACATAAATATTTATTAGTCTTTTATGCAGTTGCTATTTTGGAGAAAAAATTACAAAATTTTTTCACCAAAATCTTTTAGAAAACAAAACTAAAAGAATAAATTTATAAACCCGCAATTTTATAAATTATAATCTACTTCTTAGATATTAAGAGGTAGTTGGAACAAGATAAAATGATGTTTATAATAAAAGTGACGACAAATAAAGAAGAGAGGGCAGTAGATATGATTTCTAACAGGGCAGAGAAAAAAAATCTTAATGTCTATTCTGTTTTGCGTCCTCATGGATTGAGAGGATATATTTTTCTCGAGGCAGAAGACAGAGAATCTGCAGAAGAAGCTGTTTTTAATCTCCCGTATGTGAAGGGAATTATAGGAAAGACAATAGGGTATGAAGAAATTAAAGGAATGGTTCAGCCAACAGTAGAAAGTGTTTCAATTAAAGAAGGAGACATTGTTGAATTGATAGGCTCAACACTCAAGGGAGAAAAAGCAAAAGTTTTAAGAATAGACAAACAAAAAGAAGAAGTTGTTGTGAGTTTATTTGGAGCAGTTGTTCCTTTACCACTCACAGTTAAAATAGATAATGTTAAAGTCATAAGACGTGAAGAGGAAGAAGAAAATGAATAAATTAAAAGAAATTGTATATAAAATTAAATTAAAGAATGTAGGAAATTAAAATGCAGATTAAACTTTTGGTGGAAGGAGGAGCAATGGTTCCTGGACCTGCTTTGAGCCAGAAGCTCGGGCCTGCTGGAATCCCTATTAATCAAGTTATTCAAAAAGTAAATGAAGCAACAAAGGATTTTAATGGATTAAAAGTTCCAGTAGAACTGAATGTGGATGCAAAAACAAAAAAATTTGAGATACAAATCTTTTCTCCTCCTGTCTCTGAATTATTAAAAAAAGAATTGGGGATTACTAAAGGTTCTGGAGAGCAGCATAAAATACAGGTAGCAAATGCTTCTATTGAGCAGATAATTTTAATAGCAAAAACAAAGATGCAAAATTTGCTCGCAAAAGACTTGAAGTCTGCAGTAAAATTAATAGTTGGGACTTGTGTCAGTTTGGGCATTTTAATTGAAAATAAACCTGCAAAAGAAGTCGAGATAGAAATTGCGGAAGGAAAATATGACAAAGAAATTTCCCAAGAAATAACAGAAACTTCTCCAGAGAAAAAAGAAAAATTAAGCGAGTTTTTCAAAGAAGTTCAAAGAAAGCAGGAAATAATATTAAAGCAAGAACAGGCTGCGAAGGAAGCTGCTGAAGCTGAGAAAACAGCTGCTAAACCAGAAGAAGCAAAAGTAGAAACTCCGATTGAAAAAAGTGATTAAATAGTTTTATAAATTATCAGTAGCTTTTTTTTATGTGGGGTTATGGGGTAATCTGGTAGCCTTCGAGGTTTGGGACTTCGCGATCCCGGTTCAAATCCGGGTAGCCCCATTGAAATGTGATGGAGTCAAGTTTCAACTGATGAAAATTTTCATGAAATTTTCAACCTTTAAATAAAATAAAAAATGACAACAAAATCAAAAAAAACAAAATCTGCAGGGAGATTTGGAGCAAGATATGGAAAGAAAGTTAGAAATAAACTCGTTCAAGTTGAATCAAAACAGAGAATAAGACAGCAATGTCCTTTCTGTAAGAAAAGGGGTGTAAAGAGATTATCTAATGGGATTTGGAAATGTTCAAAATGTAATAAAAAATTTGCATCAGATGTATTTTACATTGAAAATTAAAAATATAAAAATTTTTAACATGGCAAACTATAAATGTTTTAGATGTGGCAAACAAGTTTCAAGCAAGAATCTTGAAAAAAGATTTTCTTGCCCTGCTTGCAACGGCAAGATGTTTTACAAGCCAAGAAGAATAGCAACAAAGGTTAAGGCTGAGTAATCTAGTGAGGCAGAATGAAACTAAATAAACAGTATAAGTCAGGAACCTAATAAGATGAAGCTAGACAAAAACACACAGGAAAAATTGCAGGAATTGCAAGTTTTAGAGCAGAATTCTCAAAACCTTCTTTTACAAAAACAAGCTTTTGAATTAGAATTGAATGAAGTAGAAGCTGCTATAGAAGAAACTAAAAAATCTGATGATGAAATTTACAAAATTGTAAGCCAGATAATGCTAAAAGCCAAGAAACAAGATGTTTTAAAAGAATTAGAACAAAAAAAAGAAATTTTTAATTTAAGGTTAAAATCTTTAGAAAATCAAGAGAAGTTATTTAATGAAAAGCTAGAAAAATTAAAAAAAGAGCTCGAAGACAAGCTTAAAGAAACTAAAGAGTAGTTAATTTAATATTCTAGTTCAAGTATAGAAATATTTATAA